>NZ_JBEZHK010000047.1:0-32749 GCF_040650555.1 Streptomyces sp. NPDC048664 | reverse complement strand
TCCTGTAGCTCCCATGGCCCCGTCTGCGCCAGTGGCCCCCATGGCTCCGGTGGCTCCATCAGCGCCGGTGGCTCCTGTTGCGCCGGTGGGTCCGGTCGCGCCTGTGGCTCCTGTTGCGCCGGTGGGTCCGGCGAGGTCGTAGGCGAAGCTGAGGGTTGGGGTGGCGGTGGCGTCAGTTGTCGCGACTGCCCCGCTTACCAGCGATGCGGTATAGGACGACGATCCGGCTCCGCCGCCGCCGCCGGACGAACCGCCACCGCCGAAGAATCCTCCGCCGCCCCCTCCACCAAAACTGCCGGTGGCGGCTGCGCCGCCGAAGCCGGCGGCACCAGCCTGACCCGTGCCGGCGTCACCCGTGCCTCCGCTACCACCGGTGCTGCCGCCTCCTCCACCGCCAGGGAAGAGATCATCGTCCTCGCCGCCACCGCCGCCACCTGCGGTCGTGGCGGAGGCACCGCCGCCGTCACCACCGCCCCCCGCCCCGCCTGCCCCGCCGCTGCTGGCGGTACCACTGCCACCCGATCCGGCGTTCCCACCGCCTCCTCCACCACCGATACCGAAGCCGCCGCCGTTGCCACCGCTGAAGGTGCTGCCACTGCTTCCGTTGCCGCCATTGCCGTTGCCGTTACCTGCGTCATCGAGGTAGCTGCCGCCGCCGCCTGGGGCGACGATGAGGCGGGGTTCGGTGCTGCCGGTGCCGTAGAGGCTGGTGCAGGGGCTTCCGGCTGTCGTGGCGCAGGTCTGGATAGAGGTGGCTCCTCCTCCACCGCCGCCTCCGTTGTCACCATTGCCGCCGCCGTTGTAGCCGCCACCGATACCAGGATTGGTGGCATTGGTGCCGTTGCCGCCGATTTCGACGAAGAGGGACTGCCCGGGGGAGGTAGTGAGGTTGGTGGCGGTCACAGTGCCGCCAAACCCGATTACTGTGCCGAGACTACTGCCGTTGCCACCGGCTGCGCCAACGGCAGTGATGTTGGTGAGTTGGATGACGCCGATGGGAGTGGTGAATGTGAATTGGCCGCCAGTGTTGCCGGAGACGGTGTAGGAGCAGGTGACCGTTCCCCCGCTTTGGGTGGCAGTGATGCCTGTGGTGTCGCTGGTGGCACTGTTGGTTCCGCAGTACGGGTCCGCTGCATGGGCAGGGGTAGCGAGGAGGTGGGTCAGTGATGAGAGGGAGACTGCGCAGGTGGCGAGGGTGAGTGTGATGGCGGAGGCGACACGGCGGCCCCGACGTGTAGTGCGCGGCGGGCAGGGCGTTGGCATCGAAGCGGCTGCAGAGAGGTGCGCCGTCGCAAGCGCCATCGGTTTCCTTTTCTCGTGTTCCGGGCGGGGGCATCACACATCGTCTGGTGGTTCCCGGGGATGCGGCCGAGTGTTTGGGGTGGATGTCAGCTTGGCAAGAGAAAGGTCCAGGTTGCGGGTGGCGCGTGAGTGCCGGTATCTGACGGCCCATCGAATTCACCCGGTCTGACGAATCTGCAAGTGATCGTTGGGAACCTATTGATCACAGATGAGCCTTTTCCATCTTTGTGGGGCTGGCGCTGGCGCTGGCGTCGGCGGAAGAAGCGGCGGGTCCCCGCGCGAGTTCATGCCACTGTCCAGGAACGACGCCTCACCCGCTGTCACGCACCAACTCGTTAGGGGCCGGGGTCCCGGGCGATGTCGCCGGCGCTACCCCTCCTTGCCCAGCGGTGTTCCCTCGGCCGCCGTGGCCTCGCCGACCGTGGCCGTGCCGCGCAGGACCAGGGTGACGGCGACCGCCGCCACGGCTCCGGCGACCGGGCCGAGCAGATAGACCCACCACGTGGACACGTTGCCCACGGCCACATCGGGGCCGAGGCTGCGGGCCGGGTTCATGGAGGCGCCGTCGTAAGGGCCGCCCATGGTGCCCCAGGCCAGGATGTAGGAGCCCACGGCCAGGGGAACGAACGGACCGTTGAGTTTGGGGCCGTCGGCCAGGCACAGGACCATCAGGACCAGGCCGAAGGTGATGACTGCCTCGAACCCGGTGGCCTGCCAGGACAGGCCGGGCTGTGGTGTGGTCGTCGCGAGGCCGCCCGCCGGGCCGAAGAAGCCGCGTGCCAGCAGGGAGCCGCCGATTCCGGCGGCGAACTGGGTGAGCCAGTAGGCGCCGGCCATGGCAAGGCCCATGTCCCGTCGTAGGAAGAACGCCAGAGTCATCGCCGGGTTGAAGTGGGCGGAGATATCGCCGAGGAAGTACACGGCGACGAGCAGCCAGAGCGCGGAGACGAGGGACAGGACCAGGGTCACCTGCCAGGGTTCCAGCCCCCGGCCGCCGTAGCGGGCGAGGACCGCCGCGCCACCGGACAGCACGAAGGTCAGGCCGGCCATGCCGATGAACTCGGCGAGCAGCCGCCGCAGCCGGTGGTCGGGGTTGGCCCAGTCGGCGTAGCCGCGCGGACCGACCGAGGCGATCAGCGCGGCCTTGCCGACCGGTACGGCCGCTCCGGGCTGCCCGGAACTCACGTCAGGACTTCTCGGAGGGCAGGTCGGCGCTTCCTCCCCGTGTCAGGGCGAGCGGGTCGACCACCCGGTCGAAGAGTTCCTCGGAGACACCGTTGGCCAGGGCGGCCTGCTTGAGGGTGGTGTCGTGGTCGATGGCGTAGTGGGAGATGACCGATGCCTGGTCGTAGCCGATGACCGGGGACAACGCCGTCACCATCATGACGGAGCGCTCGATGTTCTCGGAGAGTTTGGCCTGGTCGAGCCGCGCGCCCTCGATCATGAACTCGCGGAAGTGGTCGCACATGTCCGCCAGGATCAGCGCGGAGTGCAGATAGTTGTCGATCAGGATCGGGCGGAACGCGTTCAGCTCGAAGTTTCCCTCCGCGCCGCCCATGGTCACGGCCACGTCCGAGGCGATGACCTGGATGGCCACCATCAGCATGGCCTCCGCCTGGGTCGGGTTGACCTTGCCGGGCATGATCGAGGAACCGGGCTCGTTGGCGGGCAGGACCAGCTCGTGGATCCCGGTGCGCGGACCCGAGCCGAGCCAGCGCAGATCGTTGGCGATCTTGAAGAGGGTGACAGCCACCGTCTTCAGCCCCGCGTGGGCACGGACCATACGGTCCAGGGTGCCCTGAGCGGCAAACTTGTTCGGCGCCGTCCTGAACGGGATGCCCGTCATCGAGGCGAGCTGCTCGGCCACCTGCTCACCGAACCCGTCCGGCGCGTTCAGCCCGGTGCCGACCGCGGTCCCGCCCATGGCCACCAGCAGCAGCCCCCGGGTGGCGTGCTCGGCCTCGGCGATCGCGTCGTCCAGTGCCCCGACGTATCCGGACCACTCCTGACCCACGGTCAGCGGGCAGGCGTCCTCCAGGTGGGTACGCCCGATCTTGACGACGTCGGACCACTTCCGCGACTTCGCCTCAAGGGCGTCACGCAGCCGCCGCAACGCCGGAATGGTCTTCTCGGTAGCCATCGTGTACGCGGAGATGTGCATCGCGGTCGGGAAGGTGTCGTTGCTCGACTGGCCCATGTTCACGTGGTCGTTCGGGTGGATCGGCTCCTGGGTTCCCAGCTTGCCGCCCACCAGCTGGATGCACCGGTTCGAGACGACCTCGTTCACGTTCATGTTCGACTGGGTACCGGAACCGGTCTGGAACACGTACAGCGGGAAGTTCTCGTCCAGCGCCCCGGAGATCACCTCGTCGCACACCCGCTCGATCAGGCTGCCCTTCCACTCCGGCAGCCGTCCGGCCCTGGTGTTCACCACCGCGGCGGCTTTCTTCACATGCCCGTAGGCGTGGTACACCTCCTTGGGCATGCGGTCATGACCGATGTTGAAGTGCTCGAGACTGCGCTGTGTCTGCGCGCCCCAGTACCGGTCCGCGGGCACCATCACCACACCCAGGCTGTCGAACTCCCGCCGCTCTCCCGTGGCGGCCAGTCCGATGGGCAGGTCGAGGATCTTCGGGGCCGTGCCGTCGATCGTGTGGGTCATGGGGCATCGCTTCCCCGGCGAACGGGGCAGCCCTAACGTCATGCCGCCACAGTCGGTGGAATGCGTCATCCCGATCCCGCGAATGGGGTAGTCCGGGTAGGTCCCTGACTGATCGTCTCGGAATGAGTCGAGCCGCAGGTCTCGCACTCGTCGATCTTGGTCAGCAAAGTGTCCGGGCGCGTGCTGATCTGGTTTCTGACGGCCTGTGGAAACGGGTGACCCCGCTGCTGCCACCCGCTCCCGAGTGGCGGCACCGATACCCCGGGCGGTTGCGTGTGTCTGACCGAGTGGCCCTCACGGTTGTCATGCATGTGCTCACCTAGAGGTCCCAGCCGGTCAGGAGATCACACACGCGAGCCAGGTCCCGGTGCAGAACAAGGACGTCGATGCCGCCGTGCGGGCGCAGTTCACGACCGACAGTGAGTTCGATCGCGTACCCACCGGCGACCCACCACGGTCAGCCCGTGGTCTTCCGCGCCGTCGCCCGCGCCAGCGGTGGACTCCGAACCGAGCAGCCGAGCGGACTCGGCGCTCACGCCTCGCGAACCGCCGGATTCAAGGAGGTTCCCAGATACCGGCCTCATTTCACGCGGCCAGACGTGGCCGGCAGGTCATCCCGGCCCCGAAGCCCAGGTGACCGCCACCCGACCTGTTCACGCCGGAGACCCACGCGGTATGCCGCCTGCCGGTGGCCAGGAAGACGCTCGTCTTCGCCGCGGACGGACAGCCGGCGCACCGCGCCTGCCAGTCGGCCACGGACCGCTCGCCGACCCGTTCGGCGGCTCCGCCCGGTCTCACCCGGGCGCCGAAAGACATCAGCCGCGCCGAACTCCTCAAAAAGGTCGAAGCGTTGCGGAAGCACGACGCGAAAATGAAGCCGGGGGCCGCGAAGGCGCAGCCCGCCGACCGCCCAAGCAGCCGACAACGCCACACCGCGGCAAGCGGCCGGTCCCCCCAGCCGTTCTACGGTGTGGAGATGAAGTTCATCCAAGGGTGCCTGACCTCGGGTTCGTGAGCCAGGCGCTTCTACCCGTCAGGCGGCGACGAGTTCCTGCTCACGGTCCGGCGTCTTGACCTCGGGCTTCTTGTTCGGCAGCGAGAGCCGGAAAACCTTGCGCCACGCGGAGAACACCTGTTTGGGCAGCGGCCCGGTGACGTACTCCAGCTCGTACTTTTCGAACAGCGCGCGCACCTTCACCGCGACCTCGGCGTACCGGTTGCTCGGCAGGTCCGGGAACAGGTGGTGCTCGATCTGGTGGGAGAGGTTGCCGGTCATGAAGTGCATGGCGCTGCTGCCGCTGATGTTCGCCGAGCCCATCATCTGGCGCAGGTACCACTGGCCGCGCGTCTCGCCCTTGATCGACCGGCGCTCGAAGACCTGCACGCCCTCGGGGAAGTGCCCGCACATGATCACCGAGTGGGACCAGATGTTGCGGACCAGGTTCGCGGTGAACGTGGCGGCGAGCGTGGTGAGGAACGACGGGCCCGACAGCAGCGGGTGGATCACGTAGTCCTTGAGCACCTGCTTGCGGATCTTGCGGCCCACGGCCTTGGCCCGCGCGCGGAACTCCGGGTTCTTGCGGCGGCGCTTGTGCAGGTTCTTGCCGAGCTCGAGGTCGTAGGCGGCGATGCCGTATTCGAAGAAGCAGGCGTTGATGAAGTTCCACAGCGGCTGGCCGAGGTGGACTGGGTGCCACCTCTGGTCCTCGTCGACGCGCATGATGCCGTAGCCGAGGTCGTTGTCCTTGCCGATCACGTTGGTGTACGTGTGGTGGAGCTCGTTGTGCGAGTGCTTCCATTGATCGGACGGCGAGACGTGATCCCACTCCCATGTGGTGGAGTGGATCTTCGGGTCCCGCATCCAGTCCCACTGGCCGTGCAGGATGTTGTGGCCGATCTCCATGTTGTCCATGATCTTCGCCACGGACAGGCCGGCGGTGCCGAGCAGCCACGCGGGCGGGAAGATCGAGAACAGCAACACACCCCTGCTGACCAGCTCGAGCTTGCGCTGTGCCGCGATGACCTTGCGAATGTAGGCGGCGTCCTTCTCGCCCCGGCTGGCGATCACCTCGTCGCGGATCGCGTCCAGCTCGCGGCCGAGCTCCTCGATCTGCTCCGCGGTCAGGTGGGCGGTGGGGTCGATGGCGGTCAAGGTGCTCCTACCGTTCGATGTCGCAGGGGCCCGCCGCGGCGGACACGCAGGTCTGGATGAGGACGCCCGGCTCGGCCTCGGTGATCTCGCCGGTGCGCAGGTCGCGGACGGCGCCCGCCTTGAGTGGCGTGACGCAGCCGAAGCAGATGCCCATGCGACACCCGGAGGGCATGAGCACGCCGGCCTGCTCGCCGATGTCCAGCAACGGCGTGGCGCCGTCCGCGTCGACGGTCTTGCCGGTGGCGCTGAACGTGACCTCGCCACCGTCCCCGGCGGCGATGATGCTGGGGCGGAAGCGTTCGGTGTGCAGGCGCTCCTGTACGCCGTGCTCACTCCAGTGCTCTTCGGCGGCGTCGAGCAAGCCCGCGGGCCCGCAAGCCCAGGTCTCGCGCTCGGCCCAGTCGGGCACGAGTTCGTCGAGACGGGCGATGTCGAGCATGCCGTCCGTGTCGGTGTGCACCTCGGTGAGCCGCAGCTTCTTGTGCGCGACCATATCGTGCAGTTCGCCGCGGAAGATCACGTCTTGCGGCTGTGGCGCGCAGTGGATCATGACGACGTCGTCGAACTCGACGTCGCGCAGCATGCCCATCACGGGCGTGATGCCGCTGCCGGCCGTGAGGTAGAGCACCTTGGCGGGCTTGGCCTGCGGCAGCACGAAGTCTCCGGTCGGCTGGTCGAGCTGGATCAGCGTGCCCGGTTGCGCCCTGCGGACCAGGTGGTTGCTGACCTTGCCGTCCGGGATCGCCTTCACGGTGATCGTGAAGCGGCCGTCCTGGCGGTTCGTCGGCGAGGTGATCGAGTAGGCACGCCACAGGCGCACCCCGTCGACGTCGACCCCGATCCGCACGTACTGACCGGCTGTGTGGCCGCGCCAGCCCCGTCCCGGCCTGATCACGACAGTCGAGGCGTCACCCGTCTCGGGGTGCACGGCCTCGATGCGCCCACGCAGGTCGGCGCCCGCACGCAGCGGGCTGACCAGGTCGAGGTAGTCCGACGGCAGCAGCGGCGTCGTGACCATCTCCAGCAGTTTCCACGCCCTGCTGCGGAGGACTGTACTCGTCATGACTCCAGCTTGCTACGTCTCAGGGCGTAAAGTCCTGACCGCAGGACGTGAATCTGATCGGCGAGATTGTTCGCAGGGAATAAGAACGTGAGCCATGTAACCCGGAGGGTCAGCGAGCTGGCCCTGGATGAGACGACGGTCACCGCGCTTCGGGCCGCGCTGAAGACCACCGCCGACGAGGTCGTCCAGGCGATCATCGACGAGGTCCCTCCCTACGCCAACGCCCTCGCGGGCCGTATGGGCAGCAGCATCCGCCGAGCCGTCCGCACCGCCCTGGGGCACTACCTGGACCTCGCGAGCGGGAGCGCCACAGGCGGCGACGGCGGTGACGCAGCGTACGAGCTGGGCCGCGGCGAGGTGCGCGACGGCCGTTCGATGGACGCTCTGCTCAGCGCCTACCGCGTCGGCGCCCGCGTGGCCTGGCGATGCCTGGCAGCGGGTGCCGTACCCGCAGGTCTGCCCGCCGCCGAGGTCGCCAAGTTCGCCGAGCTGACCTTCGCCTACATCGACGAGCTCTCCGCCGCGAGCGCCGCGGGCCACGCCGACGAACTGGCCGCCCGGGGCAGGGCCCACGAGCGCCACCTGGAACACCTGGCCCGCGACCTCCTCGCCGGCGCGAACCCGGACGTGCTGCTGGCTTCTGTTCAACGGGCCGGGTGGCAGCCTCCGGTTTCGCTGACCGCGGTCCTGCTGCCCGCCGCCCAGGCCCGGCCTGCCTACCGCACGCTCGACCCGAGCACCCTCGTCCTCGACGATCTGCCGGACGCCACCGGTGTGCTGCTCGTCCCCGATTCCGACCGGACACATCTCCTGCGGCAGCTGACCGACCGCACCGCCGTGGTCGGCCCGTCCCGGCCATGGACTCGCGCGTCCGCCTCGTACGCACGAGCCGCACGCGCGCGCTCCCTCTCCTGCGATATCCGCGACACCGAGGACCACCTGCCCGAGCTGGTACTGAGCGCCGACGTGGACGCGTTCGCAGACCTGCGTGCCCGAGCCCTCGCACCGTTGCGCGCCTTGCCTGTCGCGACCGCACGGCGGCTGGAGGAGACGTTGCGGGCGTGGCTGCTGCACCAGGGCAGACGGGACGAGGTGGCGGCGGCGTTGTTCGTCCATCCCCAGACAGTCCGGTACCGGATGTCGCAGCTGCGGGAGCTGTTTCCGGATCTCGCATCGTCACACCGGGTCCTTGAACTGACGCTGGCGATCGGTCTTCGGGCCAGTTGACGCGTACTTCGACCGTCCACGAACTCCCGGCGGATCCCGGCATCGTGCTCGGTGTCTACCTGGACGTCCTTGCAGCCGGGACGATTCGGGTGAGCGATGCGATCAAGGTGCAGCAGGTCGGCTGACAGGGAGCGTTCCACCGCGAGTCGCCCACCTGCCGATCCGTCAGGCCCGCGTCTCGCACGACCAGCCACACCCGGTCGCGACTGAGCGGGAGTTGGCCGAGAAGGACGCCGGACGCGTCGAGCAGGGTGTTGGCGAAGGCTGGAGCGACCGCGTTGAAAGGGCGGACTATCGGCCGTGACGCCCCGTTTGACTTCCTGGGCACCCGCATGCATGGCGATGGGCCAGGAAATGGGATCTGACCTCGGATTTTCCGAAGATCGCTCATTCTGTAAGCCGGAGTCGAAGAAGAGCGAGTGCGCTGACCGGATTGCGGTTGAGTTCCGTGGCGGCAAGCGTCGGAGCGCGGTCTTTGAGGCTTGCTGTGAGTCTTTGCCATAGCGCCGTTTCCTTTTCCGTTCGGCTTAGACTACTGTCCTCGACGCCTTCGCCAGAAGTCGCGGGCACTTGCCGACTGGGCCCACATGGTGAATCCGGCCGCTGCCGCAACAGTGATTATCAGTAGCACCAAAATCATGTGTCTCACCGTATTTCCTTTATGGAGCGGCCGATGTCGGCTAGAACCTCGGCCGGCATTCAGGCGTAGTCGATTGCTTTGCTGCCGGAGTCAGCCCCCGCTTCCTCCGTAGTCTGCCAATACGTCGAGTCCTACGTCAGTCGCACAGCCACCGGCAAACGCGGCTACAGCGTCAACCCCGTTTTCAGTAGCACCCGTAACGGTTCCGGCAGCAGCGATTTCAGGGCCACCCTTGACACAGGACTGCTCGTATCTCGCCCAGTCGGTCAGTCCGTCGGGCTCGATGCGGTTGACGGGGGCGCCTTCGGCATTGAGGTAGGGGGTCTGTTCCTGGCCGGAGGGGTCGGGCTGGGTGAAGCGGCCGACGTTGGCGTCGTAGTAGTGGGCCTGGAGGTGGAACAGGCCGGTGGGGTCCTGGTAGTTGCCGGCGAACCGGAAGGGCTGGGCGACCGGTTCGGTCGACTGGGCGAGCAGGCGGACGCCGCGGGGGCTGTAGGTGTAGGTGTCGACCTTGTTGCCGTCGACATCCACCAGCCGATGACCGGGCCGATGGCGTCGGTGAGGTAGTAATAGGCCTTGCTCCCGGTCGTCATGGAGTTCAACTTGCCCTCGGGCTCACGGTTGAAGCCATGTCCACGCCGGCGGTCGTCTTGGCGGACAGTCCGAGAGGGTCGTTGTGGAAGACGGTGTCTACCAGACGGATGCGTTCGCTCTGGTCGGTGGAGCCGTACTGCCCCCGTATGTCTTGCCGTTGACCGTGACCGACGACATCTGGGGGTGGTCGGCCCAGGTCTCACCGGTGCGGGGTGTAGTCGTCGGTGGAGGCGCCCGCGGTCTTGTTGCCGACGGTGGCGGCGTTGGTGCCGTAGCCGTAGGTGTAACCGACGTCGACCAGGGTGCCCTCGGCGGAGGTCACCTTGGAAGTGGTCGGGGCGTGGCGGGCGGGGCGGTCATCGAGCACCTCATGCGGAGGCTTGTGGCAGCCCAGCGATCGATCGCTGATCCGTCCCCACGGCGGCTGACCCGTGTCGTTCGCCGCCGCAGGGGTACCCGGAGGGGCCAGACAAGCAAACGTCGCAAGCATGACTGCTCTACGGGTCGGTCGCCTTGCGGCTTGCTGGACAGGGGAGTTGAACATCATGCGCATTGCGTTTCTCACGGCATCCGAGGGAGTCGAGCAGGTCGAACTCACCGAGCCCTGGAAGGCGGCCCGCGACGCGGGTCATGAGCCCGTTCTGGTGTCGACGAAACCGGGCGAGGTACAGGCGTTCCATCATCTAGACAAGGCGGACACTTTCCCGGTGGACGAGGTGGTCGGCGATGTCGGCGCGGATTCCTTCGGTGGACTGGTCCTGCCGGGCGGTGTCGCCAATCCCGACTTGCTGCGGATGGACGACCAGGCCGTGGCGCTTGTGAAGGAGTTCTTCGAGCAGGGCCGGCCCGTCGCCGCGATCTGTCACGCGCCGTGGACGCTCGTCGAAGCCGACGTCGTGCGTGGTCGTGAACTGACCTCCTGGCCAAGCCTGCGAACGGATATCCGTAATGCGGGCGGCACTTGGGTGGACGAGCAGGTGAAGGTGTGCAGTCACGGATCTAACAAGCTCGTCACCAGCCGTAAGCCAGACGACCTGAAGGCGTTTTGTGAAACCGCCCTCGAGGTGTTTGTCGGCTGATCAGCGGCAGTACGCGGCTGGCCGAGTCGGCGAGTGCAACGTGACGGTCGGGTCATCAGCATGATCGAGGCCTAACGGGATACCCGGGTTGCTCCGGTGCGTGGTCAGCGTCGTCCGGCAGCCCTCTGGGCTGCCGGGTTCTGCTGCACGATCCGGTGACATCTTGACCTGGCTTGCTGAGAGGCGGCCTGGAAGGATGTTGCAGTGCCCAAGCCGTATCCGAAGGAGTTCCGCGAGGACGTTGTGCGGGTCGCGCGTAACCGAGAGCCCGGCGTCTGCGTGACTTTCAGGAGCTGTGGGAGCGCCGGGCACGTGGCACTCCCGGTCTTCGTCAGATGGGTTGGGGGCGGCCGAAGAGAAGGAGGTAGCCGACGGGGAGCTGAGGCAGGATCTGCCTTGGCCGCTCTTCGCCTGCCGTGTCGGCAACGGTGGCCGGCACGGCGCTGACGTCCCTCGTCGCGGTCTGCTCGGTGGCGCCCTCGATCCAGGTGGCGGTCGCGCGGACGAATAGCTCGGGGGGAAGCGGCTCGGCGCTCTCCAGCGGGTTGAGCAGGATCATGCTGAAGCTTTCCGGCAGGGCGTGCCGCATGCTGGGCTCGGACCCTGCCGATCAGGTGGGTGCCGAGCAGGGCGAGCACGACGCGCGCCGCACGCTCGGCCTACTCCGCGATGTCGTATTCGCCGCGTTCCTTCACATGGTCGAGGAACACTTTCCGTCGCAAGGTCGTCAGCCGCCGCCCCTTGGTGTTGTCGGTTCGACAGGAGGTGCGGAGGCCGGGGAGGGGGAGTTCGGATGGGCCGTCCTCCGCACCGGTTCCGGACTGGTCAGCCGGAGATCTCCTTGCGGCCGGAGCCGGTACCGATGGAGACCTTGCGGGGCTTGGCGCGCTCCGCGATCGGGATGCGCAGGGTGAGAACGCCGGCCTCGTAGTCGGCCTGGATGCGCTCGGTGTCGAGGGTGTCGGCGAGCATGATCTGGCGGGAGAAGACGCCCAGCAGCCGCTCGGACAGCTCCATTTTGACGTTGTCGGCCTTGGCCGTCGGCCGTCGCTCGGCCTTGACGGTCAGCATGTTCCGTTCGACGTCGATGTCGATCGCGTCCGCGGTCACGCCGGGGACATCGAAGGCCACCACGTACTCGTCACCCTCGCGGTAGGCGTCCATCGGCATCACCGACGGCTTCGACCAGGTACCCGGACCCACCAGCTGCTGCGCCATCCGGTCCAGCTCACGGAAGGGGTCAGTGCGCATCAACATCGTGAAACACCTCCAGCAGGTTCGAACGGTTGCTGCCAATGCGCTGCACAGACCCTGTTGTAACATGTCATCCAGTGGATGACAAACATGTCGTCGTCAATCTGATGACACTCCGAAGGAGGTGCCCGTGACCGCGCCCCATCAGCCGCCCGCGCCCGGTAGCGAGGCCCGCGGTCCTGCGTCCTTCATGGCTGCCGCGGCAGCCCTGGTGGCCATGGACGACGCGTTGCGCGACGCCCAGAACGACACTTCCGACGCCCTCGGGCCCGGCCCCGAGCAGGCTCTGGCCTCCCTCATGTTGCTGCGGCAGGTGCGTGAGCAGCTCGCCGGCTGGGAGACCGGTCTGATCGAAACCGCCCGCGATGCAGGCGCCAGCTGGGCAGAGCTTGCCCATCCCCTCGGTGTCGCCAGCCGCCAAGCTGCCGAACGCCGCTACCTGCGCGGCCGGCCCGGCCCCGCCGGTACCACCGGAGAGCAGCGTGTGCAGGCCACCCGCGAACGCCGTGCCGCTGACCGCACCGTCGCCACCTGGGCCCGAGCCAACGCAGCCGACCTGCGTCGCCTCGCCGGACAGATCACCGCTCTCGCCCACCTCACGCCCGAAGCGCGCTCGGCACAGGCCGCCCTGCACACCGCTCTCGGCGCCGCGGACGCCGCCGAGCTCATCGCGCCCCTGGCCGGCATGCGTCCCCACCTCGACGCCCGCCACACCGCTCTCGTCGACTCCCTGGACGTCCTCGAAGCCCACCGCACGACGACAGCCTCCGACGAAGACTGACCCGCACACGCAGAGCCATCCTCCGTCCGCGGTGCGCACCGCCTGCGCGTCACGCCGACGAGGCCCCTGCCCGAGGCTCATCCGTATATCTGACCTTCCGCTGAAAGGAACCAGCATGCCCAGCAGCGTCGAGACGCTGGAATTCCAGGCCGAGACCCGCCAGTTGCTCCGGCTGGTGATTCACTCGATCTACTCGAACAAGGACATCTTCTTGCGCGAGCTGATCTCGAACGCCTCCGACGCCCTGGACAAATTGCGGCTGGCATCACTGACCGATGCCGGCCTCACCGAGAACGGCATCACTGACCTGCATATCTCGCTGGAGGTCGACAGGGATGCACGCACCTTGACCGTCCGGGACAACGGCATCGGCATGACCCGAGATGATCTCGTGGAGCTGATCGGCACGATCGCCAAGTCCGGCACCGCCGCCCTCCTGGAGAAGATCAAGGAGTCCAAGGACGCCGCGACCGCGGAGAGTCTGATCGGGCAGTTCGGCGTCGGCTTCTACTCGGCGTTCATGGTCGCCGACAAGGTCACCGTGCACACCCGGCGGGCCGGCACCGACTCCGGTACCCAGTGGGAGTCCGACGGCGAGGGCTCCTACACCATCCAGGCCGCCGCCGACCTCCCCGTCGGCACCTCGGTCACCCTGCACCTCAAGCCCGCCGACAGCGAGGACGGACTTGCCGACTACCTCTCCGAATCGAAGATCCGACAGATCGTCAAGCGCTACTCGGACTTCATCCGCTGGCCGATCCGCATGGCCACCGAGCGGACCGATGCCGACGGCGAAGCCACCTCCGCCCTCGACACGCTCAACTCGATGAAGGCGCTGTGGGCCCGGCCTCGAAGCGAGGTGACCGAGGACGAGTACAACGAGTTCTACCAGCAGATCAGCCACGACTGGCTGCCCCCGGCGGATACGATCCACATGCGCGCCGAAGGCACCTTCGAATACGAGGCGCTGCTCTTCATCCCAGAACAGGCCCCCTTCGACCTGTACTCCCGCGAGTCCAAGTCCGGCGTGCAGCTGTACGTCAAGCGGGTGTTCATCATGGACGACTGCGAAGCGCTCATGCCCAACTACCTGCGCTTCGTGAAGGGCGTCGTGGACGCCCACGACCTGTCGCTGAACGTCTCCCGCGAGCTCCTCCAGCACGACCGCCAGATCCAAGGCGTACGCCGACGCCTGGTAAAGAAGGTCCTCGGCGCACTCAAGGACATGCAGGCCAAGGACGCCGAGCGCTACACGAAGGTTTGGGCCCAGTTCGGCCGAGCACTGAAGGAGGGCCTGCTCGAGGACACCGACAACACCGAGGCCCTGCTGGAGCTGGTGTCGGCCGCCTCCACCCACGACCAGGAGAAGACCACCACACTGCGCGAGTACGTCGAGCGCATGAAGGAAGGTCAGGACACCATCTACTACCTGACCGGCGAGACCCGCGCCATGGTCGAGAACTCCCCCCACATGGAAGCCTTCGCCGCCAAGGGCTACGAGGTGCTCATCCTCACCGACCCCATCGACGAGGTATGGGTCGACCAGGTCCCCGCATTCGACGGCCACCGCCTGCAGTCCATCGCCAAGGGCCAGGTCGACCTCGACGACACCGCCGACGGCGGAACGGAAACCGAAGCCGACAAGGCCCAGCGCGAGCAGGACTTCGCCGCCCTGCTGCCCTGGCTGACCACCACCCTGTCCGACCACGTCAAGCAGGTACGCCTGTCAGCACGCCTGACAACCTCGGCAGCCTGCATCGTCGGCGACGCCCACGACGTCACACCCACCCTGGAAAAGATGTACCGGGCCATGGGCCAGCAGATGCCCACCGTCAAAAGGATCCTGGAACTCAACCCCACACACCCCCTGATCACCGCACTTCGCACCGCACACCACGCAGACGCCGAAGCCCCCGCTCTGACGGAGATCGCCGAGCTGATCTACGGCAGCGCTCTGCTCGCCGAAGGAGGCGACCTGCCCGACCCGGCCCGCTTCACCCGGCTCCTCACTGACCACCTGACCCGCACCCTGTAACCACAGAAGCAGCCCCGCACAGAGGAACCGTCTGTTCCGGCTTTCCGGTCGGAGCGCTGGAGCAGACGGCGCGACCTTGACCGCTGCCAGGTGGACCATTTCCCCGCGCTTGCCGAATCCGCCCAGGCCATCTGCCCTGGGCGGGATCATGGGACGGCGGGGCGGGTGCACATCGGGTCGTCATACGCTGGCGAGATCGGCGTCCGCAACGGTTCGTGGGCGCCCATCCGCCAGGCGAAAGAGCTTCGCCGCATGAAGCGGCGATCTCGGGGTGTCCCAGGCTCATGTGCTGCGTTGGTCGTGGGTGTCCTGGCGGAGCTGTTCGGTGTGCCGCGTGAGGGTGTCGATGCGTTCGGCGAGGCCGGCGTCTTCGGGCCGTAGGTACGCGCGCGTGGCGGTCAGCGGGCGGACGAGGCGGGCAGGGTCGTTATCGGCGAGTGCCAGGTTCAGCTCGCCGACCGCGTCCTGGGCATTCTCGGGCAGGTCGGTGAGGGCGGTGATCTGTCCGGCGAGGCGGCGCAGGTCCGCTGCGTTGTCGCGGGCCCATGCGGTGACGGTGCGGTCCGCGGCACGTGAATTACGGGTGGCCTGGACACGCTCCTCACCGGTGGAGCCAGGCGTGCCGGGGCGCAGTCGCAGGTAGCGGCGCTCGGCGGCCTGGCGGCTGGAGACGCCAAGGGGGCCTGCGAGGTCGGCCCAGCTGGCTCCCTGCCCGCGGGCGGTTTCGATCAGTCCGCTCTCCCAGCCGGCGAGCTGTTCGCGGACCTCGCGCAACGTCAGCAGGGCCGCCAGGGCAGGGCGCGGGCCCGCGTCAGCCGGGGGCGGCTCCGCGTTCTCTCTCCGGGCGGCGGATCGCTGTGCGTCTTTCAAGGACTGGTTGATCGCTTCCAGCGCCGCGGAGGCGGCGAGAAAGGAGACCGGCGCGGCCGGTGCAGGGGCTTCATCCATGGAGCTCTCCGTATCGCGTCATCCTCCAGATGACTCGGCGCTTGTCATCGCTTGGATGACATGTTACAACGGTGGCACGTTGAAGCGCATTGGCAGTTTCTGCCTGAACCAACTGGAGGTGTTTCGCGATGTTGATGCGCACCGACCCGTTCCGCGAGATGGACCGGATCGTCCAGCAGCTAGCGGGTACGTCGGGGACCTGGTCGAAGCCGTCGGTGATGCCGATGGACGCCTACCGCGACGGAGACGCGTACGTGATCGCGTTCGACCTGCCGGGTGTGAACACCGAGGCGATCGACATCGACGTCGAGCGGAACATGCTGACCGTGAAGGCGGAGCGCCGCCCGGCCCTGAAGGCCGACTCCGTGAAGATGGAACTGGCCGAGCGCCCGCTGGGTGTCTTCTCCCGTCAGATCATGCTGGCCGACACCCTGGACACCGAGCACATCGAGGCGGACTACGACGCGGGTGTCCTGACCCTGCGGATCCCGATCGCCGAGCGCGCCAAGCCCCGCAAGATCAGCATCCGCGCCGACGCCGGCCCCAAGCAGATCTCCGCCTGACGCGCACCCGTAGCCAGCGGCGGGCGGGGAAGCGCCGATCCCCCTCCGGCACCCGCCCTCCGCCCCCTTCTTTGACCTGCTTCACCCCTCTTTCCGGAGGTGATGTCGATGTCGATGCGCAGGGAGTCGTTCCTGGCCCATGTGCAGGAACGCGGCGAGTACGAAACCGCTGAGGAAGCCGACCGCGTCGCCCGTGTCGTCCTGGCCCTGCTCGGCGCCCATCTGGTCGGCACGGTGCGGGCCGAGCTCGCCGCCCGGCTCCCGGAGACCTACGCCCTGATCCTCCTCAACCCACTGCAGGCTGCCGAACCGCTTTCCCCCGAACGGTTCGTCCGGGCGACCGCGGCCTGGATCGAGGGCGCCACCGAGGAGACCGCCCTGTGGGACATCGGAGCGGTCCTGTCCACCGCGGCCGCCACCGCAGGCGATGTTCTCACCCGCGAGGCCCTTCTCCAGCTCCCGCCCGGCTACGACCTCCTCTTCGGCCATCCCCAGCCCGCCTGACCGGCAAGTCCACCTGACCGCCACCGGCCCACGGCCGGGGCCCCGCACAGAAAGAAAACGCAGCCATGTACGACCAGCCTCGAGCGAACGCCTCCCAGCCGGCCATGACGTTCGACCAGATGCTGGAACGCGTGCGCTATGAAGGCGCCTACCCCACCCGCGAACGCGCCGCCGAAGCCGTCCACCAGGTCCTGTCCGCCCTCGGCCGCCAGCTCACCGGCGACGAACGCGTCGACCTCGCCCAGGTGCTCCCCGTCGAAGCCGCCCTCGCCCTGACCGCCCAGATCCCCGAGACCGAGCACCTCACCGGCTGGGGCTTCGTCAAGGACCTGGCAGCCCGCGCCGGTGTGAGCCCGGCTGTCGCCCGCTGGGACACCGGCGCCGTACTCGCCGTCGTCACCCGACTGACGGGCCCCGACCTCCTCGCCCGCATCCTCGGCCAGCTCCCCGACGACTACGCCCTCCTCTTCGGCCAGGCACAGCTGCGCCGCCCCGAGCCCGCCGCCGCCTGACCGGTGCCCCGGCAACCCGGTACAAGATAAACGGTCCGGGACCGCTGCTGCGGTCCCGGACCCGTCGCCTGAGGCGGAGCCTCAGTGCTTGAAGGCGCCCTTGATCCCTCCAAGGCCCGGCGGGCATGTCCCTTGGCATGCTCGTCCTGGGCTCGGCCGTCTGCCCACCAGGCACAGGTGATCACTGCCTGCTCAGGAGAAGGCGTTGCAGCGCTGCTTACGGCCGCTCGGCGCCTTCCTGAACGAACAGGTGCCATCGCGTGGCCGGCGGCCCGGCCGTGTCAGGCCGGTTGCTTCAGCACGTCGTCGGCGTGGGGCAGTTCCTGGATGCGGGCGGCTGTCCATTCCAGCGGTAGGAGAGGGCGCAGAGGGCAGGCAGGCGGGGTGCGGTCGTGGTCCACCCTCCAAGTGGGCAGGGAGGCGGCACCGTCTTTGGTGGCCACGGCGTAGAAGGTGCCGGAGCAGCCTTGGCACACCAGCGAAGCGTGGATCACGAGGGGGCCTTTCTGCTCCGGCCAATTCGGCTTGCTCTTCCCATGATCGGCCTCATCTCATCAAAACGATTCTTCCGCTTCTGGGACACCCGCCGTGTCCAGGCGATCTGTGTTTTGGCTGCTCCCGGGGCACGGCTGCATAGTCCAGGAGGGGTGCCTCTGCAGGGCGCCGCCTCGACCATTCAAGAGGCGACGGGCCGATCTTCGGCCTCTCTTCGCGACCCGTGTCTGACCTTCGTTCGCCAGGTCGCGGTCGTCCAGGTATCCGGAAGTGACCCTTCAGAGTCCCTGGGTCGGCCCAAGGGCCTGCTCGGCGGTTGCACGAAGGCGGTGGTGGCCCTGGCAGTGGGGTAGCCGGGGCCACCCGAGGCAGGGCCGGCTCGAGGAACGTCTCGTGGGCTTCAACGAGGTCGGCTCATCCGGAGAGCATCGCCGTACGGGCGGCGGGCTCTATCGGGGCAGGAGGGCGCGTACGGTCTTGCCGCCTGTGGGGGCCTCGGTGACACGGGTGGTGCGGGAGAGGCGGTTGACCATGGGCCAGCCGAAGCCGCCGGTGCCGCGGTTCAGGTCGGGGGTCCGCATTCGCGGCGCCTGCTGGCTCGGGTCGTGGACGGCCACCTCGATGCTGTCCGGGTAGGCGGTCAGGTTCAGGGTGCAGGCGCCGCCGGCGTGGAGCAGGGCGTTGGTGACCAGTTCCGAGACGACCAGGATCACGCTGTCGGCGGCCTCGGCCCCGAGCGGGGGGACCAGGACCTCGAGGAAGTCTCGGGTTCGCTGAAGAGCGCCAGCGGTAGTGGCGGTGGGGCACGCGGCGCCTACGTGGACGCTCATCATGTTCATCGCCTGCCCCCGGCTCCCTGAGGTGCCCCACCGGGGCTCGCCCGTGCCGTGCTTGTGCCCCGTCCGGGGGAGGACAACCCTGCGGCCACCTTCCATGCTCCTCGGCGGCGCTGTTCGGCATCGAATACCTCATCCGCGATTCTCCGTAAATCTATGTTGGCCGAGGTAGACATTGGATGGTGGTGGCGGTATGGTTCTTCTCGTAGCCCGAAGAGATCGAAGGGCCCGGCAGAGATGAACTGTCGGGCAGCAAGACCCGTAGTTGCAGTGCGCATGACGGTACGGTGACGGAGTTTCGAAGCCAGGTTGGTTGCAGGACGGCGACGGGACTGGTCACCGGACCGGGCGGCCCGCAGTGATCAGGGGCCGCCGCAGGCAGTACCAGCAGTTGACGCAGTGGTTGCAGTACCCAGCAGTGAAGTCAGTGAGCAGCACCTCGGTGAAGGCGTCGGCTGCGGGCGCGCGCACCGGGAAGTCCGGCAGTGGGGTTCCAAGCCAGAGCAGATGCACGATGGGCGACTGGGCTGTCTGCCGGAAATGTGGCGCTGGGTGAGGCCACGAGCAGGATGCAGTACAAGTAGTTGGCAGTACCCGTTGGTAAAGCAGTTGATCACCGAGGGAAGAACGGAGGAACGAGGCGCCATCAGGATCGCCCGGGAGGAAGCAGATCCCGGGTACCGCAGGACATCGATAGTGAGGTGGTCTCCGGTCAAGCAACCGCGATCCCCGCAGCCCCGACAGCATTCCGGTCGAGGCGGCGGACACAGAAGGCCGACGCACGATCAGGGTCGGCAGATGGTGTAGCAGTTCCTTCGGGGCCCTGGCGCGATAGGCGCCAGGGCCCCTCCGCGCGTTTCGAGAGAGGTTCCATGACAGCACCCGATCCGACAGGCCCGCTCGACGGCCACCTGGACGACGACGACTACCCCGCCTACACCATGGGCCGGGCCGCCGAAATGCTCGGCACCACCCAGGGCTTCCTCCGCGCCATCGGCGAAGCCCGCCTCATCACCCCGCTCCGCTCCGCCGGCGGACACCGCCGCTACTCCCGCTACCAGCTCAGAATCGCCGCCCGGGCCCGGGAACTCGTCGACCAGGGCACCCCCATCGAGGCCGCCTGCCGGATCATCATCCTCGAGGACCAGCTCGAAGAAGCCCAGCGGCTCAACGCCGAATACCGCCGCGCCGCAAAGGAGTATCCGGCCGCCCCCTGAAACGTCCGGCCGCCAGGTGCCGACACAGCGGTACTACTGTGACGCGGCCTCTCCGCTCTGCTGACAGGGTGTGTCTGCGTGTACCGTCTGGGTTAGTACTCCAGTGCGGTTTCGTGATCTATCCAGCAGGTTCGTCGGCGGAACGTCGTCGGTAGTGGCTGCGATGGGCTATTTGCTGGTGTTGTCGCCGCCAGTTGGACCAGTGCAGCAGCTTCGCCGCTGACGCGGCTGGGGGGGTTGAAGACGGTGGCGAGTAGGTGTCGAATCTCCGGCACGGTGAGCGTGACCAGGCCGTGGCTGCCGGTGGGGTGGGCCGGTTGAGCGGGTTGCTCGGGGGCTGAGCTGGCGGTGAGGGCGGTCAGGAAGGCCAGGGCGAGCATGGCGAGGGTGATGTGCCGGTGCCAGGAGGTCCAGTGTCTGACCTGGTAGTGGTCGAGTCCGACCTGGCTCTTGGCGGCCTGGAAGCACTCCTCGACGCTTCAGCGGACACCGGCGACGCGGACCAGCTCCGCAAGAGTGACCGTGGCGGGTGACCAGCACAGGTAGAAGGCGAGTTCGCCGGTCGTGCGGTTGCGGCGGATCAGCAGATGGCGGTGGCTGTCGCTGCCGGTGTGGACCCAGGCCCAGTCGTAGTAGCGCGGGCCTTTCGCACCGGCTCCGGCGCTGTGCCGCTGCCAGGCGGTGGCGGGCAGGCGCTCGGCGACGGTGTCCGCGCGGACGGGGGTGCGGCCGTGGTTGATCCGCACCCGCGTCGAGCATGCAACAGCCATCACATAGCCGGTGCCGCGGGCTTCCAGGGCGGCGCGAAGCTGCGGGTCCTGCCCGTAGGCTTCGTCGCCGGTCACCCACCGTGCCTTCACCCCGGCATCCAGCGCGGCGGCGATCATCTCCCAGGCCAGGCGGGGCTTGGTCGCGAACTGGATCTTTTCGGGTATCCCGGCAGCGTGGCGGCGCTCGGCGTCAGCGCACCAGGAGTGCTCGGGCAGGTAGAGCCTGCGGTCGATCAGCGTCCGCCCCCGGCGGGTGGCGTAGGCGAGGAAGACCCCGACCTGGGAGTTCTCGATGCGTCCCGCGGTGCCGGTGTACTGGCGCTGCACTCCCGCCGAGGCGTGGCCCTTCTTCACGAAACCGGTCTCGTCCACGATCAGGACACCACCGTCGGCGCTGAGGTGTTCGACGGCATAGGCGCGGATGTCGTCACGGACGGTATCGGCGTCCCAGCGGGCATAACGCAGCAGCCGCTGCATCGGCCCCGGCCGGACGTGTCCGGCCTGTTCGGCCAGCTGCCAGCAGTTCTTCCGCTCCGCCTTCGACAGCAGCCCGAGCAGATAGGCGCGGGCACTCGCCCTCGGTTCAACTCGGCCGAACCGGCCCGCGATCCGGGCCATGGCCTGGTCGAACATCGCCCGCCAGCGGGCAGGGTCTACGCTATGGCCCGCGGCCACCGCACGATCTTCGTTTGTCCACACACCAACCGATGATCACGCGGTGGCCGTACCCGTCTCGGCAGGGTACGGCCGCAAGATCGCGAAACCAGACTGGAGTACTAGCCGCCCTCGGCGTCCTCGACGAAGCCCTCACCCTCGACCTGCGGCGCCCCCAGGACTACTTCCACCGCACCTGGAGCACTGCCTTCCGGGCCCGAGACCTTGCCGCGCTGCAGGCCCCCGACTCGGATGCGACAGGGCAGCCATGAGCACTTCACGCACTGCCGCGGCCATCCGAGCCCGCCGCCAAGCCGCTCAGGAGATGCTCGAACGCGTCCAGACCGCCCTGGCGGCCATGGCGCGCGACCATACGCCTGTCACCGTCGCAGCCCTTGCCCGTACCGCCCGCGTTTCACGCACCTTCCTCTATCAAAACCAGCAAGCCAGAGCCCTGATCGAGCAGGCCACCCGAACAAGCAGATCCCATCCCCGAGTCTCCAGCAGCGGCAGCCGCGCCCAGCCTGCCTGGAGAGAACGTGCACTCAACGCCGAGGACGCACTCGCCCAAGCGCACCGCGAAATCCGCACCCAGCGCACCCACATCGCAGAACTCCTCGGCAAGGTCCCCCCGACCTCGAACACGATCTCCCCGAAGGCTCAATTCAGCGAATCGTCGCCGAGAACACCAGCCTGAAGCAGCACGTACGACAGCTCACCCAGGACAGCCAGCGCCTCCGAGAGCGTCTGGCCGGCGCCCGCCAGAACAATCGCTTCCTGGACAAACGCGTCGCCGATCTTGAAGCCCAACTCGCGCCGTATCTCACCGCTCCACCTCCGCCACTATGACTGCGCCTCAGTGCATCGCCAGATGAGGACGGCACGCTTGCTCGGTCATCAGGCCCATTCGATGCCGAGTTCGGTGAGTGCGGCGTGCTGCTCCGCGGTGAGTTTGTCTCGCCTCGCGCGGGTGTTGGAGATCCATACGCCGAGCTTGTGCTGGTGTTCCTGGCCTTCGGTGACGACGGTTTCGACGTGTCCTCTTGGTACTGCCTTGTGGGTGCCCTCGCGCTGGACCCACTGGGTGAGGGCCGCGAGGCCGCGTTGGAAGGCTGCTGCCTTCTCGGAGGCCTTCGTCCTCTCGGTGGAGGCCGGGGCAGGCCGTTCGGCGGGTTTCACGCCCAGTGCTGAGAGTCTGCGCTGCTGCTCCTCGGTGAGCTGGAAGTACTCGCGGGTCTGTCGTTGGAACCATCGTCCGAGGTCGTCGCCGTCCATGAGGACGCCGGGTGCGATGTCGGGCAGCACCCCGCCAGGTTCGTCGGCGGCGAGGTGGGCGAGCACCTTGTGGTGGCGTTGCCAGTCGAGGGGCCAGGGGCAGTTCCAGTCCTCATCGATGGCGGTGAGCTGTTCCGCGCGTGCGGCGGCACGTTCGGGGTCTTTGCCGAGGCCGGTCTTGCGGCGGAGGTTGGCGAGGAGCTGTCCGATGGCCAGTTGTTCGCCGTCCCCCTCGCCTTCGCCCCACACCGCGTTCTGGCGGGGTGCGAGGTGTCCGGTGGCGCGTCGGTAGGAGCGGAGTGCGGCGAGTTTGTTCTCCCAGGCTTCGTCGCCGGGCTCCCACACCATCCCGGCCTCGTCGAGCAGCGTCTTGCGGTGCTGGTCGAGTTCGCCCGCGCGGTAGGTGCGCCGCTGCTGGTGGACCCACCGCCCCAGCGGGAACGCCTCGGTGACGCCGGCCTTGGTTTCGGTGTCGTAGGGCACGGCGTGCAGGCCGGTGATGTGGTTGTCCTGCCGCCAGCGCAGCAGGGCCTGATAACCCTCCAGCCACACCAACGACTCGGGCCGGTAGACCCGGGTGCGAAGGAACGCCGCGATCGTCGCCGCATCTCTTGGGGTGGAGAAGTGCAGCAGCGCTGACTCCACCGGGCCCTCGGCCTCGTCCTGCCCGCTCTCTCCTTCGGACGTGGTGGCGATGATCCGCCCGTCCTCATCCCGTTTCACGTGCACCTGCCGCTGCCCGCTGCTCAGGGCCCGGCTGGCGAGTTGTTCGACGAGGCGTTCCGAGTGTGAGCGCAGGCCCTGGAGGACCGCTACCAGGGGCGCGAACGAGGCGGAGGCGACCATGTCGGTCGGGTCCTCGCCGGGTTGCAGGAAGACGGGCACGATGATCCGGGCGGTCTTGGCCGTGCCGTCGGGGTTCGGGCGCAGCGCCCGGCCGATGTTCTGGACGATCTCGACCTGGGAGCCGCGGGTGTCGGCGAAGCACACCGCCTCCACGCCCCGCTCGCCGACGATGTCGACACCTTCGCCGAGCACCCGGACGGAAGCGAGGAAGCCCCGGTGTACGCGGCGGTCCGCGGCATCGATGCCATTGGCGAACTGGCGCAGGACCTCCCGGCGTTCGGCGACGAGGTGGTCGCCGCACAGCCATGCCGACCACACCCGCTCCGGGGGCACGTGGCGGCCGGCCTCCAACTGGTAGAACTCCGCGTCGATCGACGACTTCGCCAGGGCGTCCGCGTCGGCCAGGGCCTCGTCGGAGACCTCAGCGGCGTACAGCTCGGCGGCCGTCTGCGTGCGATCTCTCGGTTTTGGGACAGTGAGGTGAGAGACAGCGAGGCTCGGGTGCGTTGTTGCTGGTCGTGGGTTGTTTCGGGGAATGGGGTCACTGTCTTGGGCGTGAGAGAACCGTGGGGTATTGCTGTCCTGGGGCGTTATCGCGGGAGGGGTGACGCTGTCTCAGTTTCGTGAGTTCTGATCCGCTGGCCGATCGGTGTTGGTGTGCTCGGGAGTGTGCATCAGAGAGAGCAGGACCCGGCCCTGGAAGGGACGGGTGGTGGTTCGAGTGGGGTTTTGCCGGCTGCGTCGGTTCGGGCGTTGCGGGGATTGGCGGTGCGCCGTTTGCTGGCTCTGCGTCGGGAGGGGAAGCTCACCACCACGCGGGTGAGGTCGGCGGCGGACGTGCTGGGGGTGCGGGAGCGTGCGGTGTGGCGGTGGCTGGCGGCTGCGGAGCGGGACGAGGCTGCGGCTCGGGCACCGGGGGAGCGGGCCGCGTATCCCGGGCGGTTCACGGTTACTGATGAGGTCCGGGCTCTGCTGGCCTTGTGGAAGGGCAACGTCGCGGCGGTTCATCGTGAGTTGGCCGCTCGCGCGGCCAGGGGCGAGGGGGATCCGCCTCCCTCGATCCCGACGCTGCACCGGGCGATCCGCCGGGACCTGACGCCGGGGGAGCGGGCCGGGCTCGCGGGTGGTGAGCGGGCGGCTCGTAAGCATGATGTGTTCCTGGCCCGGCCACGGGGCTGGCGCAACCACGTGTGGGAGACCGACCACATGCAGGCCCCAGTCCTGGTCGACGTCGACGGCCATGCCCGCAGGCCGTGGATCACCTGGTTCACCGACTGCTCGACGAACGCGATCACCGGCGTCGCGGTCACGCCGGTGCATCCCTCCCGGGAGTCGGTGCTGGCCGCGCTGCGCTCCGCGGTCCTGCGCGAGGACCCCTACGGCCCGTTCGGCGGCCTGCCCGAGAAGGTACGCGTCGACCGAGGCAAGGACTTCCTGTCGAGGACGGTGACCGCAGCGTTCGATCTCCTGGACGTGACGGTGGAGGACCTGCCCGCCTACACCCCCCATCTCAAGGGCACCGTGGAGGGCCTCAACAGGGCGGTGGAGAGCATGTTCCTGGCCGCGCTGCCCGGCTACGCCCGCCAGCCGCGCCCTGGCAAACGGGCTTCTCGCTCGAAAGATGAAGTGCTGCTCAGTTTCGAGGACTTCACCGCCCGGCTGCTTGCCTGGACCGTCTGGTGGAACACCGAGCACCGTCCCGCGCCGTTGCGGGGCAAGACCCCACTTGAGGCGTGGCAGGACGATCCCACCCCGCTGCGGGACGTGCCAGCCGCAGATCTGTGGACATTCACCCTGGAGGACGCCGGCACCCGCACGCTCACCACCCGCGGTATCCGCTTCAGGAAACGTGACTACGTGGGGCCGTGGATGACCGGTCAGTCCGGGATCCAGGTCCGGGTCCGTTTCATGCCCCACCACGATCACCGGATCGAGGTCTACCATGCGGCCACCGGCCGCTACCTGGGTCCCGCGGACCTGGCCGACCAGGCCACCGAGGAACAGGTCAGCGCGGTACGGCGAGCCCGGGCCGCCCGCAGCCGCCGCCTGAAGAAGGACCTCGAAGCTTCCCAGCACGAGCGCTACGCTGCCGCCACCCAGGCCGAGCCCCCTCGACGGCTCGGCGCACTGACCGGTGCACAGGCCGACGCCGAACTCGCCCGGAGTGCCGGCACCAGCCTGTCGCAGCTTGCGCTGCCGGACGTCATCCCGCCCGCCGCACCCCCGGCCGACTGGCGCACCCCTGCTTCCCTGGCTGCGCTGACCACGGCAGGCCGGCCCGCCCCGCTTCCGTCCAGCCGTGACTCCGCCCCTGCAGTCCCGGACGCCCCGGCAGGGCGGGGCGCACCTTCCACCCCCGACGAAGACGGAGACGCCTCGTGACCGCGGCGACCTATCAGTACGTCGACCTGCCCGATGCGTCCGTGGTCACCACCCGCGCCCTGCTCACCGCGCGGGAGAACATCGGCGATACGGTCGCTGCCCGCGCGATGATGTGCATCCATGGCGGCGCCGGCTTCGGCAAGACCCTCGCCGTCAACACCTGCCTGCGCGCACTCGAACCCGGCGAAGACATCCGCAAGATCACCTTCCGGGCCCGTCCCACGGCCCGCGCGGTGCGCTACGAACTGTTCACCGCTCTCGACCTGACCGGCGAGCCACCGCGCCACCCCAGCGAATTCGACCGCCTGCTGAAGACCGCCCTGGCCGAACGCCCCCGTACCTTCCTCGTCGACGAGGCCCAGTGGCTCAACGGGGAGGCGTTCGAATACTTCCGCTATCTGTGGGACGAGCCCTCCACCCAGCTCGCGATCATTTTCGTCGGTGGCGCGGGCTGCCACACCGTACTGCGCCGCGAACCGATGCTGTCCTCCCGTGTCTTCATCTGGCAGCAGTTCACCCGCCTCACCCCCGACGAGGTCCTCGAGGTGATCCCGCTGTTCCACCCGGTCTGGGCCGACGCCGACCCCGAGGACATCACGTTCGCCGACAGCCATGCCGCGCACGGCAACTTCCGCGCCTGGGCCCAGCTGACCGCCCACACCCGCACCGCCCTGGCACGCACCGGCCGCCCCCGCGTCGACCGAGAGCTGCTGCGCTGGTCCTTCAGCCGCCTCGCCTGACCACACCGTCCATGCCTCCCGCCCCGCCGCTGCCGTCCGTCACCGTGGTTTTCGACCGTCATGACGACACGCTGCACACGCACACCGCTTTGGCCGCCCACCATCCGCCGTCCGGACGGATCACCCTGCACCCAGGCCCGGGCACCACCAGCGAGACCGGCCTCGCCCACGACCTCCTCGCCGCCCTGGGGAAACCGCCCCTGCTCCCGGGCCGCTTTCCCGGCGGCCGTCAGCCCGCCTGGGAAGCCGCCACGGCCTGGATGACCGCCCTGCCCGTCACCCGGCTGACCGTCCTGCGCGCTCACCGCCTCACTGCCCGCCGCACGATGCGCCTTCTGCAGCTACAGGCCCGCACCGGTATCCACCTGACCCTGGTCTGCCACCGCCCACACCTTCCCGCCGCTCTGCACCAGGCTCTGCGGACGGCCGACTACTCCGTCACCGCCGACATCGAATCTGCCCGCCGCCACTACTACGGCACGCCTGTCGCCGAACCCCCGCCTCCAGACGAGCCCGCCGCGCCGGCCAGCCGGTGGCTCACCCTGCCGGCACTGGATCGCCTCGTCTCCTACGACAGCCCCCGTCCCTGCGCCGACCCGTGCACGCCACCGCTGATCGCCTGGCGGCACCGCCCGCCGCCCGTGCCTCTCACCGCGCCCACCGCTCAGCGCGTCGCCCGCCGGCTGCACGCGGCGACCGCACATCCCAGCCTGGCCGCGGCTGTCGCCGTTGCTCTGTTCACCGGCGCCTCTCATCAACAACTTGCCACCGCCTGCCCCCGCGACTACGACGCCGTCGCGGCCACGCTCGCCCTGCACGACCGCGCCCGTTACACCGACGGCTGCGCCGCCTACCCCGTACCGCCCTGGGCGGGCGTCTTCCTTAGGGCCGCGGCCCGCTTCACCCGACTCGTATCCGGAGAGGACCAGGAACTGCTTGCCGCGCCAGGCGACCGGGGGCACCTGCTGCGTGTGGCGGAGACGGCCAGGTTGCGCCCGCCTCAGCCTCCCGCGGGCCGTCGCAAAGGCCCGGTCGGCCGGGTGGAGTGGGACTGGCACGAGCGGCAGGAAGCTGAGAGGTATGAAGCGATGCCGGCCAGCCGCGCGGCTTCTCACGACACTGAACCCCCTTGACACGGCCGCTCGAAGAGGCAGGCTTAGCCGATCGAGAAGTCAGCGAACTCAACGTCGCTGAAGGCAATGTGCAGACCGTGGGCGCGGTGGCCCCATTCGCGAAAGTAGGCGTGCCCCAGCGCGCGGGCCAATATCACCGTCTGCAGCTGCTCGCCCGCGCCGGCATCCCGAGCGGCAAACAGTTCCCGGGCCACCTCTCCCGGCAGGTACTGGGTGATCCACCGCACCCGCGGATCGTCCGACGAGCCTGCAGGCGCCACGAACCCGAACCGCGCCCTGGTGTGGAATACGAAACCGTCCGCTTCCGCCCTGGCCCGCTGGCGCACACGGACCCGGGGCTGCCAGCGAGCCCTGACGACCTCATCGATCCTCCTTGTGTGTGCTGCGCTGGGACGCCGTCGCATTTCCGGCCGATCAGTGAGCCACCGCTGCACGGTGCGCTGTGAAACGCCCAGAAGGCGCGCCATCTTCTTCGTGGAACCCTTCTCGGCCCTTATGAGGAAACGCAATGCCGAGGCGCCTGTAGGCACCGGGCGTGTTAGCAGCGCTCGCTCAATCCCGTCACTGATCTTCCCCACTGCTCTCCCCGGCGCTTGACCCTACTGCTGTCTGCGCTGCCATACCTCCCACAGACACGGCCACCCACGATTGAGATCCGCCGTACAGGGAACACCGCGGGCAAACCTGGGCTACGGGCCCAACGGGAAACAGGGACGGCGACGGGCAGAGGGCTTGCCCTCACCTCCCGCTTGCGATTTACAGCGCTGACAGGCGAACAGCGGCTCGCTACGCCCAGTCCACACCCAGCGCTGCGAGGGCGGCGAGTTGGTCGGCGGTGAGTTTGTCGCATCTCGCTCGGACGTTCGATACCCATACGCCCAGTTTCACGATCACCGGTTCCGTTTCGCCGTAGACCCTGATCTGTTCGCTGTGGCTGCGCGGTACCGGCCGGCCTGCGCCTTCCCGTTCGATCCACTGAGCAAGAGCGGCGAGGCCGCGCTGGAAGGCTTGCTGTGCCTTGCTCGGGCCCTTCGTCGAACGCGGGGCAGCCGGGGCGGGAGACGGGGCCTCACGCGGCTTGATGCCCAGCTGGGACAGCCGCTGCTGCTGCTCGACGGACAGCTGCTTCCAGGTGCCCGGTTTGCGTTGCTGCTGGAGCCATCGTCCGATGTCGTCGCCGTCGAAGGTCACGCCGGGTGTGATGTCGGGCAGCACCCCGCCAGGTTCGTCGGCGGCGAGGTCTGCGAGCACTCGGTAGTGGCGCTGCCAGTTCAACGGCCACGGGCAGTTCCAGTCGGGGTCGATTGAGGCCAGCTGCTGCGCGCGCATGGCGGCTCGCTTCGGGTCCTTGCCGAGGCCGCCTTTGCGGCGGAGGTTGGCCATGTGCTGTCCGATGGGCACCATCGCCTCGCCCTCGCCCCACACCGTGTCCTGGCGGGGTGCGAGGTGTCCGGTGGCTCGCCGGTAGGACCGCAGCGCGGCGAGCTTGGCCTCCCAGGCTTCCTCGCCCGGCTCCCAGACCATGCCGGCCTCCGGTAGGTCGAGCAGGGTCTTGCGCCGGTCCTCCAGTTCCCCGGCCCGCAGCGCTTTGCGCTGCTGGTGGACCCACCGCCCGAGCGGGAACGCCTTGGTGACGCCGGCCTCGGTCTCGGTGTCGTACGGGACGGCGTGGACGCCCGTGATCTTGTTCTCCGCCCGCCAGCGTTGCAGGGCCTGGTAGCCCTGCAGCCACACCAACGACTCGGGCCGGTAGACCCGGGTGCGCAGGAACGCCGCGATCGTCGCCGCGTCCCGCGGGCTGGAGAAGTGCAGCAACGCCGACTCGCGGGCAGCGCCTGTACCACCCTGCTCCCGGCCGGCGCCGTCGTCCTCGTCGCCCGCCCCGCTGCCGGGGCTGGCAGCGATGATGCGCCCGTCCTCGTCACGCTGGACGTGGACTGTGCGTCTGCCGCTGGTGAGGGCGCGGGAGGCGAGCTGCTCGACCAGGCGCTCATCATGAGAGCGCAGGCCCTGGAGGACCGCGACCAGGGGGCGGAACGAGGCGCTGGCGACCATGTCCGTGGGGTCCTCGTTCGGCTCCAGAAAGACCGGCACGATGATCCGCGCGACCTTCGTGGTGCCGTCCCGGTTGAGGCGGAGCGCGCGGCCGATGTTCTGCACGATCTCCACCTGGGAGCCGCGGGTGTCCGCGAAGCACACGGCCTCGACTCCGCGCTCGCCGGTGATGTCCACGCCTTCCCCGAGGACGCGGCAGCTTGCCAGGAACGCCCGGTGGACGCGGTGTCCGGTCGCGTCGATGCCGCCTGCGAACTGGCGCAGCACCTCACGCCGCTCGGTGACGAGGTGGTCGCCGCACAGCCACGCCGACCACACCCGGTCCGGCGGGACATGGCGGCCGGCCTCGAGCTCATAGAACTCCGCGTCGATCGAGGACTTCGGCAGCTTGCCCGCGGCGGCCAAGCCGTCGCCAGTGGCGTCGCCTGCGTACAGTTCGGCTGCCGTCTGCGGCAGTTTCTCCGCGAACGCCACGGCCTCCTCCACCCTTTGGTGGAAGGTCATGACCGTACGCAAGTTGTACGCCGCGGAGTGCTCCAGGAGCGCGGTCTGCAAAAGCGCCAGACGCCGCCCCCGCCGCGCCTCCTCCGATTCCCCGAGGACGGGGGAGGGGTCGCGGATCTCCAGCACGTCGATCTCGAACCCGGCGAGGATGCCCCGCTCGATCGCCTCCGAGAGCCCGAGGTCGGCCAACCACGGCCCGTAGGTGCCGGAGTCCTGCCCCATCGATGCCAGCTCCAGCTCCTGGCCGCCAGCGCCCTTCTGCGGCCGGGGCGAGGCGAGGATGCGCGGGGTGGCGGTGAGGTAGAGCCGGAAGTCGGCGGGGATCCGCTGGTTGTCGTGGATCGCGGCCCAGGGTCTGCCGAGATCACCTGCGGTCGAGTGGGCTTCGTCCACGATCGCGAGGTCGAAGCCTGCCATCTGCTGGCCGTAGAGCCGCTCCCCGCCCGCCAGAGCGGCCTCCAACGGCCCGCGCACCGTCCGCCGGCCCGAAGGGTCTTCCGGGTCTTCGCGGTCCACGAGGGAGGCGTACGTGGCGAACACGACCACCGGCCCGGACCCCGCCCACAAGGCGAGCTGGATCGGGTTGGTGGTGGTGCGCACCCCCAGCTCGCCCAGCACCGGGTCGTTCTCCAGCGAGCACACCGCGACCATCGGGGCCCGGTGGCCCACCAGGCGCCATGCCTGGGCGGTCTGCACGAGCAGGTCCAGGGTCGGCACGGTGACGAGGATCCGCCCGCCGTGGAAGCACTCCAGCGCGCACGCGGCCGCTGTGATGGTCTTGCCCGATCCGGTCGCGGACACGATCGTCCCCCGCAGCCCCTCCGGGACTACAGATGATCTTGCAGGGAATCCAACCCACTTCCGGAATTTCGATTTCTGTTCCATCTGGTGTTCGCGGAGCTGGATCAAAAGAGTTCTCCGGGCTCGGGAAGGACTTGCTCGACGGAAGCAATGCAGGATCCGGAGCGTTGGTAGAGGCCGCCGTCTTTTCCGTGGATCGCCCAGGCTCGCTCGGCCGCTCCTTCGGGGGAGGCGGCCATCAGGTGGACGGTGGGGGCGGGTATGTCCGGGCGGGAGCGGCCGGTGGTGGGCCGGCCATCGATCCGGTAGACGCGATGACGCGAGATCTCCGGAACTGCGCGCCCGGACCGCTCAGCCTGGGCCACGTCTGCCATCAACCGCTGCAATCGCTGCTCTTCATAGCGGACGGCACGCGAGTCACAGGAAGGCACGTACGCGGCCATCCGCTCCCTGTCCATGAGAGCGGCGATCCTTTCCCACTGAAGGCGCCGCAGCTCCGCGATGAACAGCTCACTCAAGTGATGCGGTTCCACAGGACCCACCCGTGCGCGCTCGGCGCGTTCCTGCGCCAGGCGTACCTGCGCGGCCACCTGGTGCCGATCGGCTCCGGCGGCTTTCGCGATCACCCCGGGTCTGGTGAGTTCATGCGGAAGGTACTCGTAGATCAACACGCGGACTGCTTCCTACCGGGTGTCCCTAGATTACGCCAAGGCTACATGCTGCATCACATGAAGATGCAGAGATGCAGCTCCCGATACAGGCCCCGACGATGAGCCCTTCCGCAAGATCCTTCCCCCCTGATGTTCCAGCCGCTCCGGGGTACACGGCCCTGCATGGCACCGAAGACCGAGCGCATCCAGTTCCTGCGGGCCGTGCGGCAGCTGCACCGTGTCCGTTCCTTCTACGCTGTAGGCGCCCTGCTGTGGGCGGTGTCCGCCGCCTGGACCGGCTGGCAGGAGCCGGGGAGTCGACAGATGTGGGTATCCGTCCTCCTCCTGGCCGTCTTCACCAGCCTCCTCGCCACCGCGGGCCTGTCCCTGCGGCGCCTCGCAGTTCCCGCTACAGGCCGGCCTGCGCATCACGCTGCCCCGCACAAGGCGGCAAGCACCCGCCCCACCCCCGCCTGAACTTCGGGCGTACCACTCATGCCTGCGGGAGCGGTTGCCGGGCATACGGGCTTCACTTCCTATGAGAGGGGCTTGTCATGCTCGGCATAGTCGCGGCAGTGCTGTTCTTCGTGTCGTTCCTCATCAACGCGACCGAGATCAGTACCAATCACACGTTCTCGTCAGTCAACGTCATGCTCCTGGGCCTGACGGCACTGGCTCTGCACGTAGCGGGAATCGGCAGCACCTGGCACCGCAGACGCTGACCAGGCATCAGCACCCTCCGCTCTTGCTGCTGCTCGGACCGAAGGTCCGTTGGCCGGCCCCGCATAGCGGGGCCGGCCCCGCTATGACGCGAAGCGTCACCCGGTGACCGGAGCGCAGCGCAGGCACCGGGTGGGGGCGTAGCCCCCACCGTTCCGGGAGCGCAGCGAACGGAACGTCACCCCGCCTGCGCAGCAGGCGGGGTGCACTGACCGCGCAGCGGTCAGCAGCGCTCACGCGGAGCGGGAGCGCAACCCCCGCGCGCAGCGCGGGGGTTCGCTTGCATCGCGCGCAGCGGCCGGCCAGGAATTCCGCCTCCACCAGGCGCCGCTCGTCGAAGTCCTGGGTGGAGTTG
>NZ_JBEZHK010000046.1:0-53463 GCF_040650555.1 Streptomyces sp. NPDC048664 | reverse complement strand
TCAAGCTGGTTTACTTGCTATACGTCGTGTCCTCCGCCCTTGTCGGGGGGGCCGAATTCCGCATCCCCCACCACCCCGGGGGGGGGGGGGGCCCGGTTCGGGGGGCTCGTACCCGTCAGGGAGTGAGCTTCAGGGTGTCGGTGGTGCTCTTGTCGACCGCCGGCCCGGAGAAGTGCCACGACAGCAGATCGCCCTTGGCCCACAGGTCCGTCTGGTCGGTGTAGTGGGCGTTGTAGGCGTGCCCGGAGGCCCCGGAGAGGTTGATCCACTTGGACTTGTCGAAGTCGGCCAGGTTGACCACCATCCGCATGGAGGGCACCCAGACGACGCCGTAGCCGCCCGCCGCGTTCCACCCGGTGGCGTTCACGGTCGCCTCGCCGCCGTCGAGCTGCCAGGGCCCGCGGTTGAGCATGTACTGCAGTATCCCGGGGCCGTCGGTGCCGAGCGTCTGGTTCTTCAGGAACAGGCGGTGCAGCCGGCCCCAGCTCCAGGTGTCGACGTCCTTGCCGAGCTTGGCGGTCAGCTCCCAGCGTGCGTCCGCCATGGCCCGCGCGAAGAGCTGGTCGCGCGTGGTGGTGGCCGCCTCGGTGCGCGTGGCCGGCGTGTGCCACCAGTCGTTCTGCTGGTCGTCGAGGATGCTGCGCACGACCTCGAACCAGCGGTCGCCGCCGTCCGGCTGCGCCTGGTCCGGCTCGCGCTCACCGCACTCACGCACCTTCTTCTGCTCGTCCGCGGGCCCGGTGCTGTCGGCCGGCTCCACCCACAGGCACTGCCCCTTGACCCGCAGCTCCTTGGGCATCTTGTTGCCGAAGGCCAGCTTGAGGACGTTGCGCCAGACCGCGTTGAAGTACGCGGCGGCCGCCGAGTCGGCGTCCTGGGTGTAGTCCCAGCCCTCCAGCAGCTTCTGCGTCTGGCGGACGTTCTTGTCGGCGATGTCGATCTTGAGCAGCTTGGGCACCAGCAGCTTGGCGATCTCGCTGCTGTCGTCGAGCTGCATCTGCCGCATGTCGTCCGTGGAGATCTTGCCGCCGGTCTTGATCTTCGACTCGATCAGGTCGGCGATCCGCTGGCTGCGCGCGCCGTAACCCCAGTCCGTGGTGAGCGTGTAGGGGTACTTGCTCTTGTCGATCACGGCCTGGTTGGCGGTGACGATGTAGCCGCGGCTCGGGTCGAGCGCGTAGGGCAGCGCGTCCTGGGGGATGTAGCGGCCCGTCCAGCTGTAGCGGGAGTCCCAGCCGGGCGCCGGGAGCGAGCCGTCGCCCTTGGCCCGCACCGGGATCTTTCCGGGCAGCTGGTAGCCGATGTGGCCCTTGGTGTCGGCGTAGACGAGGTTCTGCGAGGGCACGTCGAACGAGCGGGACGCGGCCCGGAACTCGTCCCAGTTCGCCGCCTTGTCGAGCGCGAAGACGGCGTCCATGGTGGTGCCGGGGTCCAGGGCGGTCCACCGCAGGGAGATGCCGTAGCCGTCCCCGCGATCCGGGGCCCCGGTCTCGACGGTGGCCTTCCTGCCGACGGTGACGAGTTCGTCGTCCCGGTCGGACAGCAGCGGGCCGTTGTCCGTGGCGCGCACGACGATCTTCTTGGAGCTTCCGCCGGCGACCTTGATCGTCTCGGTGCGGGTGGTGAACGGCCGCACCTTGCCGTCGGAGAGGTAGCCGTTGCCGGACATCTTCTCCAGGTAGAGGTCGGTGACGTCGACCCCGGAGTTCGTCATGCCCCAGGCGATGTTCTGGTTGTGGCCGATGACCACACCGGGCATGCCCGCGAAGGTGTACCCCGTGACGTCGTACGAGCACGCGCTGGACACGGTGGTGCAGTGCAGGCCCATCTGGTACCAGACCGACGGCAGCGAGGCCGACAGGTGCGGGTCGTTGGCCAGCAGCGGCTTGCCGGTGATCGTGTACTTCCCGGAGACGACCCAGGCGTTCGAGCCGATGCCGTTGCCGTTCACGCCCACGGCCGTCGGAACGTCGTCCAGGACCTTGGTCAGGCCCGAGAGCTGGCTCTGCAGGGCGGCGGACCGCGCGGAGGACGAGCCCGACGCCGAGGCGCCGGTGCCGGTGGCCGTTCCGGAGCCCGTACCGGTGCCGGTGCCCGTGCCGGTCCCCGTGCCCGTGCCCGACTGCGTGCCCGCCGTCGAGGAGCCGCCGAACGTCTTCGTGAGGGCGTCGTACTCACCCTCGCCGTTCTGGACGATCGGCTTGTTGCGTCCGTAGGGGTAGTCCGGATACAGGTCGGAGATCTGCTTCGGGCCGAACCGGCTGGTCATCAGCGCGCGGTCGACCTCGTCCTTCATGTTGCCGCGCAGGTCCCAGGCCATCGCCTTGAGCCAGGAGACCGAGTCGACGGGGGTCCACTGCTCGGGGTGGTAGTCGTTGGTGAACCCCAGGGCGGCGTACTCCAGGGAGATGTCCTTGCCGTCCTTGCCCTTGAGGTAGGCGTTGACTCCCTTGGCGTACGCCTGGAGGTACTTCTTGGTCGAGGCCGACAGCTTCGTGTCGTACTCCTGGCGCGCCACCCGGTCCCAGCCGAGCGTCCGCAGGAACTCGTCGTTCTTGACCTGGCCCTTGCCGAACATCTCGGACAGGCGACCCGACGTCATGTGGCGGCGGACGTCCATCTCGTAGAACCGGTCCTGCGCCTGGACGAATCCCTGCGCCATGAAGAGGTCCTGGTCGGAGGAGGCGTAGATCTGGGGGATCCCGTTGCCGTCGCGCTTGACCTCGACGGGGCCCGACAGGCCCTGGAGGGTGAGCGACCCCTTGGTCTGCGGGTAGGAGGCGCGCACGGTGCTGACGGACCAGTAGCCGCCATAACCGAAGCCCCCCACGAGGCCCAGAACCAGGACGATCAGAAGCAGACGGGCTCTGCGCCCCTTCTTCCTGCCGGACTTGCCGGGCTTCTGGCCGGAAGAGGCGGTGGTGTTGGGGGGCATCGCTGTCCTTGCTGTCCTAACACGAGCGGCAGGGCGGGCTGTGCTTTCTACTGAGCGCTGGAGCAACCATAGGCGCAGGGCCCGGTCCGCCCTACCGCGGAGTCGGGAACGAGCCGGACCACCGTTCGATCATGGACCCCGAAGCGTCAAGAAAGCGTCAAGAGTTAGGTAGGCTAATGAAGTATCGGGGCCGACGCCACGGGCCCCGGCCCCCTGGAGAGAAGGGACCCAGCCGCTGACTGTCCACCACCTCGACCAGCTCCTGCTCGCGTGCTCGCTCGTCCTGCTCATCGCGGTGGCGGCCGTCCGGATCTCCTCGCGCAGCGGTCTCCCCAGCCTGCTCGTCTACCTCGGCATCGGCATCGCCATGGGTCAGGACGGGTTCGCCCACATCCACTTCAGCAACGCCGAACTGACCCAGGTCATCGGATACGCGGCCCTGGTCGTGATCCTGGCCGAGGGCGGACTCGGCACCAAGTGGAAGGACATCCGGCCCTCCCTGCCCGCGGCCACCTCGCTCGCCCTCGTCGGCGTCGCGGTGAGCGTCGGCGTCACGGCGGCCGGCGCCCACTACCTGTGCGGTCTGGGCTGGCGGCACGCGCTCATCATCGGCGCGGTGGTCTCCTCCACCGACGCGGCCGCCGTCTTCTCGGTCCTGCGCCGCATCCCCCTGCCCGCGCGCGTGACGGGCATCCTGGAGGCCGAGTCCGGCTTCAACGACGCCCCGGTGCTCATCCTCGTCGTCGCCTTCTCCACGGCGGGCCCCGTGGAGCACTGGTCCACGCTGCTGCTGGAGATCTTCGCGGAGCTGGCCGTCGGCGCCGCCATCGGCCTCGCGGTGGGCTGGCTGGGCGCCTGGGGGCTGCGGCACGTGGCCCTGCCCGCGTCCGGCCTCTACCCGATCGCCGTCATGGCCATCGCGGTCTCGGCCTACGCGGCGGGCGCGCTGGCCCACGGCAGCGGGTTCCTGGCCGTGTACCTGGCGTCGATGATCCTCGGGAACGCGAAGCTGCCGCACTGGCCCGCCACCCGCGGCTTCGCCGAGGGGCTCGGCTGGATCGCGCAGATCGGCATGTTCGTGCTCCTCGGCCTGCTGGTGACCCCGCACGAACTGGGCGACGACGTCCTGCCCGCCCTGCTGATCGGGCTGGTCCTGACCATGGTCGCCCGGCCGCTGAGCGTGGTGGTGAGCCTGACCCCGTTCCGGATGCCGTGGCCGGAGCAGACGCTGCTGTCCTGGGCCGGGCTGCGGGGCGCGGTGCCCATCATCCTCGCGACCATCCCCATGGTGAACGGGGTGGACGCCACCCACCGCATCTTCAACATCGTCTTCGTGCTCGTGGTCGTGTACACCCTGGTCCAGGGCCCGACACTGCCCTGGCTGGCCCGCACCCTGCGCCTGGGCGAGGGGTCGGGGGCCGCCGACCTGGGCATCGAGTCGGCGCCCCTGGAGCGGCTGCGCGGACACCTGCTGTCCGTCGCGATCCCCGAGGGCTCACGGATGCACGGCGTCGAGGTGGGCGAGCTGCGGCTGCCGGCCGGCTCGGCGGTCACCCTCGTCGTACGCGAGGGCGAGTCGTTCGTTCCGCTGCCCGCGACCGTGCTGCGGCGCGGCGACGAACTGCTCGTGGTCGCCACCGACCAGGTCCGCGACGCGGCGGAGCGGCGGCTGCGGGCCGTCGGCCAGGGCGGCAAGCTCGCGGGCTGGCTCGGGCTGACGGGGAACGGGACCGGGAATGCCAGGTGAACACCCCGCCCGTGCCGCTTTTCACAGGCACCGCACGCCTTTGGCTCTGTACAATCACAGGGCACCCTGATCGAACCAACTCTGCCTGACGCAGAGCTGGCGCGACCGTATGGCGGCCGGGACGCTCGTGGAGCAGACGACGGCATCTACCGCAGTCCGCGCAAGAGGACAGCTCTCGGCGCCCCCGCACGGGCGCGCTACCAGGCGGCAGAAAGGCACGGGCCGTGGCATCCACGGTCACCTCGAAGTCGTCCCGTCCGGGCTATGGGCAGCTGCTGCGCACCCGCGGCGCCTGGACGTTCCTGCTTCCCGGATTCGCGGCGCGTCAGCCGTTCGCGATGCTCACCCTGTCGCTGGTGCTGCTGGTGCAGCACACGACCGGCTCGTACGGCGCCGCCGGTGCCGTCGCCGCGGTCACCGGCGTCTCCATGGCGCTGTTCGCGCCCTACAGCGGTCGGCTCGCCGACCGTCACGGCCAGCGGGCGGTGCTGCTTCCGGGCGTCCTGGTGCACGCCCTCGCGGGCTCGGTCCTGACGGCGCTCGCCCTCGCCCACGCACCCCTGTGGGTCCTGTTCGTGGCCTCCGTGCCGACGGGCGCCTCCGTGCCGCAGGTCGGCCCCATGGTGCGCGCCCGCTGGGGCGTGAAGCTCCAGGACTCGCCCCTGATGGCGACGGCCACGGCCTTCGAGTCCGTCACCGACGAGCTGACCTTCGTGCTCGGCCCGCTGCTGGCGACGGCCCTGTGCACCACCGTGGACCCGGCCGCGGGCCTGCTCACCGAGGCCGGTCTGACGCTGGTCGGCGGTGTGCTGTTCGCGGCGCAGAAGAGCACGCAGCCGTCCGTCGCCGCCGTGGCCCGGACACACGAGCGGCACGACTCCGCGCTGAGCATCCCCGGGGTGCGGGTGCTGATCGTGACCTTCCTCGGCATCGGCAGCGTCTTCGGAGGCATGCAGGTCGGGTTGGCCGCGTTCACCGAGTCGATCGGCGAACCGGGACTCAACGGCGTCCTGTACGGAGTCTTCGCCGCCGGCAACATGCTCTCCGGCGTGGTCTGCGGCGCCGTCGTCTGGAAGGCCGCCCCCCAGCGCCGTCTCGTCGTCGGCTACGCCGCTCTCGCCCTGGTCGCCTCCGGTCTGTGGACCGCGCACTCCGTGATCCTCCTGGCGGGCCTCGGCCTCCTGGTGGGCATGTGCATCGCACCCTCCCTGATCACGGGCTACACACTGGTCGAGTCGCTGGTGCCGGCCGCCGCGCGCACCGAGGCGTTCACCTGGATGACCGGCGCGGTCGCGCTCGGCCAGGCGGCCGCCGTGACGGCCGCCGGACAGCTGGAGGACCGGCTGTGGGACGGCGCCGGATTCCTGGTGCCGATGGCCGGAACGGTCCTGGCCCTGGCGACCCTGGTGACCCTGCGGTCGCGGCTGGCCCAGCCGCACGCCGCCAGGGTGGTCGCCGGTGGCGCGGGCCGGCGGGAGCGGGTCGCGCTCGGCGAGAGGTGACGTGCATTACTCCGCTCTTTGGCCGCACGGGTTAAGATGGACGATCGTTAGCACTCATCGAGTGAGAGTGCCAGGAGGAAGACAAGTGCCGACCTACCAGTACCAGTGCACCGAGTGCGGCGAGGGCCTTGAGGCGGTGCAGAAGTTCACCGACGACGCCCTGACCGAGTGCCCCAACTGCCAGGGACGCCTGAAGAAGGTGTTCTCCGCGGTCGGCATCGTCTTCAAGGGATCCGGCTTCTACCGCAACGACAGCCGCGGCTCCTCCTCGAGCAGCAGCCCGGCGTCCGCCAAGTCGTCCGGCTCCTCGTCGGGCACGTCGTCCTCGTCGTCGGACTCCGGTTCGTCGTCGTCCTCGACGTCGTCCTCCTCGTCTTCTTCTTCGTCCTCGTCCTCGAGCACCAGCTCCGCCGCCTGAGTCCGAGCTCCGGCCGGGGCCCGCGAGGCACGCCCCGCACCCGGCCCGGCCCCGCCGTCGCACGACGGCGGGGCTTTCGGGGTTTCCGGGGCCCGCTAGGGTGCTCGCCATGCAGAACGCAGAGATAGGCGTCATCGGCGGCTCAGGGTTCTACTCCTTCCTCGACGACGTCACCGAAGTCCAGGTCGACACCCCCTACGGAGCGCCGAGCGACTCCCTCTTCCTGGGGGAGATCGCCGGACGCCGGGTGGCCTTTCTCCCCCGCCACGGCCGCGACCACCATCTGGCACCGCACCGCATCAACTACCGGGCCAACCTGTGGGCGCTGCGCTCCGTCGGCGTGCGGCAGGTCCTCGGACCGTGCGCGGTGGGCGGGCTGCGCGCCGAGTACGGGCCAGGCACGCTGCTGGTCCCCGACCAGTTCGTGGACCGCACGAAGTCCCGGGCGCAGACGTACTTCGACGGGCTGCCGCTGCCCGACGGCACCACGCCGAACGTGGTGCACGTGTCCCTGGCCGACCCCTACTGCCCCGCCGGCCGCGAGGCCGCGCTGCGGGCGGCGCGCGGACGGGACTGGGAGCCTGTGGACGGCGGCACCCTGGTCGTGGTCGAGGGCCCGCGCTTCTCCACCCGCGCCGAGTCCCTGTGGCACCAGGCGCAGGGCTGGTCCGTGGTGGGGATGACGGGGCATCCCGAGGCCGCGCTCGCCCGTGAACTGGAGCTCTGCTACACGTCGTTGACCCTGGTCACGGACCTGGACGCGGGGGCCGAGAGCGGGGAGGGCGTCTCGCACGACGAGGTGCTGAAGGTGTTCGCGGCGAACGTGGACCGGCTGCGCGGCGTGCTGTTCGACGCGGTGGCCGCACTGCCGCGGACGGAGGCGCGGGACTGTGCGTGCCGTGGCGCGCTGGGCGGGATGGATCCGGGTTTCACCCTGCCGTGATCAGGCCGGCGAGCCCGGTGAGGGCCCGGGGAGGGTCTCGTTCGGGTGAGCGGGTTGTCCACAATCGGGCGGTGGTGCACGGGCGCCGACGGGCCGCGCGCCGAAGCCTCATCGTGGGTCACGTCCCGATCGCACGACGCGGATGGTGATCACGATGGCCCGCTTCTCCCCTCCCTCCCCTTCCCTCTTCCTCCACCCGGGTCGGCCGGAGTCCGGCCGATGGCCGGAGGCGGTCGAGCCGGGCGTCCCGGTCCGCGCCGACACGCCCCCGACGTGCCCGGTGCCGCACTTCGCCCCGCTGCGGGTGCGCGGCGCGGAGAGCGGGCTGCGGCGTCTGGCCCGGCACCGGAGGCGGGCCGTGGCGGCGGGCCTGGCGGTCACGGCCGCCGCGCTCGTGGCCGCGGGCCCGGACAGATCCGAGGGGGCGCGGGGGCATCCGGCGGCGATCGCGCGTCCGACTCCGGCGAAGGGCGGTCGGCCGCCGGCGCACCGGGCGGTGGAGATGGTCACGGCCGCGGTGCGCATCGCCGACGCGGCCACGGTGCGGCTGCTGCGACCGGGTACCCGGGTGGACGTGATCGCCGCCGACGCCGAGGGCGGGGCGAGGGTCGTGGCGGCCGGGGCCGTCGTGCGGCGCGTGCCGGACGAGGGTCCCACGGAGAGCGGCGCGCTGGTGGTGCTGTCCGTGCCGCGCGCCACGGCCGCACGCCTGGCCGGGGCGGGCGCGACCGCGCGCCTGGCGGTGACGCTGTGCTGATGTTCCATGGCATGGGCTGGACAACCGCGGGCACCTCTGACGTAGGTTGCGGAGCTGTTCGTTCCACATTGTGCGTGGCAAAGGAGGGGCTCACCGGTGAGCGAGAAGAAGGCGCCGAGCGTCTGGCAGGGCTTCAAGGCCTTCCTGATGCGGGGAAACGTGGTCGACCTGGCGGTGGCGGTGGTCATCGGTGCCGCCTTCACCGGAATCGTCAACTCGGTGGTGAAGGGCGTCATCAGCCCCGTGGTGGGCGCCCTCGGCACCAAGAGCCTGGACAACTACAGCTCCTGCATCAAGGACCCGTGCACGGGCACCGGCGACACCGCGGAAGGTGTGCGCATCATGTGGGGCTCGGTCCTCGGCTCGGCGCTCAACTTCGTCATCACCGCGGCCGTCGTCTACTTCCTCATGGTGCTGCCCATGGCCAAGTACCTGGCCCGCCTGGAGGCCCGCCGCAAGGCCAAGGAGGGCACGCAGGAGATCATCGAGGTGACGGAGCTGGAGGTGCTCAAGGAGATCCGCGACACCCTGCTCGCACAGCAGGGCCAGAGCCAGAGGCCTGGGCAGGACCGCGGGGACACCTGGCCCCCAAACCAGCGCTGAGGGCTGTTCCCCAGCTCACAGGTGGTGGGGCGGCTTCTCGTCGAGGAAGCGCGCGAGGTCGGCGGCGCTGCCGCCGCTCGGCGTGGGCCGCTCGCCCCAGCCCCGGTCCGTGTCGTCCGAGGACTGCCGGTCCAGCGGGTCGTCGAAGACGAGGGCGTCCTTGGGGTCCGGCTTCGGGTCTCGCGGCTGGTCGGCGGAGGCGGTGCTCATACCCACCAGCGTACGTCCAGGGCGTCCGCTGCCGGGGGGCGGCGGCGGATGATGGACCCATGACAGTTGACGCGCTGACAGATGTCACGGGCCTGCGGGTGGGGCACGCCACACGGTCCGGGGACGGCTGGCTGACCGGCACCACGGTCGTCCTCGCCCCCGAGGGCGGCGCGGTCGCGGCGGTGGACGTACGCGGCGGCGGCCCCGGCACGAAGGAGACCGACGCGCTCGACCCGCGCAACCTGGTGCAGCGCGTGGAGGCGGTCGTCCTGACCGGGGGCAGCGCCTACGGACTCGACTCGGCGTCGGGCGTGATGGCCTGGCTGGAGGAGCACGGGCGCGGGGTGCGCGTCGGTCCCGGCCCGACGCACGTGGTGCCGGTCGTGCCCGCCGCCTGCGTCTTCGACCTCGGCCGCGGCGGCGACTTCTCGGCCCGGCCGGACGCGGCTCTCGGCTGGGAGGCGGTCCGGGCGGCCGCGGCGAGCCCGCCCGGCGCGCCGGTGGCGCAGGGCTGTGTGGGCGCGGGCACGGGCGCGGTGGCCGGACCTCTCAAGGGGGGCGTGGGCACGGCGAGCACCGTGCTCGCCTCCGGGATCACGGTGGGCGCCCTGGTGGTGTGCAACGCGGCGGGCTCGGCGGTCGACCCCGAAACAGGCGCGTTGTACGGGGAGTTGTTCCAGGGCCGGGTCGACCTCCCGGCACGGGAGGTGCACCGGGCCGCGCAGCGCGAGGTCGCCGGCCTCGCGGCGGACGCGCAGGCCCGTCGCCCGCCGCTGAACACCACGCTGGCGGTCGTGGCGACCGACGCCGACCTCACCAAGGCCCAGGCGCAGAAGCTCGCGGGAGTGTCGCACGACGGCATGGCACGCGCCCTGCGCCCGGTGCACCTCCTCCACGACGGGGACACGGTCTTCGCCCTGTCGACGGCCACCCGCCCGCTCCCCCAGACCGACCCCCTGGCCCTCAACGAGATCCTCACGGCAGCCGCGGACCTGGTGTCCCGAGCCATCACCCGAGCCGTACGCGCCGCCACCCCGACGGCCACCCCGTCCGGCACCTGGCCGTCCTACGAGAGCCTGTACGGCTCCCCCGGGGCGCACGCGCCCCGCTGAGGGGTCCGTGCCGGGGCCCCGCGGCCCCAGCGGATGAACGACGGGCCCGGTGAACCGCGATGCCGGGCCGCACCCGAGCGGGCTGATCCGGGGCAGGCGCATCCAGGGCGCGCCCGGAGGCATATGACAGGTGATCGGGCCGCGCGGGAACACCCCGCGCGGGCCGTTCGTTTTCCGGCCGTACGTTTTCTCGGTTCCCGGAGACGATGTCCGAGCGAGGAGCTACGGTATGCACCCACCAGGTGACATGCAGCAAGGCCGGGAGAACCCTTGAGCGTTCCCTACGAGACGGCGGCATACGAGGCCGCCGAGTCGCCCGAGTCTCCGCAGGAGCACCTCGCGCGGCTCCTGGGCCGCGCGCTGAATTCCTTCGAGCTGCCCGACGAGACGATAGAGCGGCTCGAGTACGCGCTGGCGCACGACAGTTCGCTGCACTCCGCGCAGCACAGCGCCGGGCTGCACCGCCAGACCTACCGGCACACCTGGCTGCTGGTGGACGGCTCGGCGGTGACCCTGTGGGAGCTGGCCCACAACACGGGCCTGCGCGGCGACGCGGAGCACGAGGTGTACGCGGACGAGGAGGAGCTGCGTGTCGCCACGAGCCGGCTCGCCCTGCCGCAGGACGCACCGGAGTTCGACCTCCAGGCGCCGGTGGAGCTCTCGCCCGTGCCCGAACCCCGCCATGTGTACGTCGTCGACGAGTCGGCGGACCACGCGCGCCGGCTGCTGCGCCGGGCGGAGAACGCGGACCGCCCGGACGCGGCCCTCACGACGTTACTGCTCGACTCGGCGCTCGCGCACGAGATCACCCAGGCGTTCGGGCGCCCGCGCCGGGCCGGGCAGGCGGGGCTGTGCTTCTCGCTCTACGAGCACGCCTTCCTGCTGCACGACGGCCGGGAGCTGTCCCTGTGGGAGGTGGAGCACACGGCGACACCGGACGGCCGTCACATGTGCGAGGTGTATGTGTCCGAGGACGCCGCGCGGGCCGCGATGGAGCGACGGGCGGCGCGGCTCGGCTGACATCCCGGCGTCCCGGGGGCGCCGCCCTGGCAGGATGACGGCATGGAACGTGTGCTGGGAATCGGTGGATACTTCCTGCGCGCCGCGGACCCCGGGGCCCTGAGCGCGTGGTACCGCGACTGCCTGGGTCTGGATGCGGACGAGCACGGCCTGTGGCGTCAGGAGACCGGGCCGACGGTGTTCGCGGCGTTCGAGTCCGGGACCGACTACTTCGGCTCCCGCACCCAGCAGACCATGCTCAACTTCCGGGTCCGCGACCTCGACGCCATGCTCGCGCAGTTGCGGGCCAAGGGAGCGGACGTGGCGGAGGAGACACAGGACATGGACGGGGTCGGACGCTTCGGCTGGGTCACCGACCCCGAGGGCAACCGCGTCGAGCTGTGGCAGCCGGCCTGACGCCCGCGCCCGCCGGCCTCAGCGCCTGAGGTCGGCGGCGAGTGCCGCGTAGACGTACTCGCTGCCCCAGCGCTCCCCGTCCAGGTCGTTCTCCACGAGATGGGCCTCGCGCCTCATGCCCAGGCGCTCGCAGACCCGGACCGACGCGGTGTTCTGCACGTCGAGACGCGCGTACACGCGGTGGACGCCCAGGGTGTCGAAGGCGAGCGCGGCCAGCGCGTGCGCGGCCTCGCTCGCGTAGCCGCGGCCCTGGAAGCGGGGGTTGAGCAGCCAGCCGATCTCCGCCTGACGCGCACGTGCGTCGGCCAGGGTGAGACGCACCTCGCCGACCACGGCCGGCTCCCCGGCGCCCGGCTCCCCATGCCCGCACACGGCCAGGGTCAGCGTGTCCCCGTCCTTCGCCCAGGCGGTGGCCTTCGCGATCTCGGCGATGACCTCCTCGCACCGTTCACGGGTGCGGGGCGGACGGTAGAGGTAGCGGGCCACCTCCTCCAGCCGCTGGTAGTCGTACGCGTCATCGGCGTCGCCCGGCGAGAAGAGCCGCAGGCGCAGGCGTTCGGTGGTCAGGGGCAGTACAGCGGAGAGATCCATGCCGCAGCGTAAGCCGCGCGGGCCGGTGCGGGCATCCGCATTACGCGGGTTGCGCGGGCGGGAGCGGCTGGGGCGCCCGGCCCGGTCGCGGGACGGCCCTCAGGAGGTGCGGCCCTCGTCGAACTGCCGCATCAGGCCCGCGAAGGCTGCGTGTTCGGCCGGGGTGAGTTCGACGGACTCCAGGGCCGGGCCCGTGCGCCGCTGCCGGGGAAAGGCCTGGATGCGGGCATACCGGCGCCGCGCCGCCAGCTCCATGCGGCGGCGCCCCACGACACGGCCCACGCAGATGATCCAGAGGGCCGTCGCCAGGGCGAGAACGGGCACACCCAGCAGCTGGAAAGTCGACATATGCACCGGCATGCATTCCAGTAGACACCACGTTCCGGGCTTATGACCCCGGACCGTGACGCATATCGCAGATGCGACGAGCCACGCCAAGAGGGCCTGGCGAAAGGGCCGGAGAAACCGAAGGGGGCCTGGCGGGAGACCGTCCGGCCATCCCGGCGGTTCCTCTCCAGGCCCCCTCGCGGACCGTCACCCCACCCGACCGGCGGGCGTCAGGAGACCAGCGTCGGCTTCGCCTCCCCGGCCTGCTCCGGCACCTCGACCCGTGCCGGTTCCCCGGTCGGCTCGGCTCCCTGGTCCCGCCGCGGCGCGTCGAGCGGCTCCGCGCCCTCCAGATGCTGCGCGGGCCGTTTCGGCAGGGCGAACATCAGCAGGAAGATCGCGGCCATGACCACGGCCACCCAGCCCAGCGCGTGCTGGAAGGCGTGGACGAAGGCCGGGCCCACCTGCGCCGGGGGCAGCCGGTCGCCGATCTCGCCGAAGAAGACCACCGACACGAGGCCCAGGCCCAGCGCGTTGCCCATCTGCTGCACCGTGTTGATCAGCCCGGAGGCCGAGCCCGCGTGCTCCTGGGGCACCTCGGACAGCACCGCGTCCGTCAGCGGCGCGACGATCAGCCCCATGCCCACGCCCATGACCACCAGCGGCAGCGCCATCTGCCAGGAGGCGATGGACTGACCGTAGTGACGGGCCTCCCCGATGTAGAGGAGGACGCCCGCCGCCATCACCAGCGCGCCCGCCTGCAGCACCTTGCGGCCGAAGCGCGGCACCAGCTTCTGCACGGACAGCCCGGCCGCCGTCGACACCGCGATCGAGAACGGCACACCCGTCAGACCGGCCCGCAGCGCGCTCCAGCCCAGCCCGATCTGCATGTAGAGGGTCCAGACGAGGAAGAAGACGCCGAGGCCGACCCCGAAGACCGTCTGGACCGCGATGCCCGCGGCGAAGCTCTTCACCCGGAACAGGGAGAGCTCGATCAGCGGGGAGCCGTCGCGGGCGGCCTTGCGCTTCTCGTACGCCACCAGCGCCACGAAGACGACGACCGCGCCGGCCATCAACGCGTGACCCCACAGCGGCCAGCCCAGTTCCCGGCCGCGGGTGAGCGGGTAGAGGAGCATCAGCAGACCGAGGGTGACCAGGGCGACGCCGACGAGGTCGAGGCGCAGTGCCTTCGGTGCCTTGGACTCCTCGATGTAGCGGCGGCCCAGCAGGAAGGCGGCGATCCCCACCGGCAGGTTGATCAGGAAGATGGGCCGCCACTGGAGACCGAACAGGTCCCACTGGGTGAGCAGCGCACCGAGCAGCGGACCGGAGACGGCGCCGAGCCCGACGATCGCGCCGAACAACCCGAAGACCTTGCCCCGCTCGTGCGCCGGGAAGGTGGCGTGCACGATCGACAGCACCTGCGGCACCATCATCGCGGCCATGGAGCCCTGAAGGATCCGCGAGGCGACCAGCATCTCCGGGTTCACCGCGAAGCCGCACAGCGCCGAGGCCAGGGTGAAACCGCTGATGCCGATCAGGAAGAGGCGCCTGCGCCCGTGGATGTCGCCGAGGCGCCCACCGGTGATCAGCCCGGCGGCGAACGCGAGCGCGTAGCCCGCGGTGATCCACTGGATCTGGCTGAAGGTCGCGCCCGCGTCCCGCTGGATCGACGGGATCGCGATGTTGACGATCGTGACGTCGACCAGGTCCATGAAGGCCGCGGCCATGACGATGGCGAGGGCGAACCAGCGACGTCGATCGCCGGCCCCGGCCCCGCCGCCGCCCTCGCCGCCCTTGCTGCGTACGGGTGTGGTGTCGGTGGAGGTCATGGCTGCGACGATAGGACGCCATTAGGCCAGATCGCGTCCTATATATGCGTCATCCTCGGAGGCATGACGACGGACACACCGGCCCGGCTGCTGCAGTTGCTCTCCCTTCTCCAGACGCCCCGCGAGTGGCCGGGCGGCGAGCTCGCCGAACGACTCAGGGTCTCCCGGCGCACGATCCGACGCGATGTGGACCGGCTGCGCGAACTGGGCTACCCGGTCCAGGCCAGCAAGGGCGCCGACGGCGGCTACCGGCTGGTCGCCGGGAAGGCCATGCCCCCGCTCGTACTGGACGACGAGGAGGCCGTGGCGATGGCGGTCGGACTGCGCGCCGGCGCCGGGCACGCGGTCGAGGGCGTGGACGAGGCGTCCGTACGGGCCCTGGCCAAGCTGGAGCAGGTGCTCCCGAGTCGGCTGCGCCACCGCGTCACCACGCTTCAGGCCGCCACCACCCATCTGACCAGCGGCGACGGGGCGAGCGTCGCTCCCGAGACACTGACCGTCATGGCCTCCACGATCGCCGGCGGTGAACGGCTGCGTTTCGCCTACCGCTCCGGCGACGGAACACCGTCACGGCGTCTGGCCGAGCCCTACCGCCTGGTGTCGACGGGACGTCGCTGGTATCTGGTGGCCTACGACCTGGAGCGCGAGGACTGGCGCACGTTCCGCGTCGACCGGGTCACCGAACCGTTCGCCACGGGGGCGCGGTTCACGCCGCGCGAGCTGCCGACGGGGAGCGCGGCGGAGTTTCTGCGGCAGTCGATGTACCGGCGGCAGGAGACGTACGAGTTCGAGGTGACCTTCGCCGCCCCCGCGGACTTCGTCACGGCACGCCTGCCCCGGTGGTTCGACGCGCCCGAACCCCTGGAGGACGGGGAGGGCGGCGCCTGCCGGCTGCGCGGCACGGCGACCGACTCCGTGGAGTGGCTGGCGGTGCGCCTCGCGCTGGTCGACTGCGAGTTCACGGTCCACCGCCCGGCCGAGCTGGTCACCCACGTACGGGACCTGGGCGCCCGCCTGAGCCGGGCGGCGGGACCGACGAGCCCACCGGGGGTACCGACCGAGGAGGAGTGACCGGCGGCCAGGTCGATGGGCCCTCGGCCCAGGGCGACCCGCGACGGCGAGGAGTCGTCCCGCGCGGTCTGCCCCGGCCCGGCTGGTCGCCCACGTACGGGCCCTGGGCGCAGGCCTGAGCCGGGCGGCGGGACCGCGGCCCTGCGCCTGGTGAGGGTGAGGGGTCCGGCGTGGTCCGCGGGAGACGGCGGCGGCGCGCGACGTCGGTCGATCTCCCGGACGAAGGCCTTGAGGGCCTCCAGGTTGCGCACGGCGGGTTCGGCGGGCCCGCCCGGTGCACCGCTCCGGTGCTCGCTGCCGGCCACGTCGGCAGGCTGAGCCGCTGTGACACAATCTGCCATCCGGGTCGCCCCGGGGTTCAGGTCCGGGGCGACCCGACCGGAGCGTACCGGTCCCGTGGAGAAGGGGGCCGAGCCCCGGCGCCAGGGGGGGATTGGCGCCGAAGCCCGGCCGGGAGGAGTCCCGGCGCCGGGGGGAGTGCGTCGGGACTCGGCTGCGAGAGCCCGGCGCGGGCCGTGAACCCCGGGGTCAGGACCGCGCCGTCACAGGACTTGGAGTTCTTGTGCCCCGGTCCCGGCGGGTTGAAGCGACGTAACAGAGCCAACTCCGGCGCCGTACGGGGCCTGGTTGGCCGAAGTCATACACCTACCGGTGGCCGCGCCCCCGGACCTGGACCGGCTGCCCCGCCGACCGGGCGGCCACCGCCCCGCCCGTCCCGACCGGCCCGCCGCCGCAGGCGATCGTCATGCCGCCGCGTCGAAGCCCGTCTGCCGGGCCAGCTTCTTCAGTTCCAGCAGCGCGTGCTTCTCGATCTGCCGGATCCGCTCACGCGTCAGCCCGTGCTCCTTGCCGACCTCCGTCAGCGTGCGCTCGCGGCCGTCCTCGATGCCGTACCGCATCTTGATGATCGAGGCCGTGCGCTGGTCGAGGCGGCCGATGAGGTCGTCCAGTTCCTCACTGCGCAGCAGCGTGAGCACCGACTGCTCGGGAGAGACCGCCGAGGTGTCCTCCAGCAGGTCGCCGAACTGGGTCTCGCCCTCGTCGTCCACCGCCATGTTCAGCGAGACCGGGTCGCGGGCCCAGTCCAGGACGTCGCCGACGCGCGTCGCCGAGGTGTCCAACTCAACCGCGATCTCCGCCGGTTCCGGGTCGCGTCCGTGCTCGCGGTTGAACTCCCGCTGGACCCGGCGGATTCGGCCCAGCTCCTCCACCAGGTGGACGGGCAGCCGGATGGTCCGGGACTGGTCCGCTATCGACCGGGTGATCGCCTGGCGGATCCACCACGTCGCGTACGTCGAGAACTTGAAGCCCTTGCGGTAGTCGAACTTCTCGACCGCGCGCACCAGGCCCGCGTTGCCCTCCTGGATCAGGTCGAGCAGGGGAAGGCCGCTGCGCGGATAGCGGCGGGCCACCGCCACGACGAGCCGGAGGTTGGAGCGGATGAAGACGTCCTTGGCCCGCTCACCCTCGGCCACCAGGGACTCCAGCTCCGGGCGGGTGGCGTCGGCCTTGGCCTCCTCCTCCCCGTCCAGGATCTGCTGCGCGAACACACCTGCTTCGATGACCTGGGACAGCTCGACCTCTCTGGCGGCGTCGAGCAGCGGTGTACGCGCTATCTCGTCGAGATACATGCCGACCAGGTCGCGATCGGCGATCTCGCCGCCACGGGCGCGAACACTGTTTACCGCGTCCTTGGTCCCGCCTTCGACGGCCTTGCGACGGGCGACGGCACGGGTTGCCATGCGTGCTCCCTTGCGATGGTGGGCTGGCAGATGGTCCGGTGACGCTTCGGACACCCTGACCGGGTGCCCGGCATCCGAAGGAAACAACGACTGGAATCCGGACAGAATTCCCAACCTGTCCCCCGATTTTTCTGATCATGCAGTACCCTGTGCCCGCCACAGGGAGGTCGGGTGTCGCCGGAGCTCGCAGAGGTGCAGGTCAGGCCAGGGGTCGAGAGTGACCTCGAAGCCCTCACGGACATCTACAACCACTACGTGCTCACTACGCCGATCACCTTCGACACCGCGATCTTCACTTCGGAAGAGCGACGTCCTTGGCTGCTCTCCCACCTTGAAGACGGGCCGTACCGGCTGATGGTTGCCGACTCGCGGGACTCACAGCAGATCCACGGGTACGCGACATCCAGCCCTTTCCGCGCGAAGCCGGCGTACGCGACCTCGGTGGAGGTCACCGTCTACCTCGCCCCGGGCGCGACGGGCCGCGGCGTCGGCACGCTGCTCTACGAGGCCCTCTTCGCCGCGCTGGCGACCGAGGACGTCCACCGCGCCTACGCCGGCATCGCCCAGCCCAACGCGGCGTCCGCGCGGCTGCACGAACGCTTCGGCTTCCGCCCCGCGGGCACCTACCGCGAGGTGGGGCGGAAGTTCGGCCGCTACTGGGATGTGTGCTGGTACGAGAAGGAGCTGTAGCCCTCGTACCCCGCATCCGCCCCTCGAATCCCCGGAGCCCGCGGAGCCTCGCTCCCCCCGTAACCCCCTCGCGTCACGCGGACGTCAGCCGAACTGCACCGACCGCTTGGCCAGCCCCATCCAGAACCCGTCGATCACCGACCGTCCCGCGTCCAGCTGCCCCGTCGCGTCCGCGGCGCCCATCGCGACGAAGAGCGGGGCGAAGTGCTCGGTGCGGGGGTGGGCGAGACGGCCCGCAGGCGAGGCGTGCGCGAAGTCCACCAGGCTGTCGACGTCACCCGCCTCCAGCGCGCGATGACCCCAGTCGTCGAACTCCGCCGACCAGCCGGGCACCCCGCCGCCGGTGTGCCGCAGCGCGGCCAGGTTGTGGGTGAAGAAGCCGGAGCCGACGATCAGCACGCCCTCGTCGCGCAGCGGGGCCAGCTTGCGGCCGATGTCCATGAGCGCGGCCGGGTCGAGGGTCGGCAGGGAGATCTGCAGGACGGGGATGTCGGCCTCGGGGAACATCTCCACGAGCGGCACGTAGGCGCCGTGGTCGAGGCCGCGGTCCGGGACGTCCTGCACGGGGACGCCGGGGCCGCGCAGCATTCCCCGTACGGCCGCCGCGAGTTCGGGGGCGCCGGGGGCGGCGTACGTCACCCGGTAGTAGTGCTCGGGGAAGCCCCAGAAGTCGTGGACGAGCGGCAGCGTCTCCACCGCGCCGACGGCGAGCGGCGCCTCCTCCCAGTGGGCGGAGACCATGAGGATCGCCCGGGGCCGCGGCAGGGCGGCGGACCAGGCGGCGAGCTGGCCGGGCCAGACGGGGTCGTCGGCCAGCGGGGGCGCGCCATGGCTCAGGTAGAGGGCGGGCATGCGCCCGGGTACGGCGGTCTCCTCGACGGCGGCGTTCATGACTGCGGCTCCCTCCGGTCGGGCCCTTCCGACAGCTTGCCCCAACAGTTGCTTGAACTCTCAAGCTCTCACGCGGCACCCTACCTGTCATTTGTTTAACTTTCAAGAAGCGGGCTCGTAGAGTAGGACGCATGAAAAGCGCACCCGCCGACGACACCCGCTGGCTCACCGACGAGGAGCAGCACACCTGGCGCGCGTACCTGCACGCCACCACCCTGCTCGACGACCATCTCGACCGGCAGTTGCAGCGCGACTCGGGCATGCCGCACATCTACTACGGGTTGCTCGTCCAGCTCGCCGAGGCGCCGCGCCGCCGGCTGCGGATGACCGAGCTGGCCATGCGGGCGAAGATCACGCGCTCCCGCCTCTCCCACGCCGTCGCCCGTCTGGAGAAGAACGGCTGGGTCCGGCGCGAGGACTGCGCATCCGACAAGCGCGGGCAGCTGGCCGTCCTCACGGACGAGGGGTTCGCCACGCTCTCGCGTGCCGCACCCGGCCATGTCGCGGCCGTCCGCCAGGCCCTCTTCGACCGCCTCAGCCCGCAGCAGCAGGACACGCTCGGCGAGATCATGGCGATCATCGCCGAGGGACTTCAGCCCAAGGACGCGGGGGCGGACCTGCCCTGGATGCGCTGACCGGGGCGCACTCGGGGACCGCGCGCGGGCCACGTGGGCGGTCCGGGACAGGAGCGAGGGTCCGGCGCGAGGGGGACGGAAGGCACGAGGGAACACGGGGAGTAGGTACGGGGAGTACCGGAAATCACGCGGCCGGGCGCAGCGCGCGGACATGGGTCCGCCCCGGTCCCGGCTCGCGCCGAAGCGCGGGACGGAACCGGGGCGGACCGCCGGGAGCGTACGGGCGGGGCGTCCCCACCCCTCGCCCGCACGCGCGGGTACCCGTGGGGCGTGCGCGAGGCGCGTGGGTCAGTGGGCGATCACCGGGATCGGCACCTCGTCCTCGACGGCCTCGCCCTCACCGCTCCCGGCCACCGCGGCGCCGGCCGGGCTGCCCGCGTTGACGAGGGTCAGGGCGATGGCCGAGGCGGCGAGCAGGATGCCGACGGCGAACCAGATCGCGCTCGCGTAGCCGTGCACCATGCCCTGCGCCTGCACGAGCTGCAGCTGAGGCTTGGTGGTGGCGGTGCCGGCGTGGTCCTTGATGTAGGACACGGTCGCCGAGGACGCGATGGTGTTCAGCAGAGCCGTACCGATCGCGCCGCCCACCTGCTGCGACGTGTTGACCATCGCGGAGGCGACACCGGCGTCCCGCGGCTGCACACCGTACGTGGCCAGCGACATGGCCGGCATGAACGCCGTACCCATACCGAGGCCGAGCAGCAGCATGGCCGGCAGCACCACGGCGGCGTACGACGAACCGATCTCCAGCTGGGCCAGCAGGAACATGCCCACGGCGGCGACGAAGAAGCCGGGACCCATCAGCAGCCGCGCCGGGACGCGGTTCATCAGCCGGGCGCCGATCTGGGTGGAGCCGGTGATCATGCCCGCGATCATCGGAAGGAAGGCGAAGCCGGTCTTGACCGGGGAGTAGCCCTTGATGACCTGGAGGTAGTAGGTCAGGAACAGGAACGTGCCGAACATCGCGATGATCGCGAGACCGAGCGAGAGGTAGACGCCGCCGCGGTTGCGGTCGGTGATCACGCGCAGGGGCAGCAGCGGCGCCCTGACCTTGGACTCGGTGGCCACGAAGGCCAGGAGCAGCACCGCGGACGCGACGAACAGGCCGATCGTCACCACGTCGCTCCAGCCGTCGGACTCGGCGCGGGTGAAGCCGTAGACCAGGGAGACCAGGCCGAGGGTGGAGAGGATGACGCCGGGGATGTCGAGCGGCGAGCGGTTGCGGCCGCCCTCCGGCTCACGGATGACGAAGTACGCGCCGGCCGCGGCGACGACGGCGAACGGGATGTTGACGAAGAACGTCCAGCGCCAGTCCAGGTACTCGGTGAGGAAGCCGCCGAGGATCAGTCCGACGGCGCCACCGCCACCGGCGATCGCGCCGTAGATGCCGAACGCCTTGGCGCGCTCCTTGGCGTCCGTGAACATCACGGCGAGCAGCGACAGCGCGGCGGGGGCGAGGAGAGCGCCGAAGACGCCCTGGAGGGCGCGGGCGCCGAACATCATGGCCCCGCTCTGCGCCGCACCACCGATGGCGGACGCGGCGGCGAAGCCGGTCAGTCCGACGACGAAGGCCCGCTTGCGGCCCCAGAGGTCGGCGATCCGGCCGCCGAAGAGCAGGAGGCCGCCGAAGGCGAGGGCGTAGGCCGTCACCACCCACTGGCGGTTGCCGTCCGATATGCCGAGGTCCGTCTGGGCGGACGGAAGAGCGATGTTCACGATGGTGGCGTCGAGCACGACCATCAGCTGGGCGAGCGCGATGAAGATCAGCGCGCGCCAGCGGTTGGCGTCCGGCGCGGCGGCGCCCGGGACGTTGCGGACTGTTTCAGACATGAGGGTACCCACTTCGGGACTGCGTGACGGAAGTGTCGGAGTTGAGGGGACGGGAGGTGCGGGCCTGGACCGTAAGGGGCCCGAGGCCGGGAACGAGGACGAAAGGGGCGTCGAAGGGCGCGGCTCGTCGGCGGTGACGGCCGGAGCCTGTCGTCAGGGTGGTGGTGGTCGATCGTGCGGCGTGGGGTCGGTCGCCCTGGGTGAGGACGGTCCGAACCCGCGAAACTCATCGCGGCGCCGACCGCAGCCGGCCGCTTGTCCCGCCGCCGGTGTCGCTGCTTGTGTCGCTTCTGGTGTCGTTGCCGCTGCCGCTGTCGGCGGCGCCGTCGATGGCGCTGCCGACGTCACTACTGCTGCTCGTCTGCTGATCTGCTCATCGCTCAGGCGTTGCGAAGATCCTCCACGGTCGAGGGCGTGCCGGGCAGCTGGGAGCGGGCCGGGGCCCGCAGTCCGTCCAGGAACAGCTGCAGATGGCGATGGACGAATCGGTCGAGGCTCAGGCAGTCGGTGCCGGCCGGCGGCCTGCTGAGCTGGGCGACCGCGATCATCAGGTCTCCGACCCCGACGTCCGGACGGAGCTGCCCGGCCGCCCGGGCTCGCGCCATGAGCGCCTCGACCAGGTGTGTGATGCGTCCGCTGGAGGCTTCCAGGTCGGGGTGGTTCTCGTCGAACGCCGTGGAGACCATCGGGCACAGCGCGCCGATCCGCTCCTTGGCGGAGGCGTGCACGAAGTGCGACAGGGCGTCGAAGGCGTCCCCGTTCTCGGCCAGAGCGCGCTCGGCACCTTCGGCCAGCCGGTCCATGACCGAGCAGACGACCTCACGCGCCAGGGCGTCGCGGTCGGGGAAGTTGCGGTACACCGTGGCGTTGCCGACACCTGCCCGGCGGGCGATCTCGTCGAACGGCACCTCGGGGCCGAACTCGACGAACATCTCCCGGGCGGCGGTGACGATCCGCTCCCGGTTGCGCAGGGCGTCGGCGCGCGGCCGGGTCACTCGGCGCTGCACGGGGGCTGCGGTCTGCACGGCGTACTCCTCGACGAAGGTGATGCGTTCCGATGGACCCGGGGAGGATCCGGTGGGACCCCGGAGAGGATCCGGTGGATTCCGGGTCACTCCGGGCGCGATCCGGGGACTCAGTCCCCGTTTCACTGTGACACAGGGCTAAACGGGGAATCGGTCCCCGGTTATTTCCCCCACGCCCCCGATTCCGTGTGAGCTGGACCACACCCCGTCGGCGGCATTTCCTCCCTTCCTTCCGGCTCCCCTTCGGACTTCATCCGGACGACCCGAGAACCCCTCGTTCGGTCCGCCTCAGCGCGCGCGCCCAGAACCCGCGACACAGGGTGAATCCAAGGGTGCAGCCGGTGACCGGCGGCTGCCGTGGAGCGAAGGGCCCCGCATGCCGCCGTACCGCCGCCGCATACGCTCGCGCCGCGCCATGTCCCTCGCCTCGGTCGCCGTACTGACGCTGGCGATCGCGACCTCCGCCGGCGCCGGGCGTCTGCTGACGGACCCCGTGACGGCGGGCCCCGTCGCCCCGGGCCGCCTCACGGCCCTCAGTCCCTGCATGATCCACGGCCGCAGCGGCGTCCAGATGCCCGAGGGCATCCCGACCCCGACCGGTTACGCCCGGTCCACCGGCACCATCCACGCGCTGACCGTGATGGTCGACTTCCCCGACGTGCCCGGCCAGGGCAGCGCGCTCGGGCGGCTCGCGGAGTTCTTCCCGCGCACCCAACGCTGGTTCACCACCAGCTCCTACGGTCGGCTCGACTACCGTGTCGCCACCCCGATACGTCACTGGCTGCGGATGCCCCGGCCGTTCTCGGCGTACGGGATGGAGCGCGGGGCCCCCTTCGACCCCGGCTACCGCCGACTCATCCAGGACATCGTGGCCGCCGCCGACGCCCAGGTGGACTTCCGCCGCTACGACCTGCTGAACGTACTGGTCACCCCGAACGCGGGACCGTCCGCCCTGGACACCGTCCTGTCGGTGACCTTCGCGGGCAACCGCGCCGCCCCGGTCGCGGACGGCGTACCGATCGCCAACGCGTCCTTCATCTACAGCCGGCAGGACGACGGCTCCGGGTCCTTCGACCGGACCGGGTACCGGGTCCTGCCCCATGAGAACAGCCACACCTTCGGGCTGCCCGACCTCTACACCGCCGACGGCGGCAGCGCGGTCGGTCACTGGGACATCATGAGCGAGGACTGGGGCGCCGACAACGACCTGCTGGCCTGGCACAAGTGGAAACTGGGCTGGCTCCGGGACACCCAGGTCGGCTGCGCCACCGGGCACGGGGCCCAGGAGTACACGCTGACCCCGCTGGAGCGCCCCGGCGGCCGCAAAATGGTCTTCATACCGCTCAGCCCCAAGGCCGGGTACGCCCTCGAACTGCGCACCCGCGGTGGGAACGACGACGCGGTGTGCCGGCCCGGCATCCTCGTCTACCGGGTCGACGCGAACGTCGACACGGGCAACGGCCCCATCACCGTCTCCGACTCCGAGCCCGACAGCGGCGGCTGCACCCGCAGCCCCAACGTCCAGGCCGAGTTGTCCGACGCGACCTACCGTCCGGGGCAGACCTTCACCGACACGAAGGCGGGGATCACGGTCAACGTCGTGGACCGTGACTCCGCCGGGAACTACCGGGTGCGGGTGACGCGACGCTGACGGAAGCGTTCGAGGGGGAGGGAGGGGCGGGGGCAGGGCAGATACAAACCGGTCATGCGGTTCTCCCCACCGCCTTACCGACGACTTTTCCCCTCTCGCCCCTCTCCCCTCCCTCGAAGGCGCCGGTCACACCGCCTCCGCCGCCTGCCTCCCCGAGGCCGTCATCACCCGCAACGCCTGCTCGGAGGCGACGCGCGGCAGGAGCAGCGCCCAGAAGCGGGTGAGCGTGATGCGTGACAGCCAGCGCACATCGTGGCCTCCCATCGCGGCGAAGCCGACGGTGGCGCCGACGACCGTGGCCGCCAGGTCCCTGGGCGCCACGTCGGACAGCAGCCCGTCGCGCGCGGACCGTACGACGGCCTCGTCCACCCAGGCGTGCCAGCACTCGTAGAGATCCTCGCCCCGGCCGGCCGCCTCCAGGCCTTCGCCCAGGTCGAACCCGGCCCGGAGGATGACGTCACCGCTCAGCCCCTGGAGCAGGGCGTGGCTGGTGTCGACGAGGGCCTGCAGCGCACCGCCGAGCTGCGGCGACGGGCACTCGGAGGACACGATCCGGCGAAACCGCCGCGCCGCCTCCTCCCGCACACCGGTGGCGAGCGCCGCCTTGCTGGGGAAGTGGAAGTGCAGGGCCCCGTTGCTCACCCCGGCCCTGGCGCTGATGGCCGACAGGGGCACCACCTCGTAGCCCTCACGACCGAAGAGCACAGCAGCGGACTCGATGAGGGCGCTGCGAGTCCGCACCGCCCGTTCCTGCTTGGCCATCAATCACTCCATCACAGCCGGGAGATGGGAGCCTAACAAACCGTACATGCGGTTTTCTAGAGCCAGTAGGCGATCGCCGCAACCGGCAACGCCCTCCCCCGGGCCCGGCACACGTCGCCCAACTACCCGCCACCACCCCCACGGTGGGCCGAGCCGCGCCCTCCACGGCCGCACCCCCGCGTCCGTTCCCGGCGAACCCGCGCCCAGCTCCGCGGCTAGCCCCGCCCGAGGCCCGACGACCGAGACGGACACCTCCCCGTGCCGGCACCGCAGGAAGGCCCCGCACCCCAGCCGAGCTGCGCCGTCACGCCGTGGCCCCACGGCGCCACCCTGATCCGCTACGCTGTCAGGGACCGCACTCGGCTGCGGTCCTCACCTTGCCAGGGCAGAGGTGAACGCTCACGGAGAGTGTCCACCCCCGCTTCACGCAGGGCCCCGCCTTCGTAGCTCAGGGGATAGAGCACCGCTCTCCTAAAGCGGGTGTCGCAGGTTCGAATCCTGCCGGGGGCACCATGCGTTTCCGCTCTGCCCTGGGGTTCATCCCCCAGGGAGGGCTCCTACTCGGCCTCGGACTCCCCGTCCGGGGTCGTTTGCGTAACGCCTACCAGCACACCGCCCGCCTCACCGAACGCGCCCCCGGACCGGACGAGACCCGGCGCCTCGCCGCAATCGTGCAGGCAGCCGTACCCGAAACAAGCCGAGCGAATACTCACCGACCCGGCGTGGCCCGCCCTCGCCACCGCCCTGACTCAAGCCGAATCCGCCGGCACCCAACCCCGGCGCACACTCACAACCGCAGCCGAACAGCGAGAACTGGACAGCGCCGACCACCCCGCCGGAGTCCTCGTCTGGCGCATCCGCAACACCACTACCGAACAGACAAACGCCCGCGCCCGCGTAGCGACCGCCCGCACGCGACGAACGACGGTCATCAGCGCCCCGCCCACTGCCGCACCTGTCACAGTCCGACGGCCTGGCGACACCACGCGGCGCAGGCGCTGACACCAACACGAGCGTGACCTGTGCTGGGCCTCCAGCCCCCGATTCCTGCTGCCCGTCCCGGTGCGGTGCCAGCAGTTCTGTGTGGGTCAGAGGCAGGAGGGCCGGGAGGTTGCGCCGGTTCCGCCGCGCATGGCCCTCCCGCCTCGACAGTAATACGCCTGCCCTCGTTGGCCTTTGAGATTCCCCCGTCCAGTCCGGCGTAGGACGCACATGCTCGTCGTGCGTACGCGCCTGGGCCCGGCCATCAACGATGGCCGGGCCCAGGCGAGGGGTGCGATGTCAGGTCACCATCGGTACCAGCGGCCGCGACCACCACCCGCGTTGGTGGATCGCATGACGAAGCCGAGCAGCCACAGCACGAGGACCGCGACGGCCACCCACCAGAGAATCTTGATGGCGAAACCGGCACCGAAAAGGATCAGGGCGAGCAGCAGAACGAGAAGCAGGGGAACCATAGTTATCAACCTCCTGGCCGCCGTGTGCCCTGCCGATGGAGTCCCAATCACCAAGCAATCTTTGTTTGTGAAGGAAACCCCGGGGCAGCAGGGGTCTACCGCGGCAGCGGAATCCGAAGCGACGAGGAGGCGTGTTTTCATGAGTGCCGGCGAGAAGGCCAAGGCGAAGACCGAGCAGGCCCAGGGCAAGGCCAAGACGGTGCTCGGGCGCACCCTCGGCAACGAGAGCACGACTGCTGAAGGGCAGGCGAAAAAGAGCACGGGCGACGCCCGTGAGGCCAAGGAGAAGGTCAAGGACGCTTTCAAGAGCTGACGCTCTTTCTCGGCGAGGGCTTTCCCGGAGTTGTTCCGGGAAGGCCCTCGCCTTGCGTGTTTCGGCGTCGGCCGCCTCCGAGGCGGTCCTGCCCTGTGCCTCATGTCTTGTGCGAGTTCTCCTCAAGGGCGGAGAGTCACGGGAATCAGGTCCGGGTGGCCGTGGTGGGCAACGCCGGCGCCGGGCCTCGTCCGGAGGCCCCCGGTCAAGCACTGGTCATGGATTAGGGAAGCTCGTGGGTGCGGGCGTAGTCTTCATGTGGTTTGAACAGACACCTCGTTCGGTGAGGCGTCTTCACGGACACAGGCCACTGACCCCACGACGTCGAGAGACGCCCAGGTTCAGGACAGGTCTCCCCGACCTAAGGGGTGACCCCAAGTGGCTTCCCTTACCGGGATCACGCCGTGGAGTGCCAAAGCTCTGACGAGTTGGGGTGTGCCGGGGCCGAACGCGCCTGGCTGCCCCTTGCCGCAAGACCGTGACGCCCTGCGCGCGGCCGTGACCGGGAGGAGGCGACATGGACAGTAGTCCGGGCCATAGTCGGCCCCTCCTCGTGATGTCCGCGCCGTCCTTCCGCGGCCCGCGGTAGCTCGTCCCTCACCGACACATCCGGCCCGCAGCCGGTGGTTCGCCCTGCTCACCGGCTTCGACAGGCCGCGCGCAGGCGTGTCGCTGACGTCCCTGCGTCGGCCGGTACGGGGAGGAGGAGCACTGCCGAGGGTCGCCCGCCGCCCCGTCATGGCGGGGCAAGGGGGTGTTTACCTTGGCTGCTCACACTCTGCTCATGTCCACCAAGGCCCGGTTCCGCGACCGCCGGGTCCACCTCGAACGCCGTGCCACCACCACCAAGGCTGTGCGCACTTCGCTGGTCTCGCTGGCCGGGCTGATCGGCGGTCCGGTCACCAACCAGGCGGGCGAGGAGGTCGGCCGTGTCGTCGACGTCGTTGCCCGGCTGTACGGTGTGGAGCCGTATCCGCCGGTCACCGGGCTGATCCTGCGGATCGGACGCCGTCAGACATTCCTGGCCGTGGACGCCGTCGGCAAGGTGCAGGCAGGCACCGTACGGCTGCGCACCGCCCGCGTCGACCTGCGCGACTTCTCCCGCCGCCCCGGCGAGGTGCTACTGGGCAAGGACATCCTCGACCACCAGCTCGTCGACGTGGACGGCGTCCAGGTCACCCGGGCGGCCGACCTGTACCTGGCGCCGCTGGTCGATCAGATCGTGCTGGTCGGGGTGGATGTCTCGCTTCCGACTCTGCTGCGTCGGCTGGGGCCGCGCCGCTGGCAGGTGCGGCCGACACCGGAGCGGGTGTTGGACTGGCAGGCGGTGGCTCCGTTCGCCGAGCAGGCCACCGAGGGACCGCCCGAGGTACGGCTGCGCGCCTCCCGGGCCGCGCTGCAGCGGCTGCGCCCGGCCGACCTCGCGGACATCCTCGAAGACCTCGGCCGCGACGAACGCGAGCAGCTGCTGGGCTGGCTGGAGCCGGAGCAGGCCGCCGACGCGCTGGAGGAGATGGAACCGGCCGAGCTGGAGAACCTGCTACGCGAGGCGAAGCCGGAACACGCCGCTCGCCTGGTGGACGAGATGGAGCCGGACGAGGCAACGGACGCCCTGCGCGACCTCACCCGTGAGGAGCGCGAGGCCCTGCTGTCCCGCATGCCGGCCGGCGAGGCCAGTGAGTTGCGCCGACTGCTGACCCACCGGGAGGGCACCGCGGGCGGCGCCATGACCACCCTGCTGATCACCACCCGCCTGGACGAGACTGTCGCCAAGGTGCGCGCGCAGCTGGCCGAACAGGCCGAGCACCGCACCGAGATCGACGCGATCGCCGTGGTCGACGACAACGGTCGGCTGCTGTGCGACCTCGCGCTGTTCGACCTGGCTGTCGCGGAGGACACCACCCCGATGGCCGACCTGGTCACCTGGCGGTCCCAGTTCGGTCCTCCAGTCACCGTACGTCCCGACACCCCCCTGCCCGAGGCCGCCGACCAGCTGGTCGCCTCTCGTGCCTCCTCGCTCCTGGTGGTGGACGATTCCGACCGGCCCCTCGGCCGGATCCTCGCCGACGACCTGCTCGACCACCTGCTGCCCGAGCGTGGGCGCCTGCACTTCCGGAGGTTCCTGCGGTGACCCGCGACCTGGACACGACGACGACCGCGCCCGCCCCTGCCACCGCGCCACGGCGGCGGGGCCTGGGCCGGCTCGCCATGGTCGCGACGATCGCCGGGCCGGGCCTGGTCGCCGCGAACGCCGGCAACGACGCCGCCGGCATCGCCACCTACGCCTCAGCGGGCTCCCAGTTCGCCTACGGCACTCTGTTCTTCATGGTGCTGGTCACCGTCGCCCTGGTCATGGTGCAGGAGATGGCCGTCCGGCTCGGCGCCCACACCGGTAAGGGGCTGGGAGCGCTGATCCGCGAGCAGTTCAGCCTCCGCCTGACCGGCCTGGCGGTGTTCTGTCTCCTGCTGGCCAACACCGGCTTGGTCGTCAGTGAGTTCGCGGGCATCGGCGCCGCCTTCGAACTGCTCGGCGTGCCCAAGTGGGCCGTGATCCCACCCGCCGCGTTCCTGCTGTGGTCGCTGGTGCTCTTCGGCTCCTACCGGTGGGCCGAACGCATCTTCCTCGTCATGTCGCTGGCGTTCTTCGCCTACCCGATCGCGATGATCCTGGGCCATCCGCGGTGGGGCGATGTCGGGAAGCACCTGGTGATCCCCCACATGGAACCCAGCAAGGACTTCATCCTGCTCGCCGTCGCCCTGATCGGCACCACCGTCAGCCCCTACATGCAGTTCTACGCCGCGGCAGGCGTCGTGGACCGCGGTGCCAAGCCCGAGGACTACAAGCTGATCAAGCTGGATGCCGTCCTCGGCGCGGTGTTCGCCTGCGTCATCAGCCTGACCATCATCATCGCCACCGCCACCGCGATCGGCGGCACCGGCCCGCTGGGCTCCGCCGCCCAGGCCGCCGAGGCCCTCAAACCGGTCGCCGGCCAGAACGCCGAACTCCTCTTCGCGGTCGGTCTGATCGGCGCCTCCGCCCTGGCAGGCGCGGTCGTACCACTGTCGGCCAGTTACGCTGTCGGCGAGGCCGCCGGCGTGGAACGCTCCGTCTCCCGCAGCTTCCGCGACGCGCCGCTCTTCCTCGGCCTGTTCACCGCCCAGATCGTGCTCGGCGCCGCGGTGGCCATGACCCCGGTGAACGTCATCCAGCTGCTGATCGGCACTCAGGTCCTGCAGGGCCTGATCAGCCCCATCGTGCTGGTCTACCTGTTGGTCCTGACCAACCGCCGCTCGGTGCTCGGCGCGGCGGCCAACGGTCCCCGCTATCGGATCGGCGCCACCGTCGTGGTCGTCGGCGTCGCGGGCATGTCCACCATCCTGCTCGTCCAGACCGTCCTCGGCTGGTTCGGCCTCGGCTGATCCACGGCGCGGGCGTCATGCGTGCGCGGTGCGTGAGCGGACTGTCCGGCACAGGGCGTCATGCGTCACCCCGGCACGGATTCGATCCCACTCCTGAAGCGGGTGCCACAGGTCCAGGGACCGGGGCCCAGGGTGAAGCTCGAGGGACCGGTTATGCCTCGGCTTCTTGCACCAGGTCGGTCTCGACCAGGCGCTGCCACGCTGTCTGGATGTGGGCCTCCGTGAAGAGGCTCTCCTTTCGGTGATTCCATGCCCTGATACACGCCGTTACCGATTCGGGGCTTGACGGAGGCGTCACCAGTTCTTCAGCGGCGAAGAGAACGGTACTCAAGAGCTCCATGCCGAATGCGTCCTCGAAACCCGCTGTGAGAGCTTCGAACCTGGACGCGGTTTTCTCGAACTCCGGGTACTGCTCCGAGCCCCTCTACGGTCCGGGCCGGCTCGGGCGGGTGCGCCCCGCGGCGGGTGGCTGCGGGGCGCCTTGCGCCTTGGGGGGCGGTCAGTCGACCTGCTCTCCGTCGTGCGTGCCGCCCTTGCAGTAGTTGCCCGCCTCGTTGATCGCGGGCGTTCCGCCGCCCTGCCGGCACTGCGAAGGGGTGACGTAGGACGGGGCGCTCTGTGCCGTGGCGGTGGCGGCGCCCGTGAGGCCGAGTCCGGTGAGGGCGGCCGTGGCGAGGACGGCGGCGAGGATTCGTCGAGTGCGCATGTGGTTCCCCTTTCACGGATTACCTCGGTTGGGGCACTAGCCAGCGTGATCTTCGACCGTGCGGGTGGCACGCCATGGTGCGCCGTTCGGGTGACACGGCCGCCGGGAGCGGGGTGCTCGGCCCAGGCCCCCCAAGGCCTGCGCGGCCGTCGGGGAAGGCGGGTGCGGCGGACGGTCGCGCGAGCGCCGCGACCCGCGGGCCTGCTTGTCATGCGCAAGATCAAAGTCTGAGGTTCTCCTGAGGAGGAACGGCTACTTCCAGTGGTTGCCTCTTCACAACAAGCCCGACACGTAAAGAACTTGAGAAGGTCCTAGACAACGATGCTGAAGACCCCAGCTTCCCGTGGCACCGCTACCGCTCTTGCTGGTCTGGCCGCCGCCGCGCTGCTGAGCACCGGAACCGCTCACGCCTCGATCATCTCCAAGGACGGCGCGCGTATCGCCGCGTACGAGGCGAACCTGGCGGACAGCAAGGAGCCGGGTGCCGGCGACACCCTCAAGCAGTTCCAGGCCCTCTCCCATGACCAGGAGGTCAAGTTCCTCGACTACTCCGAGGACCAGGACAACCTCAAGGCCCTGCTCGACGAGGCCGCCGACGTGCCCACCCCCGGCACACCCATGCACTCGATCACGAGCCTGGGCGGCGGTGACGTCGACATCACGGCCGACAGCGACGCCACCTTCACCCCCGACACCGCCTCGGGCCTGGACGCGGCCGCGGCCGGCAGGCTCCACCGCGGCTGGTGGAACACCACGTACACGGTCAGCCAGAAGATCTTCGGCGTCACCGTCACGAAGCTGAGCCTGTGGGTGGAGTACTACACCAACGGTTCGTCGATCACCAAGGTGGACCACGCCGACTGCGGCAAGCGGAACTTCAACGCGGCCGTCTCCATCGGACACGGTGTGCCGAAGGCGTGGCTGGCCAGTGGCAACGCCAACGGCGAGGTGGTCTGGGAGGGGTCGATCATCTACAAGGGCTTCGGCATCGAGATCGACAAGAGGCAGCACGTCACCGCCGACGCCTGGGGCTACAAGGGCGGCTACCTGAAGAACATCTGATCCCCGAGGAGCAGCGATGGCGACGACGTCCACCCTGATCAAGGTACTTCTGGCCGTCCTGACCGGCCTCCTGCTGCTGGCCGTAGCCGGGATGGCCGTGTGGTCCTCGGACTCCGGCGAGGACTCCTCGTCCTCGACGCACCGGGCCACCGGCGCGACGCGGGCGGAGGTGACCCCGTGAACGCGTGGCAGCAGGCCAGCACCGGCCAGAAATGGTCGATAGTCCTGCTCACCCTGGCCATTGTCGCGATCCTCAACGGCATGGCGCACAACATCACCTGGTAGTCCCGCGGTTCGCAGCCTTCCGGGGCACCGCGCGAAGGGCCCCGGACCGATCATGGTCCGGGGCCCTGTGGTCGGCCGAAGGGCGCCTCTGCCCGCCCGGCGCCCTCGCCTTGCGGGCGCCGGGCGGGCAGGCCCATCCTGAGGAAGAGGCATGCCGACCCCACAGGGGCAGACGGCCGCGCGGGGCCTGGACCCGGACGCGGAGCACGCGCGCCTGGCGAGCGGCGTGTGGAGTGGTCTCCGCCGTGTGCCGGATCGCCGCACACCGGGTCGCCGCATGCCTGATCCCCGATCCCGTGCCGCCCGGAGCCCTGCAGGAGGCACCATGACGCCCGGCACCCTCTCCGCGCAGATCAGCGACTACGCCCATCGGGCCGATCCGTACCCGCTCTACGCGGAACTGCGCAAGCAACCGGTCAGGCGGGAGGACGACGGCACCTACCTGGTCAGCACCTACTACGAGGTGCGGAACCTGGCGACCGACCCGCGGCTGAGCAACGACACGAGCAACCGTCCACCCGGCTACGCCCGCCCCGGGCAACCGGCCGCGGAGTCCGGGCTGCCGCCGAGCTTCATCTTCACCGACCCGCCGGTGCACGACCGGTTGCGCGACACCATCAACCGGCCGTTCGGTCCCCCGCACAGCCCCAGGTTCCTCGACGGACTGCGCGGGGATCTGGCCAGGACCGTCACCGAACTGCTCGACGCCTTCGACGGCAAGGACCAGGTCGACATCGTCGACGACTTCGCCTACCCGCTTCCCGTCACCGCCATCTGCAAGGTCCTCGGGGTGCCGCGCGAGGACGAGCCGCGCTTCCACGTCTGGGCCGACGCCCTGGCGTCGTCGCTCGACCCCCACCCCGGCGACGACTCCGGCCCGGAGAAGGCACAGCGGGCACGCGAGGAGATGGGCGCCTACCTGACCGACCTGATCGAGACCAGACGCCGCCACCCCGGCCCCGGGATGCTCAGCGCGCTCGCCCCCGACATGACACCGGCGGACCTGGAGGCCACCGCGGTACTGCTCCTGGTCGCCGGCCACGAGACCACCGTCAACGCGATCAGCAACACGACCCTCACCCTGCTGCGCCACCCCGACGTCCTCCAGCGGTTCCGGAAGGACCCGCAGCTGGCCGTACCGATCATCGAGGAAGTGCTGCGGTACGAGCCCCCGGTCCAGTTCGTGCCGTGGACCACCGCCCTGGCCGACATCGAGGTCGCCGACACCGTGATCCCCAAGGGCTCGCCGGTCTGGCTCATGCTGGCCGCGGCCAACCGCGACCCCCGGCGCTTCGAGCACCCGGACCGGTTCGATCCCGACCGCAAGGACAATGAGCACCTGGGCTTCTACACCGGCATCCACTACTGCTTCGGCGCCCCGCTCGCCCGTATGGAACTCCATCTGGCCGTGCCCGAACTGTTCCGCCGGGTCACGTTCTCCCGGCTGCTCGAGGACCCGCCGCCGTACCGTGCCAACGCCGTGCTGCGCGGCCCCCGCCACCTTCCCGTGGCGATCGAGGGCGTCACGGCCTGAGCAGCGCCGCCGGCCGTCGCGCGGTCGAACGCACCCCGCGCTCCCCCGTCTCCGCGTACCGTGAGGGCCTGGGACTCGCTGGCGGTGCGGGAGGGTCAGGCGATGAGTGGGCGGAGCTGGACCATCGAGACGATCTGTGAGGCGCTCGGGAGTTCCGCGGCCGAGCAGCGGTTCCTCGGCGAGATCAACCGTGTTCCCGTGCACGAGATCGTGACCGTGTTCGCCAAGTGGCAGCGCATCGCCGCCGATCTGAGGGCCGCGGGCGAGTGGGGGCGCAGCCTCGCCCGGGTCGAGGCCGAGACGGGCGAGATCCCCGGTGAGTGGATCGACGTGACCGACCGGGTGCGGGCCGAGGCCGCCCGGGCCCGCGCCAGAGGTGTCTCCCGGTGAGCTTCCGGCTCAGGTACGGCCCCGGGACCGAGGCCGTGCACGACGCCATGCCGACGGCTTCGAGCGGGTCGCTGTCGCTCGCGCTCGCGGCGGCCTGCGAGGATCCGACCGGCGCGGGCGAACCCTACGGCGAGGATGACGGCGTCGTCCGGACACTGGTCACGGAGCACGCCATCGCCGTGGTCCTGATCGGGCGGTTCACCGGGACGCTGACGGTGCTTCAGCTCAGCTACCTCGGCTGATCGGCTCGGGGCCCGACGCGGGAGTGACCGCCGTCCCTCGCGGAACGGCGGTCACCCTCGCAGTCGTTCGTGCCCTGGCGGAGCCCGATGGCCGACGGACCTTACTGCCCGGCCAGCTCGTGGCAGAAGCAGTCCGCGAGGCTGTCGTCGACGGCCGTGGTGCCCGTGTCCGGAAGGACCACGGGGTCCTCCTCCTCGGCGGGCAGCGTGGTCACCGCGGTACCGCCCGGCATGACGCCACCGTTGGAGCAGCTGTTGCCGGAGGCCGGGTTCAGCAGACCGATCACGTTCACGGTGTTGCCGCACACGTTCACCGGGACATCGATCGGCACCTGGATGACGTTGCCGCTCAGCACACCCGGCGAGCCGGTCGCGGTGCCCGAGGCACCCGAGTCCGCCATGGCCGGAGCAGCCGCTCCGAGAGCGACGAACACACCCGCGGCCAGAGCCGCCGTCTTCTTGAGGTTCATGTGAATCCTTTCCCTGCCGTCCTGTCGACGTGCCGCAAAGACTGAGTGCTCTTCAGCACCCTCGATCCCAACGCAACAGCATGGAAACGACCACAACGCCCCTGAGGCCACTCTAAACGGGGCAGTTTCCGACATATACGCCCGGATGGCCGACAAGGAACCTTCCACGAGAGCCCTTTGAGGCCGCTTTCTGTGTAAATCCTTTGCGATTCCGCTCGGGAAGTTCTCGGAAGGTTCGCGGCTTGGCTGTGCGGCGGCTTGGTGCACGCGTGCGGCACACGTGTCCGCACACCCGGCCCTGTCTTGACGAAATCCTGACGCTCTGTGCGCATCCGGGGGTTCACTCTCCGGTGTCCACTGGGGTGTCACTCTTCGACACCCCAGTGAGGGAAGTGAAGTGCCATGGAAGGCACCGTCGTTGCGGTCGTTCTGGTGGTTGTGCTGTTTCTGCTGGTGCTGCGCGCCGGGATGCGCGTGGTCAACCAGGTGGAGCGCGGGGTGGTGTTCCGCCTGGGCAAGGCGCTGCCGGACCAGCGGCATCCCGGCATCACGTTCCTGATCCCGTTCGCCGACCGGATGCGGAAGGTGAACGTGCAGGTGGTGACCATGCCGGTGCCGACGCAGGAGGGCATCACCAAGGACAACGTCTCGGTGAAGGTCGACGCCGTCGTCTACTTCCGTGTGGTGGACCCCGTCCGGGCCACCATCGAGGTCCAGGACTACGTCTTCGCGGTCGGGCAGGTCGCCCAGTCCTCGCTGCGTTCGATCATCGGCAAGAGCGACCTCGACGATCTGCTCTCCGACCGTGAACGGCTGCACGAGGGGCTCGCGCTGATGATCGACAGCCCGGCCGCGGGGTGGGGCGTCCACATCGACCGGGTCGAGATCAAGGACGTACAGCTTCCCGAGTCCCTCAAGCGGTCCATGTCCCGCCAGGCGGAGGCCGAGCGTGAGCGGCGGGCCCGTGTGATCACCGCGGACGGCGAGTTCCAGGCGGCCCAGCAGCTCGCCAACGCGTCCCGGATCATGTCGGACACCCCGGAGGCCATGCAGCTGAGGCTTCTCCAGACCGTCGTGGAGGTCGCGGCCGAGAAGAACTCGACGCTCGTGATGCCCTTCCCGGTCGAGCTGCTGCGCTACTTCGACCGGGCGGCAGCGAAGCTGGGGCACGAGAGCGAGGGCCTCCGGCTCGGCGAGGTCCCGGCTCCCGCCCCCGCCCCCGAGCCCGAGCCCGCGCCCGCGCCCGCGCCCACGGCCGCACCGGCGTCCACGGCCGCGCCGGCCCGCCGTCCGTCGCCGGACACGGAGCAGGTGCGGGCCGAGGCGGAGACCGAGGCGGAGCGGGCGTAGGGGCGCCGCCCGGACGCCCCGGGCGGCCGCGCGTGATCGAGCTGGGCGAAAGCGGTCCGGCGGCGGGAGCGCGACCCTACGGTGGGGTTCACGAGGCCGTCGTCCGCGGTCCTGGCCGGTGGGAGGAACCGTGAGCGTGTCGGAGGGCAGGACCGCCGTCGTGACGGGCGGGTCCCGTGGCATCGGGCGGGCGATCGTGGAGCGTCTGTGCCGCGACGGGGCACAGGTGGTCTTCACCTACGCCGCCAACGAGGGAGCCGCGATGGACGTCGTCCGCGCCGTACGGGCGGACGGCGGTGAAGCGCACGCCCTGCGCGCCGAGTTCCTGGACCCGGCCGAGCCGGAACAGGTGATGGAGGTCGCGCGGGCCCGCCTCGGCGGCCTGGACATCCTGGTGAACAACGCCGCGCTTCCCCACGATCCGGCCCCGCTCGCCGAGACCGGGACCGACCTGTTCGACCAGGTGATGACAGTCAACGCCCGCTCGGTCTTCCTGACCGTCCGCTACGCGGCCCGGTGGATGCGGGACGGCGGCCGGATCGTGAACATCTCCACGCTGAACACCGTGCGGCCCACCGCGGGCATCGGCGCCTACGCCGCCAGCAAGGGCGCGGTCGAACAGCTGACCGTGATCGCCGCGCGGGAGCTCGGGCCGCGCGGCATCACCGTCAACACCGTCTCGCCCGGCGCGACGGACACCGAGCAGCTGCGCTCGGTCAACTCCTCTGAGGCCCTTGAGGCGGTGGCCGGTCTGACGCCCCTCGGGCGGCTCGGGCAGCCCGCCGACGTCGCCGACGTCGTCGCGTTCCTCGTCGGCCAGGACGGCCGGTGGATCACCGGCCAGAACCTGCGGGCGGCGGGCGGCCTCGTCTGACGGGCGGGCGTCGGGACCGGGGGACGGGGCGGACGAGGTGCGAGGAGCGGCAGGGGTGGCAGGTCTTCGCGCGTGTCGGGCCCGGCTTAGCATCGCCCCATGACACTTACGGAAAACACCGGCGACTCCGTGCTCGACGTGGCGATCGGCTCGCTCCAGGGCGGCTCCGCCGATCTGACCCAGTACGCGGGGAAGGCCGTCCTCGTGGTGAACGTGGCGTCCAAGTGCGGGCTGACCCCCCAGTACGCGGGACTCGAGCGGCTCCAGGAGCGGTTCGCGCCGCAGGGCTTCACCGTGCTCGGGGTGCCCTGCAACCAGTTCCTCGGGCAGGAGCCCGGGAGCTCCGAGGAGATCGCGGAGTTCTGCTCGGCGACCTACGGCGTGACCTTCCCGATGACCGAGAAGGTCGAGGTCAACGGGGAGGGGCGGCACGTGCTCTACGAGCGGCTGGTCGACTTCGCGGACGGCGAGGGGCACACCGGGGACATCCGCTGGAACTTCGAGAAGTTCCTGATCGGCAAGGACGGCCGCATCGCCGCCCGCTTCTCCCCGCAGACGGAGCCGGAGTCGGCCGAGGTCCTGGCCGCGGTGGAGAAGGCCCTGGCCTGACGGTTCCGGACCGCCGGCGGATTGACCTTGCCCCTGGGGCAGACAGGAGCGTCTTCCGCACCGGGCCGGACGCGCCCGGTGACGGAGGACGACCTGGTGGACGACGACCTCGTGGACGACGACCTGCTGACCATCGGCGTGTTCGCGGCCCGCTCACGGCTGACGGCGAAGGCGCTGCGGCTCTACGACCGGCTCGGGCTGCTCGCGCCCGCGCACGTCGACGCGGCCAGCGGCTACCGCTACTACCGGGCGGACCAGATCGAGCGCGCCCGCACGGTGGAACTGCTGCGCCGCCTCGACATGCCGCTCGGGCGGATCGCCGAGGTGCTCGCCGCCCGCGAGTCGGACGGCGGCCACGCGGCCGAGCTGCTCGCCCGCTACTGGGCCGAGGTCGAGGGGCGTGTCAGCGCGCAGCGGACGCTCGCCGCCTACCTCCGTGGACGACTGTCGGGGAGGAGCTCCCAGATGTACGGAAAGTTCGTGGTGGAGACGGTGGACGTGCCGGAGCAGGTGCTGGTCACCGAGAAGCGGCATGTGCTCAGCGATGAGCTGCCGGCCTGGATCGGCGGCTCGCTGGGGCGGCTGGAGGCGGCCGCGAGGGAGTGCGGCGGAACGAACGGTTCGCCGTTCGTCGTGTACCACGCGGCGGTGTCCCAGGACAGCGACGGGCCCGCGGAGGCGTGTGTGCCGGTCGCCGACCGGGCGGCGGCCGAGGAATGGGCGGCGGCGTGCGGCCGGGCGCGGGAGGTCCAGGTGCGGGTGGAGCCCGCCGGGCGGCTCGCCTTCACCCGTATCACCAAGGCGCAGGTGGCGCATCCGCAGATCCTCGCGGCGTTCGAGGCTGTCGAGGCGTGGATCGCCGGGCAGGGACTCACGGTCGCGGGCCCCTGCCGGGAGGTCTACTTCGCGGACTGGGACGCGTCGGGGCCCGGGGACCCGGTGTGCGACGTGGCCTTCCCCGTGACGTCTCCGTGACGGGCCCCGTGCCGTCCCCGTGACGGGCCGGTGGACGTCAGGCGCGCCCGGGCCGTCGTCGGACGGCGGCGCGGGCACGCGGACGGGCGTGCGAGCGGCCGTGCGCTCGGATCAGCGCAGTTCCTGCGGGCAGGGCGTGCCCCGCGGCAGCCGGTACAGGGCCGCCAGGCGGTAGGTGCCCGACCGCGGGGCCACGAGCTCCGTCCACCGGTCGCCCGAGGTGTCCTCGGGGGTGTCCAGGAGGCAGCCGCCGGGGTTGTCGTACGCCTTCGGTGCGCCGGGCGCGCGGTGCTTGGAGGCCTTCGTCTCCTGCGGCGGCTCGACGCTCTTGCCCTGCGCGTCGACCAGGCCGAGCCACGGCGAGTACGGGACGCGGATGAGCACCCGGCCCGGCCGGTTCACCTCGATCGTCAGTTCGCCCTGCTCGGCGCGGTCGACGGTCGCCGGGGGGTCGGCCAGCGGGGTGGCGTCGGTCACCGCGAACAGCTGCCAGTTGTCGTCGGCCCAGATCTCCTTCAGATACGGCATGCCCCGCAGCACGAGCTCCCGCTCCCGCTTGCCGCCGTCGCCGTCCGGCTCGCCCTTCGGCAGCACCACGTAGTGCACCGCCCAGCGCTGGAGCCACACGTGGTAGTTCGCCGAGTTGAGCGTGTCGTCGTAGAACAGCGGGTTGCGTTCCATGTCGGCCTGCCGGTTCCAGCCGCGGGCCAGGTTGACGTACGGGGCGAGCGCGGACGCCTCGCGGTGCGAGCGGGCCGGGACCACCTCCACGCGGCCCTTCTCCGCGCCCACCACCTGGAGCTGGTTGACCAGCGGGGCGAGCTCGCGCGCCCAGGAGGCGGCGGGGGTCGAGTGCAGGATGTCGTCGACCGTCTTGGCGCCGAGCCACACGGTGAAGCCGGTGAACGCGATGACGAGGGCGTACCACTTGCGGCTGCGCGGCACCGCGAACGGCAGCGCCGCGATCAGCGCCACCCCCGCGAAGAGCATCACGAGCCGGGTGATGTTCGAGCCGATCTGGGAACTGATCAGCCAGACGAGGAGCACGGACAGCGCGTACACCCCCGCCGTGATCCGTACCGTCTTCCACTCGGCGGGCACCAGGACGCAGACCATGACCGCGAAGACGAAGGGCAGGATCGCCGACCAGAAGGTCATCGGCTGCGTGCCGGAGAAGGGGAACAGCAGCGCCGACAGGCCGACCACCGCGGTCGGCGCCAGGCCGAGGGCCCAGGCGCCCGGGCGGCGCTTCTGCAGGAACAGGGCGACCGCGACCAGGCCGATGAACAGGCCCGCGACGGGGGACGACATGGTGGCCAGCGCGGCGAGCGGCGCGGCGCACAGGGCCTTCGCCCAGCGTTTGTAGCGCCAGCGGTAGGGCCAGCAGAAGACGCAGGCCGTCGCGCCCAGCGCGAACATCGTGCCCAGGCCGAAGGTCACGCGCCCCGAGATGGCGTTGCACAGCAGCGCGAACACGCCGGACATGACCGGCCACAGCGGTTCGCGGACGGCCCGGCTGCGGATGAGGATCAGCATGAGCAGCCCGGCCGAGAGCGTGCCCGCGATCATCATCGTGGTCCGGACGCCGAGGACCGACATCAGATACGGGGACACGACGCTGTACGACACGGGGTGCATCCCGCCGTACCAGGCGAGGTTGTACGCGGAGTCGGGGTGCCGGCCCACGAACTCGGCCCACGCGTCCTGCGCGGCGAGGTCGCCGCCGCTGTTGGCGAAGGTGAAGAACCAGACGAGGTGGAGCACTCCGGCGAAGGCCGTGACCGCCAGGACGGGGTGCCTGCGGGCCCAGTCCCCGGCGGCGGAGGAGTTCAGTCGGGTGAGCAGCGCGCGCGTGCGGGAGGGGGCCGCCGGGGCGGTGGCGGGCTCGACGGCCGCGGCGGACGCGGTGGGCTCCGGCGTCACGGTGGACTCGGACGTCACGGTGGACTCGGCGTCGGACGTCGGCACGGCGTCGAGGTCGGAGTCGGGGGTCGGCTCGGCGTCGAGGTCGGGGCCGGGGGCGTGAGGCGGTATTCGCCGGTCCGGTGTCACGCCCGTCACGCCCGGTCCACGGCCCGACTCGGCGTCTTCGGCGTGTTTCGGCTCCGCTGTGGCCACCTCAAGGCACTCCCCGCGTCCTGTTCCTGTTCTTCTCACCGCGTCGGGTTCCCTGCTCCCGTTCGCGCGCCGCGCGAGGCTCGCGGCCCGGTCCGGTCTCGCGACGCTAGCACGCACCCCGCCCGCCGGGCTCCCGGGTGAGGGTCCGGCGGGCGGGGTGCGGTGACGTAGCGTGCCCTGATCAGCCGATACGGGTCACCTTGCTGCCGAAGCCGGGCTCGGCCAGGTCCTTCTGCAGGGCCACCGGCACGCGCACCGCGCCGTCGCGGCCGTCACCGACGGTGAGCGCGCCGACCTTGGTGCCGGCCTTCGCGGTGTGCGGCACGTCCGCCGCCGCGAGCGACAGCTTCACCTTCAGACCGGCCCAGCCGACGGCGCTGACGTCCTCGGTCACCACGACCGGTGTGTGCCCGCCGAGGCCGTCGTCCACATACCCGACGACGTCGCCCTTGTTCATGATCTTCTTCGAGGTCAGCGCGCCCTTCGCGGCGAGCAGCGCGGTCTTGCTGACCCTGTTGACCGTCTCGATGACGCTGGGCGTGTGCTGGCCGAGGATCGCGCCGACGACGACGACCGTCTCGCTGCCGACCTTCTTGCGGGCGGCGAACAGCAGGTTGCCGCCGGCCGCGGTCGTGGAGCCGGTCTTGATGCCGATCGCGCCGATCTCGTAGGGCAGCGTGTTGACGTTCGGGTAGTTCTTGCCGGAGGGGCTGTCCCAGCTCGCCGCGCTGGTGATCGCGACGAGGGCCGCGTTCTGCACGACCTCGTGACCGAGCTTCACCTGGTCCCGGGCCGAGGAGATGGTGGTCTCCTTCAGGCCGGAGGGGTCGGTGTACGTCGTGTCGGTCATCCCCAGGCCCTTGGCGGTGGCGTTCATCTTCTTGACGAACGCCGCCTCGGAGCCCGCGTCCCAGCGGGCCAGGAGCCTCGCGATGTTGTTCGCGGACGGGATCATGACGGCCGACAGGGCCTGCTTCAGGGAGAGCTTCTCGCCCGCCTTGACGCTGACGGTGGACTCGCCGGCGGAGCTGTAGCCGCCCTCCTTCTCGGCGGTGGGGTCGATGGTGATCTTCGGCCCCTCCTCGCCCGGCTTGAGCGGGTGGTCCTTGAGGACGATGTACGCGGTCATCGTCTTGGCCACCGAGCCGATGGGCACCGCCTTCTGCTGACCGAACTGGTCCATCACGCCGATGCCGTCGCCGTCCATCCAGCCCTGCCCCTCGGAGGGCCACGGCAGCTTCAGCTGGCCGCCGTCGAACTGGTACGACTCCTGGGCGGTCAGCGCGAGGGTGGGCGCGGGCAGGGGGCGCACGTTCTGTACGACCGCGAAGACGATCGCCAGCAGCACGACCAGCGGGGTCCAGATCTTGACCCGGCGCACGGCGGTGCGGACCGGGGTCTCCGGGGGCGGCGGCGTGTTCGTCAGCTCGGCGAGCAGGTCGAGCGGCGGCTTCGGCGGCAGAGGCTGCTGGGCGGTGCGCTCGGGGCCGACCTGGGGCAGGGCGGTGGTCGCCTCGGCGGGGGCCGGGGCGGACTCGGCCTTCGGCTGGGGCTTCGGCCCGGTCCTCGCCTTGTCGGCCGCGGGCCACTCCGGCTTCGCCTTCGGGGACTTCGGCCCGTCGAGCGGCTTCAGGGCCACGAACTTGCTGGTGCGCTCGACCCCGGACTCGTCCGACTGCGCGGGGGCGGCCGGCTCGGCGTCCGCGCCCTTGGCGTCGTCCTTCTTGGCCTCGTCGTCCTTGGCGTCGGCCTTCTTGGCGTCGGCCGAGGCGGGCGACTTCGCCGCCCAGGCGGGGGCGGACTTGCCGCCACCCAGCTTGAGCATGGTCGTGGGCTGGTCCACGGCGGGCTTGTCGGCGGGCTCGTCCGACGGCTCGGCGCCGGTCTCGGCCTCGTCGGTGGCGTCCGCCGTGTCCTTCGCCGTGTCGTCCGACGCCGCCGGCTTCGACGGCTTCGCGCCGCCCAGCTTGAGCATGGTCGTGGGCTGGTCGACGGCGGGGCGTCGCGTCGTGAAGACGGCGGTGGGCTGGTCGACGGCGGACTCGGCCTCCTCGTCGTCCTGCTCGGCCTCGGTCTCGGGCGCGGACGCCTCGTCCGCCTCGTCACCGCCCTCGGCGTCGGTCTCCGCCTCAGGAGCCTCCTTGGCCCCGGGCGCGGCCTCGGCCTCGGTCTTCGTCTCAGTCTCGGCGTCTGCGCCTGCGCCTGCGTCTGCGTCTGCGTCTGCGTCTGCGTCTGCGGATTCCGGCTCGGCGTCGGCCTTCGGGTCGTGCTTGGGCTCGGGGGCGCCGTCGGCCGTGTCCTCGGCCTCGTCCTTCCCGTCCGCGGCCCCCGTCACACCGTCGGAGTCGGCCTCGCCGGCACTCTCACGCCCCGCGGCGCCGGACTCGACGTCGGTGTCGGCCTCGGTGTCGGCGGACGCCGTACCGTCGCCCTCGTCCACGGCCACGCCGGTGCCACCGCGCAGCCCCCGGGTGGAGAACACCGCCGTCGCCTGATCGACGTACACCTTCTCGCCGGCCATCACGAGCCGGGGGTCCGACCCGGCCTTGGCCGGCCCGGGAACCGCGGCGTCACTCCCCGGCGTCGGTTCCTCCGACGATCCGCGCCGCTTCGACTTGTCGGGGGACTCGCCCGCCACCGATGCCTCCTCCTGCGCCACGCACCCAGTAGCGCCCTTGCCGAACCATGAACCGCCGCCCGGACAGCGTTGTCCGAACCATGTACCAGTGTCCTGTGTGAGGGATTGACCCTTGCGCTAGACGAGAACGACATACCTGCCGGTTCCACTACATTCCGGTCTCGCACCCTCGACAGACCAATGTGAGAGGGGTCACCCTGTCATTCATCCACGCGGGGAGGCATGGATGGGCAGGAGCCGCAGAACAATTCCGGAGGAGCTTCTGCTGCTCGCACTGGACCCGGCCACGGGTACCACTGCGCAGCCGCAGTCGCTCGACCTTGGTCTGGCCGGAGCACAGCTAGTGGAGCTGGCGCTGGCCGGACGGATAGCCCCTGACGGGGATCGTATCGCCGTGGTGGCACCACGGCCGACAGGAGATCCGACTCTGGACACCGCGTTGGAGTTGCTGCGCAGGCGCGGCGCTCCGGTCCGGGCCGTCCACTGGATCGGCGGGCCGCGTCTCGGGCTCCGCCAGACCTATCTCTCGCACCTCGAACGGTGCGGCATGGTGCAGGCCGTGCCGGGCCAGATGTGCGGGGTGCTGCCGACAACTCGGTACCAGGCAACGGACACCGCCATCAGCCGGGAGATCAGGTCCCGGCTGGATTCCGCGATCCGCACCGGCGTTCCGCCGGACCCGCGGACCGCGGCGCTGGCCGCGCTGGCCCACGCGGTCGGCCTCGGCAAGCACCTGTATCCGGGCAACGAGGGGCGTTCGTCCCGCTCCCGGCTGCGGGACCTGATCCGGCACGACCCCATGGGCGGTCTCGTGGCGCACGCCGTCATGGACGTCCAGAGCGGTGCGGCGGCACAGCCGCGTCGCAGCCCGCCGCAGCCCGGCCGCCCGGCCACGGCCGCCAGGTCGACCCCGGAACCCGCTCGCGGCGTTCCGATGCAACCGCGCCGCGGGCCCATGGCACGCGTCGTGGCCCACTGATCCACCCGGACCCGCCGGGCCCCGGACCCAACGACCCCCGGATCCAAGGGGTCCCGGATCCAAGGGGCCACTGGTCCACCGGCCCGCTGAACCCGCCGAGCCGGAGCCCCACGGCTCGGCGCACCCGGCGGGCGACCGACGGCACGTGCCCGCACGCGTTCGGAAGCCGTGAGACCGCGCGGGGCGGCAGGACCGTACGTCCGAGACGACGACACGGTTCCGCCGCCCCGCGCGGTCCTTCGCGCGTTCCCGAACACCGCGATGTCATATGCCGATCGGCCAACTCCGCGCCAGGGACCACCCAACGGGGGCGCGGTCGTGGCATATCCGTTGTTTCCCAGCGGTAAGAAGCACCTTGGTGGCAATCTGCTCAGCAGCAGATACACAAAGTAGGTACGCAGCCGGAGGTGCACGTCCCGTGGCGTCCAATGTCAATCCCACCGTCCGGCGTCGCCGGCTCGGCCAGGAACTGCGGCGGCTCCGTGAACTCAAGGGCATGACAGCCGAAGAGGTCGCCGAGCGCCTGCTCGTCTCGCAGTCGAAGATCAGCCGTCTGGAGAACGGACGCCGCAGCATCAGCCCGCGCGACGTCCGCGACCTGTGCGGCGTGTACGAGGTCGAGGACCAGCGGGTCGTCGACTCCCTGATGGAGATGGCGCGGGACTCCCGCCAGCAGGGCTGGTGGCACGCGTTCGGCGACATCCCCTACAGCGTCTACATCGGTCTGGAGACCGACGCGGAGTCGCTGCGCGTGTACGAGCCCCAGATCATCACGGGCCTGCTGCAGACCCGCGCCTACGCCGAGGCCCTCATCCAGGGCGCGCTGCCCGAGAGTTCGATGTCCGAGATCGACCGGCGCATCGAGGTCCGGATGCGGCGCCAGGAGCGGGTCACCGCGGCGGCCAACCCGCTGCGCCTGTGGGTGGTGCTGGACGAGGCCGCGCTGCGCCGCGTCGTGGGCAACAACCTGGTGATGCGGGAGCAGTTGGAGCATCTCGCGGAGATGTCGCAACTGCCGCACGTCACCGTGCAGGTCCTGCCCTTCGACGCCGGGGCGCATCCAGGCCTCAACGGCCAGTACTCGATCCTGGAGTTCACCGACACCGCCGACTCCAGCGTGGTGTACCTGGAGGGCGTCACCAGCGACCTGTATCTGGAGAAGGCGCCGGACGTGCAGAAGTACGCGGTGATGTACGAGCACTTGAGGGCGCAGGCGCTCAGCGTCGAGCAGTCCCGCCAGTTCATCTCGGACGTGGCGAAGGAATACGCCCGCTGAACCGACCGGACGAAATCGACGGACGGTACACCAGCGGGACCTTCAGGCGAAAGCCCAATCAGAATATGCCATTCGGTCGAGTGAACGGTTTCTCCGGTCGGGGAAGGCGGCGAGTAGCGTCGATCACGCCATCACAGAAACAAGGTGGCTCGGATCGCAACGCTACTGGAGTGAACATGGCAGTACTGCAGGGGTCCACGGACACGTGGGTCAAGTCGTCGTACTCGGCGGGCAACGGCGCGTGCGTCGAGGTCAAGTCGCCCACCACGGCGGCGCTCGCCGTACGTGACTCCAAAGTTTCCGACGGGCCCGTCCTGGCCTTCCCCGCCGACGCCTGGAACAGCTTCGTCGCGTCGGTCAAGTAGTCCCGCGCGGGACACCCCCGCGCAGGATCAGCGAAAGCCCTCTCGACAGGACCGCCGTCCCGGCCGAGGGGGCTGACTCTTTCGCCCTTCCCCGTCAGCGGAGTTCGTCCGCATAGCGGTCCGTTCCCGGCACGGTGGGGATGAACGGCGCGAGGAGTTCCACCCGGCCCAGTCCGCTCTCAGCCACCGTCTCCTCGAGATCCCCGAAGTGCCGCTCCCAGCACGCGCGGGGGTCCTCCTGGAGGAACCACAGCAGGGTCAGCCTGGTGCCCACCCCCTCCACCTGTTTCACGTACGTCATCCGGTCGCCCGGCAGCGGGGTGGGGCTGAACAGCGTGACCATCGCCGCGGGGGAACCCGCGAGCCGGCGCGGCAGGTGGCGGGCGCGCAGCCACTCCAGCAGGTCCGCGCGCCGGTCCGGACCGTCCGCGTCGACGACCTCCAGGACCAGGCCCGCGTAGGGGTGGTCCAGCGCGTGGACGTCGCGGGGGCCCGCCGCGCCGTCCCGGTACACCGTCGCCTCGTGGTCCTGGAACGCGGTGAACACATGGGTGCGGTCCTGGTAGACGCGGCCGTCGCGGCCCAGGCGCCGGTTGATGCCGACCGTCCAGCGCATGTGGTCGTCGTAGCGGCCGTCCGTGATCCAGTACGTCGACAGGTAGCACCCGGTGGTCACCGGCTGCGCGACCGCCGACTTCTCGGGGCGGCGCAGGAGCTGGAGCTCGCGGGTGGCGACCCAGCGGCGGCCCGCGAACATCCACGGCATGGCCATGGCGCCGGCGTAGTAGTGGTCGTCCTCGTACCAGCGGTTGTACGCGTGCTCGTGTCCCGCGTGCGGCTCCACCAGGGTGATCAGGGCGTGGCCGGGGTGGACTCCGTAGGGCCCCACGGCGGCCAGTTCCGCGTACGTGTCGCTGCGCGTGTCCTCACCCATGCGGTCTTCCCTTCCTCTTCCTTCCATCCCCGGACGCCCATACTCTGACGGTTCGTCAGACAAAGCGCCAGAGTCGAGACCCGAGGGGCCACCGCCATGTCACTGCTCGCGGGCAAGACCGTCGTCGTCTCGGGAGTCGGGGCCGGACTCGGCCACCAGGTCGCCGCGGCGGTCGTACGGGACGGGGGCAACGCCGTCCTCGGCGCGCGCACGGAGGCGAACCTCGCCCGGTCCGCAGCCGCGCTCGACCCGGGCGGCGGGCGCACCGCGTACCGGGCGACGGACATCACCGACGAGGCGCAGTGCGAGGCGCTCGCCGCGCTGGCGCGGGAGCGCTTCGGCCGGATCGACGCCGTGGTCCATGTCGCCGCCTGGGACGGCTACTTCGGCGGCCTCGAGGACGCGGACTTCGCCACCTGGCAGTCGGTGATCGACGTGAACCTGCTGGGCACCCTGCGGATGACCCGTGCCTGTCTGCCGGGGCTCAAGTCGGACGGCGGCTCGGTCGTGATCGTGGGCACCCAGTCGTCCGTGGCCGCCCCCTCGCAGGTGCGGCAGGCCGCCTACGCGGCCTCGAAGGGCGCGCTCACCAGCGCGATGTACTCGCTGGCCCGGGAGCTGGGGCCGCACCGGATCCGGGTCAACACGGTGCTGCCCGGCTGGATGTGGGGCCCGCCCGTCGAGGCGTACGTCCGCTTCACGGCGCACACCGAGGGGGTGCCCCAGGCGGAGGTGAGGCAGCGCCTGACGGACCGGATGGCCCTGCCCGAACTGGCCACGGACGGCGACGTGGCGGACGCGGTGACCTTCCTGGCCTCCGACCGCGCCCGATCGATCACGGGCCAGTCACTCCTGGTGAACGCGGGCGAACTGATGCGCTGACCGGTCAGGTTCGGGGGTAGCGGGTCAGCCAGGTGTCCGAGGAGCCGGTGGGGCCGTGGAGGGCCGCTCCCTGGGTCATCTCCATGGCGAAGTCGTCCGCCAGGGCCAGCATCGTGGGGCGGCCCTCCAGTTCGGCGAGCCAGGCCGGCGGCAGGGCCGTCTCCCCGTGCAGGGCGCCGAGCAGGCCACCGGTCAGCGCGCCCGTGGCGCCCGAGGGGCCGCCGTGGTTCACCGCCAGGCACAGGCCGTGCCGCGTGTCCTCCCCCACCAGCGCGCAGTACACGGCCACGGCCAGGACCCCGTCCGCGCCGCCGGCCCCGGCCAGCTCCTCGATCCGCGCGGGCGAGGGCATCCCCTGCCGTACCGCGCCCAGCGCGTGCTGCAGGGCGTCGGAGACCGGCTGCTGCCCGGGGCGCGGGGCGAGCAGGCCCAGGGCCCGCTGCACGGCGGCGTCCAGGCTCTCCCCGCGGGCCAGCGCGTGCACGATCACGGCGTACGCGCCCGCCGCCAGGAACGCCGTGGGGTGGCCGTGCGTCTGCGCGGCGCACTCGACGGCGAGCTGGAACACCAGCTGCGGCTCCCAACCGACCAGCAGCCCGAACGGGGCGGACCGCGCCGCCGCCTCGGGCCCCTGTTCGCCGGGGTTCTTGGGCGCCTCCAGCGTGCCCATGATCTCGTCGCCGAGGCCGAGCAGACAGGCGCGGGACGGGGCGCGGCGGGCGTACAGCCACTCCTCCCGGGCCAGCCAGCCGTCGTCCGCGCGGCGCTCGTCGGGGCCCCAGTCCCGCTGGGTCACCGCCCAGCGCAGATACGCCCGGTGCAGATCGGTCGGCGGATGCCAGGCGCCGGTGTCCCGGCGGACCTGGGCGCGGATGATCCCGTCCACGGAGAACAGCGTGAGCTGGGTCAGATGGCTGACGGTGCCGCGCCGTCCGGGGGCGGGCGGCTCGGGTGAGGCGAGCGGCGCGGGGTGCTCGGCGGGGGCGGGCGCGAAGCCGACGAGCCCCTCGGGGCCGTGCTCCTGCCTGATCCGCTCCAGCGAGAGGCCGTCCACCGGGGCGCCGAGGGCGTCGCCGAGCGCCGCCCCGAGCAGCGTCCCGCGCACCCGGCTGCGGAAGTCCTGCTGCTCGGCACGGCCCCAGACGGCACCGGCTGTCGCGCCCACCGAGGCCTCCTCCTGGCACGTACGCACGTCCGACAGTCCAGCACTGTAATCGAACATGGCGGGGCCGCCTCTCGGGCCGGCCCCACACGGACCAGCCCCTACGGGGACCGGGGCCCACAGACGCGCCGACGGCGGCTCCGGTGTCAGTCCAGCACCGGCAGCAGCTCCGGCAGGTGCCCGTCCGACGACGACGCCGCCCGCCGCCGTTCCTCGGGCACCTCGCCGTACAGCGTCGTACGCGGCCTCGCCGGGCGGCCCGCCGCCTCCGCGACCGCCACCAGGTCCCTGACCGACTTGTACGAGCCGTAGGAGGAACCCGCCATTCGGGAGATGGTCTCCTCCATCAGGGTGCCGCCCAGGTCGTTCGCGCCGGAGCGGAGCATCTGGGCCGCGCCCTCGTTGCCGAGCTTGACCCAGCTCGTCTGGATGTGGGGGATGTGCGGGTGCAGCAGCAGCCGGGCCATCGCCGTCACCGCCCGGTTGTCGCGCAGGGTCGGACCCGGGCGGGCGATGCCGGCGAGGTAGACGGGGGCGTTGGTGTGGATGAACGGGAGCGTCACGAACTCGGTGAAGCCGCCGGTCCGCTCCTGGATGCCGGCGAGGGTGCGCAGATGGCCCAGCCAGTGCCGGGGCTGGTCGACATGGCCGTACATCATGGTCGACGAGGAGCGGATGCCCAGCTCGTGCGCGGTGGTGATCACCTCGATCCAGGTGGCCGCGGGCAGCTTGCCCTTGGTGAGCACCCAGCGGACCTCGTCGTCCAGGATCTCCGCCGCGGTGCCGGGCATCGAGTCCAGCCCGGCCTCCTTGGCGGCCGTCAGCCACTCCCTGATCGACAGGCCGGTGCGGCTGGCGCCGTTGACCACCTCCATCGGCGAGAAGGCGTGCACATGCATGCCGGGGACGCGCTCCTTGACCGCGCGAGCGATGTCGAAGTACGCCGTCCCCGGCAGGTCCGGGTGGATGCCGCCCTGCATGCACACCTCCACCGCGCCCACGTCCCACGCCTGCTGGGCGCGGTCGGCGACCTGGGACAGGGACAGGGTGTAGGCGTCCGCGTCGGTGCGGCGCTGGGCGAAGGCGCAGAACCGGCAGCCCGTGTAGCAGACGTTGGTGAAGTTGATGTTCCGCGTGACGATGTAGGTGACGTCGTCGCCGACCGCCGAGCGGCGCACGTCGTCGGCGACACGGCACAGCGCGTCGAGCGCGGGCCCGTCCGCGTGCAGCAGGGCCAGGGCCTCGTCGTCCGTGAGCCGTGTCGGGTCGTCGGCCGCCGTCCGCAGGGCCGCGCGGACGTCGGTGTCGATCCGCTGCGGCACCATGCCGGGTACGGCCGCCTCCCGCAGTTCCTCCCAGTCGCCGTAGACCTCGTCGAAGTCGTCGCGGCGGTCGTGGGTACGGCCCTCGGTGTCGATGGTGCGGTGCAGGTCGGTGCGGCCCCGGTCGGTGAACACCTCCTCCGGCTCCTGCCACGGCCGCCCCTGGACCACCGCGTCCGGGCGGGCGAGCCCCGTCTCGGGGTCCGCGAGGGCCCGCACGTGCGGCAGCAGCCTCGGGTCCAGCCAGGGCTCGCCGCGCCGCACGAACTCCGGGTAGACGCAGAGGCGTTCACGCAGTTCGAAGCCGGCCGCCCGGGAGTGCCGCTCCAGCCGTTCGATACCGGGCCAGGGGCGTTCGGGGTTGACGTGGTCGATGGTCAGCGGGGAGACGCCGCCCCAGTCGTCGATGCCCGCGCCGATGAGCCGCTCGTACGCGTCGTCCACCAGGTTCGGCGGGGCCTGGAGGCAGGCGGCGGGTCCCATGACGTGCCGGGCCACGGCCACCGCCGCCACCAGCTCGTCCAGTTCGGCGTCCGGCATGCCGCGCATCGCCGTGTCCGGCTTGGCGCGGAAGTTCTGGATGATCAGCTCCTGGACGCCGTGGTGGGCGCGGGAGACCTTGCGCAGCGCGAACAGCGACTCGGCGCGCTCCTCGTACGTCTCCCCGATCCCGATCAGGATGCCCGACGTGAACGGCACCGACGACCGGCCCGCGTCCTCCAGCACCCGCAGCCGTACGGCGGGTTCCTTGTCCGGGGAGCCGTGGTGGGGGCCGCCCGGCTCGGACCACAGCCGGGTCGCCGTCGTCTCCAGCATCATGCCCATCGAGGGCGCGACCGGCTTGAGCCGCTGGAAGTCCGTCCAGGACAGCACGCCGGGGTTGAGGTGCGGCAGCAGGCCCGTCTCCTCCAGCACGCGGACGGAGATGGCCCGCACATAGGCGATCGTGTCGTCGTAGCCGTGCGCGTCCAGCCACTCGCGTGCCTCGGGCCAGCGGTCCTCGGGCTTGTCGCCCAGGGTGATGAGCGCTTCCTTGCAGCCGAGCGCCGCGCCCTTGCGGGCGATGTCCAGGACCTCGTCCGGGGACATGAACATCCCGTGCCCGGCCCTGCGCAGCTTGCCGGGCACGGTGACGAAGGTGCAGTAGTGGCACGTGTCCCGGCACAGCCGGGTCAGCGGGATGAAGACGCTCTTCGAGTACGTGATGACCCCGGGCCGCCCGGCCGCCTCAAGTCCCGCGTCCCGCACCCGGGCCGCCGACGCGGCCAGGTCGTCCAGGTCCGCACCCCGGGCCTGGAGCAGGACGGCGGCCTCGGCGACGTCGAGCGCGACACCGTCGCGGGCGCGTTTGAGGGCGCGACGCAGGGAGTTCTCGGTGGGGCGGCCGGTTCCGGAGGTCGCGGAAGTCGTCATTCTCCGAGCATACGTTCGCGCGAGCGCGCGGACCGGGCGCGGCCGGCCACGGGGCCCCGGGAGTTACGCCGCCCCGCGGCTGCCGATCGGCTGTTCGTGCCCGGGAGTTCACGCCGGGACGCCACACTGTCGCGTGCCGCACCCGCACCACACCCGCCATCCGGAACACCGCGACACGTGGGGAGCAGCATCATGTGCGAGGACGACCACGGCGTGGCTCGGCGCGCCTTGTTCGTGACCGGCGCCGCCGCCGCGCTTACGTTGGGGACCGTGAGCTTCCCCCAGGGCTTCGCCGCCGAGGCGGCCGGCCACCAGGAGACCCGGACGGTGCGCGGCACGCTGCCCGCCGGCTGCCCCGACTTCGTGTACCTGCCCTTCGAGGTGCCCTCGGGCGTCCGCGAGATCAGGGTGGCCTACTCCTACGACAGGCCGTCCGTGCCCGCCGGCACCCCGGGCAACGCCCTGGACATCGGTGTCTTCGACGAACGCGGCACCGAGGTGGGCGGGGCGGGCTTCCGCGGCTGGTCCGGCGGCGCCCGCACCGAGTTCTTCCTGCGCGCGGACGACGCCACCCCCGGCTACCTCCCGGGCCCCGTCCGCCCCGGCACCTGGCATGTCGCGCTGGGCCCGTACACGGTGGCGCCGCGGGGACTGGCGTACGAGGTCACGATCACGCTCACGTACGGCACGCCGGGCACCACGCCCACGCCCGTGTACCCGCCGTCCCGGGCCAGGGGCCGGGGCCGCGCCTGGTACCGGGGCGACTGCCACCTCCACTCCTGGTACTCGGACGGCGGCCGTACTCCGGCTCAGATCGCGGAGCTGGCCCGGGCCGCCGGGCTCGACTTCATCAACACCTCGGAGCACAACACGCACTCCTCGCACGCGCACTGGGCGGACGTGGCGGGCGACGACCTGCTGATCATGCTGGGCGAGGAGGTGACGACCCGCAACGGCCACGTCCTGGCGCTCGGCACCGAGCCCGGCACGTTCGTCGACTGGCGCTACCGGGCGCGCGACAACCGCTGGGCCCGGTTCGCCCGCCAGATCCATCGTGCGGGCGGTCTGGTCGTCCCCGCCCACCCGCACGCCACCTGCGTGGGCTGCGGCTGGAAGTTCGGGTTCGCGGACGCGGACGCGGTCGAGGTGTGGAACGGCCCGTACACCCCGGACGACGAGGTGACGCTGGCCGAGTGGGACAACACGCTGGTGGCGGCGGTCCGCGCGGGCCACGGCCGGTGGCTGCCCGCGATGGGCAACAGCGACGCGCACCGGCCGCCCGACGCGATCGGCTCGCCGCAGACGGTGGTCCTCGCCGACGACCTGAGCCGCGAGGCCGTCCAGGAGGGCCTGCGCGCGGGCCGGTCGTACGTGGCCGAGTCGAAGAACGTCACGCTGACGTTCGAGGCGGTGGGCGGGCGCGGCGAACACGCGGGCATCGGCGAACGGTTGCGGGTGGACCGCGAGGACCCGGTCACGGTCACGGTGACGGCCGAGGGCGCGCCGCGCTGCACGATCCGCCTCGTGACCGACCAGGGGGTCCTGTTCACGAGCGACCCCCTGCCGGTGGCGGGCGCGGGCACGGCGCGGTGGCACACGACACCGTCGTACGCGGCGTACGTGCGCGCGGAGCTGCGGCACGAGACGGCGGCGGGCCCGGTACCGGGCTCCCTGGCGGCCTTCACGAACCCGATCTTCCTGGGCCGCTGACGACCGCGCCCCTCAGGACCGGGGGCGGTGCCGAGCCGGGCCCGGGCCCCGGCGCGCGTTGAGTTACCCCATTCGCTCGGCCCCTCGCCCGAAAGGAGGCGAAAGCCGGCGGGGCGGACAGCCGGCGGGCCATCTCGGGTATCCCTGTGCTGCAGCGGTCGAGAAACCGCAGGCCGACGCGGGAGGTTACACATGTGCGGGATCACCGGGTGGGTGTCCTTCGACCGTGATCTGCGGTCCGAGAGCGCGACCGTGGACGCGATGACGGAGACCATGGCCTGCCGGGG
>NZ_JBEZHK010000045.1:0-54785 GCF_040650555.1 Streptomyces sp. NPDC048664 | reverse complement strand
ACATGTTCAGACGAAGGCCGTTTCCACGTACGGCAGTTACCGAACCGAGTGATCAAGTACGACGCACCGTTCGACAGCACACGTTAAAGATCAAGCTACGGCCTGTTCCACAACCCGCCGTTCTACACCGAACAACCCGACATCGAGCAGCGCTTCCAGCACGCCGCCGCCGAGCGGGGCATCACCGCGGCCATCATCGCCGACGGCCAGCCCGTCCTCTGACCATCAGAAACAAGGAGCAACACATGAAGATCGTCCTGTTCGGCGCCAGCGGCAACATCGGCCGGCCCACCACCGAGGAACTACTGCGTCGCGGCCACACCGTCACCGCGGTCACCCGAGCCGGCCACATCGACGGCCTCGAGCACAAGGCCCTGACCGTGACCACCGGTGACGTCACCGACCCCGCGGCGGTCGCCGGCCTCGCCGCCTCCCACGACGCCGTACTGTCGGCCGTCGGCCCCCGGATCGGCCAGGAGAACGACCGCGCCACGATCGTCGGTGCCGCCCGTGCGCTGATCGACGGACTCCGCCGAGCCGGCGTCACCCGCCTGGTCACCATCGGCGGTGCCGGCAGCCTGCGCACCCCGACCGGCACCCGGGTCATGGACGACCCGGACTTCCCCGCGCTGTGGAAGGCCAACGCCGAGGCCCAGTCCGAAGCGCTCGACCTCTACCGCGGCGTGCACGACCTCGACTGGACGTACGTGTCGCCCGCCGCGGTCATCGGAGCGGGCGAGCGGACCGGGGCCTACCGCAGCGCCGGGGACACCCTGCTCACCGACGACGACGGCAACAGCCGCATCTCGTACGCCGACTACGCGATCGCCTTGGCCGACACGATCGAGAGCGGCACCGCTATCCGCCGCCGCATCACCGTGGCGTACTGAGCCATGAGCAACGACGCCGCCGGCCGGCACACCCGATTCATCGTCCTTCTCGCAGCCCTCGTGGCCCTGGGACCACTGTCCATCGACAGCTACCTGCCCGGACTGCCGGACCTCGCCGGCGACCTGCGCGCCGGCGCCGCGGCCACCCAGCTCACCATCACCGCCTGTCTGGCCGGGCTGGCCATCGGGCAGCTGATCGCCGGGCCGCTGAGCGACACCTACGGCCGGCGGCGTCCGTTGCTGGCGGGCCTCGCCCTCTACACGATCGCCAGCGCGCTCTGCGCGGTGGCACCCGACGTCCGGACCCTCGTCGGCCTACGCCTGGTCCAGGGCATCGGCGGGGCGTTCGGCATCGTCATCGCCAACGCCATGGTCCGCGACCGCACCTCCGGAACCCGCACCGCACGTCTCTTCTCCGCACTGACCTTGATCACCGGCCTGGCGCCGGTGATCGCGCCGGTCCTCGGCGGCCAGCTACTGCGCGTCACAGCCTGGCCCGGAATCTTCGTGGCCCTGGCCGTACTCGGCGCCGTGATGCTGGCGGCCTCCGCCGCAGGACTGCCAAAGAGCCGGCCCTCCGCGTCACGCCAGCCGCTGCCGGCTGTCGTCGGGCAGCTGCTCGGCGACCGGGTCTTCACCGGGTACGTCCTGGCCAACGGCCTGGTCTTCGCGGCGATGTTCGCCTACATCTCCGGCTCGCCGTTCGTCCTGCAGGAAATCCACGGCCTGTCACCGCAGCAGTACAGCGCCGTGTTCGCCGCCAACGCCGCCGGACTCGTTGCGGCCGCCCACATCAGCGGCCGGCTGGTGGCCCGGGCCGGCGCCCGCGTGCTGTTGCTCGCCGGTCTGCTGGGCGCGACAGCCGGTGGCGCCACGGTCCTGGGCGCGGTGCTGACACGGGCACCCCTCCCCGTGCTCCTGATCGGCCTGTTCGTCCTGGTCTCCAGCGTGGGCCTGGTCATGCCGAACGCCGCGGCCCAGGCCCTGGCCGACCACGGCGGACACGCCGGGTCGGCCGCCGCTCTGCTCGGCTTCAGCCAGTTCATGTTCGGCGGGGCACTCGCTCCGCTGGCCGGCGCGGGTGGCGCCACCGACGCCTTGCCGATGGGAATCATCGTCGCCGTGCTGCCGGCGCTCGCTCTGCTCACACTCGGCGTCCTCACCCGGCCGATGCCCGGTGAGCACACTCGCAGGCCGGCTCGCCAAGGACCTGCCGGGCACCGACGACCGCGCCGGCACATCGATCGCAGACGAGCCGGCATCCAGTGAACCGTTTCGTCCTTCGTAGCGCGGTGACTCGGCGTGGTGCAGGACGAGGATGGCTGCACGATTGCGGTGGCTCGGCGCGGGCAGCAGCGCTGCTCGACCAGGATTCTCCAGGTTGTGAGGGTAGCGATGGCCCGTTCGCCGCGAGCGCGGATCTTCGCGGACGCTTCCGCGGGCGCCTCGGTACCCCTTGTCGGCGAAGGTCATCACCTTCTCGCTGGTCAGCGCGTCGATGATGCCGTGGGCCCGGGCGGCGGTCAGATCATGCGCCGAGCCGGGTAGTGCCGGTGACGCCCGGACGAGCCCGCCGGCGGCGGCCACGACGACCGCGGCACTCCTGCTGCGACGCGGCCGGCCAGGACGAGGATCTGCCGGTTCACGCAGCCTGGCCGGCGCTGTGGGCGGGGGTGGAGGTCAGAAGGAAGCCGTGCTGCTCAACGATTGCAGCCCAGATCTGAGAGGTACGTGGGACCGGCGGCCGAACTGAGCGCCCACGTCGTGCCGTTCCAGACGACGTAGGGCGTCGTGATACCGCCGAGGCCGCCCACACTTGCGAAGTTCTGGCCGGTGACGGCATTGCAGATGGTCATGTACTGGGGGCTGCCCAGGGCGACCTGGAGACCGTTGATGCTTGGCCCCGTGCACTCGGACGTGGTCGCGGTCGTGGTGACACTCGCACACGTGAGCGTCGCGCCGTGCACGATCTGGGTCAGGAGGAACTGCCCGAAGACCGGCTCCGCTGCTGCGGGTCCCGTGGCTCCGGTCGATCCGCTGGATCCCGTCGCCCCGGTGGCTCCCGTAGCCCCGGTCGCTCCCGTGGATCCCGTGGATCCGACCGAGCCGGTCGCTCCGGTTGAACCAGTGGCTCCGATCGAGCCGGTGGCTCCCGTGGAGCCGGTGGCTCCGGTCGGTCCGCCCAACCCGGTGGCTCCCGTGGCTCCCGTCAATCCGGTGGGCCCGGTCGCTCCCGTGGCTCCGGCCGGTCCGGTGGGTCCCGTGGCTCCGGTCCGGCCGGCTTTGCACGTGCCGTGGTCTCGGTGGCCGTGGTCGCCCCTGCCGTACCCGCACTCGTCGCCGCCGGCGGCGCGGACCGAGTGCGTGGATACCGGCAAAGACTTCAGCGGGGCCGCCAGCGCGGGTTCGGCGCAACCGAGCACCATGAGCGCCAGCGACGCCGCGGCACCGCCGACACACCACCTGCCACGCCCGGGCAGTGGCCCCAAGGCGGTCCGAGTGCGGTTCTCAGCGCTCATGTTCGGTCACCCCTCGGAGAATCGAACCAACGGACGGGGATCCCCACTGGCCAGGCATCCGCGAACAGCTTTTCTCCACACTCAGCGGCCCTCGGACAGACGCGCCGAACAGTCAAGCGATCGGTCTAACAGAGCGGTACGCATGGGCCCGCCCGGCGTGGCGGCAGGACAGCGCGCGAGAACGATCAAGGGCCCTGCCTCACCGTGGTGAAACAGAGCCCTCATCTGCGACTTCGGAGCGATGCTCCAGTCGGGACGACAGGATTTGAACCTGCGACCCCTTGACCCCCAGTCAAGTGCGCTACCAAGCTGCGCCACGTCCCGGTGCGCGTCTCCACGAAGACCCGTGTGATCGCGCAGCAGGAACTCTACAGCACGTGGGGCGCTACGCCGAAAGACGCGGGAAGCGGGGGAAACGCGGGACAATCGGGGGATGGGTGACACGACCGGGGTTCCGCCGGGACAGGGCCAGGACCGGGACCGGGACGAGGAGGGCCGGGCCCGCAACGCGCGGCCCCGCGACGGGCTGGGACGCCCCCTGCCCTACGGGGCGCAGGGCGTGGACCGCCAGCCGGAGGGCCTGGTGCGCACCCCTCGGGAGAGCGTCGCCGAGGCGCAGGAGCTCCTGGACGCCGGGAGGCCCTTTCACGCGCACGAGGTCTTCGAGGACGCGTGGAAGTCGGGGCCCGACGGGGAGCGGGGCCTGTGGCGCGGGCTCGCCCAGCTGGCGGTCGGCCTCACCCACGCGGCGCGCGGCAACGCGACCGGAGGTGCCCGGCTGCTGCGTCGCGGCGGCGTGGCGGTCCAGGAGTGGGCGGCCGCGTCGGGGCAGGAGCGGCCGTACGGGATGGCGGTGGCGGAGCTGGTGCGCTGGGCCGAGGAGTTGGCCGACCGGGTGGAGCGCGACGCGGCGCCGGTCGACGCGCGGCGGTGCGCTCCGCGGCTGCGTGGTGCCCGGCCGTAGAACGGCCGGGCGGTCAGGGGTGTGCGCGGGGTGCCGGTGCGGTACGGCAGACTCGGGGCGTGCGAACGATTCATGTCATCGGCATCGGTGCGGGCGACCCCGACCAGCTCACGCTTCAGGCGGTCAAGGCGCTCAGGGACACGGACGTGTTCTTCCTCCTCGACAAGGGCGAGGCGACGTCCGACCTGGTCGGGCTGCGTCACGACATCCTCGACGCGCATCTGCCGGAGGGCGGCTACCGCCTGGTCCGGGCGCGCGACCCGGCGCGCGACCGGGCCGCGGACGGTGCCGCGTACGCCCCCGCCGTCGGCGACTGGCGGTCCGCGCGCGCCGCGATCTACGAGCGGCTCATCCTCGAGGAGCTGGGCGAGGACGAGCGGGGGGCGTTCCTCGTGTGGGGCGACCCGGCGCTGTACGACAGCACCCTGGGAATCCTGGAGGAGATCCTGGAGCGGGGCGCGGTGACGTTCGCCTACGACGTCGTGCCGGGGATCAGCAGCGTTTCCGCGCTCGCGGCCCGGCATCGCACGGGGCTGAACCGGGTGGGCCGGCCCGTGCAGATCACCACGGGGCGCAGGCTGGCGGAGGGGTTTCCTGACGGTGTCGACGACGTGGTGGTGATGCTCGACGCGCATCAGGCGTTTCGGCGGTACGTGGATCAGGACGTGGACATCTACTGGGGGGCGTACATCGGTACGCCGGACGAGATCCTGGTGTCGGGGCCGCTCGGGGAGACGGCGGAGCGGATCGCGCGGGTGCGGGAGGAGGCGCGGGGGCGCAAGGGGTGGATCATGGATACGTACTTGCTGCGCAGGCGGGGCGGGGAATAGGTGCGGTGGTCCGTGCCGGTGCGTCGTGGGGTTTTGCGCAGTTCCCCCCACCCCTGAACACGTGGCCGACGTGCGGTGGTCCGTGCCGGTGCGTCGTGGGATTTTGCGCAGTTCCCCCCACCCCTGAACACGTAGGGTTCAGGGGTGGGATACCAGTACTGCGGTTCCCTGGCCGACTCCCACGCACATGGTGGCGAGGCCCTTCGTCGCGTTGCCGCGTCGCATCCGGTGCAGGAGTGTGGTCAGGATGCGGGCGCCCGAGCAGCCGAGGGGATGGCCCAGGGCGATGGCGCCGCCGGTCGGGTTGACCAGGTCCGGGTCGATGCCGAGGCGGTCGACGCAGGCGAGGGCCTGGGCGGCGAACGCCTCGTTGAACTCGGCCTCCTGGAGGTCCGCGACGCTCCAGCCCGCGCGGGCCAGGACCTTCTCCGTGGCGGGCACGGGGCCGATGCCCATGACGTCGGGATGGACGCCGGCGGAGGCGCCGGCGACATAGCGGCCGAGGGACTCGAGACCCAGCTCGTCCAGGACCTCCTCGCTGACGAGGAGCAGCCCGGCCGCGCCGTCGTTCATGGGTGAGGCGTTGCCGGCGGTGACCGTGCCGCCCTGGCGGAACACGGGCCGCAGGCGCGCGAGCTTCTCGTACGAGGTGTCCTCGCGTACGCACTCGTCCTCGGTGACGACGACGCCGTCCGGGCGGGTCACCGGCAGGAGTTCGGCGTCGAAGAAGCCGTTCTTGCGGGCCTCGGCCGCGCGCTGGTGGCTGCGCAGCGCGAAGTGGTCCTGGCGTTCGCGCGGGACGCCGTACCGCTCGGCGACCTCCTCGGCGGTCTCGCCCATGGACAGCAGTCCGTGGAGTTCCTTCATCTCCGGGTTGACCAGCCGCCAGCCGAGGCGGGTGTCGAAGGTCTCCATCCGGTGCGGCAGGGCCTCGTCCGGGCGGGGCAGGACGAAGGGGGCGCGGCTCATCGACTCGGAGCCGCCGGCGAGCACGATGTCCGCCTCACCGGCGGCGATGGTGCGCGCGGCCAGGGTGACCGCTTCCAGGCCGGAGGCGCACAGTCGGTTGACCGTGGCGCCCGGCACCGAGTCCGGCAGCCCGGCGAGGAGGGCGGCCATGCGGGCGACGTTGCGGTTGTCCTCACCGGCCTGGTTGGCCGCGCCCCAGTAGACGTCGTCGACGCGGGCCGGGTCGAGGGCGGGCGCGTCGGCCAGCAGGCCCCGGACGACGGTCGCCGCGAGGTCGTCGGGCCGCACCGTGGACAGGGCGCCACGCAGCTTGCCGATCGGGGTGCGGCGGGCGGCCGCGAAATGGACGGTACGCACGATCGGGCTCCTGGGCGCACTCGGCGACTGGTCAGTTGATTAGCACCGCTAGTTTTGGACTATAGACCGCGGTGCGACCGCAGGGAAGATCCCCGGTTTCACCGCAGGCGTCCGGGGGACCCGGGCGCGCATGGAGTGGTTGCGGTATGCGGCATGTGTGGATGAGGACCCTGAGCTGTTCTTCCCGGTGGGTTCCACCGGCCCCGCCGTCACGGAGGTCGCGGAGGCCAAGCGGGTCTGCCACCGGTGCCCGGTGATGGAGGAGTGCCTGACGTGGGCCCTGCGCAGCGGGCAGACGTCGGGTGTGTGGGGCGGCACCGACGAACGGGAGCGTACGAGGCTGCTCCGGTCCACCAGAAGCCTCGCCCAGGTGCGCCGGGCGCCGTAGGCCGCCTGTCGTCGCTCCTGGTGGCTCGGGTTAGTCTTGCCGCCGTACCGGACACGGGGTGCCCCCGCGAGGGCTGAGATCACACCCGTTGAACCTGAACCAGTTCGTACTGGCGGAGGGATGTCATCCATGCCACTGGCGCATGTTTCCGGCGGGCTGCCCGCCGACGGCCCGCGGGCCGTCTTCGACGGCCGGATGCCCTCGGCTCCCGGTGACCTCAGGGTCGAGGGCCACGGCATCGAGCCCGTCCCCGAGAGCAACCGCTACGGCGGCGCGGGACGGCTGTTCACCGTGTGGTTCGCGCCGAACCTGACCATGACCGGTGTGTTCACCGGCACCCTGGGCATCGTGTTCGGGCTGGACTTCACCACCGCGCTCGTCGCCGTGGTCCTGGGCACCGTGGTGGGCGCGGCGCCCCCCGCCTACCTCGGCACCTGGGGAAGCCGCACCGGCGCCGGTCAGCTGCCGCTCGCCCGGCTGGCGTTCGCTCGCGCGGTGGCGCTGCCGGGAGTGCTGCAGTGGCTGTCGTCGGTCGCCTGGGACGCGCTGATCGGGCTGTTCGGCGGGGACGCGCTGGCACGGCTGTGCGGCTGGCCGTTCTGGCTCGGGGTGCTGGTCATGATGCTGGGTCAGGGGGCGCTCGGGGTCCTGGGCTACGAGGCGATCCACCGGATGCAGATCGTCATGACCTTCGTGCTCGCCGCCGCCTTCGCGCTGATCGCGCTGCGGATGCCGGACAGCGCGCACCTGGCCGCCACGGGCAGCGCGCACGGCGCCGACCGGGCGGGCGCGTTCGTGCTGACCAGCACCGTCGCGCTCAGCCTCACCCTGTCCTGGGCGCCGTACGCCAGCGACTTCAGCCGCTATCTGCCCCGCGCCACCTCCCGTGCCCGGATGTTCTGGTGCACGCTGCTCGGCCTCGTCGTGTCCTTCCTCGCCGTCCAGGTCCTCGGCCTGTGGGGCGCCTCCGTGCTCACCGACCAGACGGCGGCGGGCGTCGACCGGCTGCTGGGCGGCGGCGTCCCGGGCGCGCTCGGGTTGCTGGCCGTGGCGCTGGCCGCGCTGTGCAGCAACGCCATGAACGACTACAGCGGCTCCCTGGCCCTGCAGACCGTCGGTGTGCGCGTGCCGCGTCCCGCCGCCGCGGCCCTGGCCGCCGTGCTGGGCTTCCCGCTGGTGCTGTGGATGCACGCGGCCGACACCACCGCCCGCTTCCAGAACGTGCTGCTGTTCGTCGGCTACTGGATCCCCGGGTTCGTGGCGATCGTGGTCGTGGACTGGCTGGTGCGGCGGGGCGCGGTGACGGATCTCGCCGCGGCGACGGCCCGCCCGCGCTCGCCCTGGCCGCCGCTGGTCGCGTTCGTGGGCGCCTTCGCCGCGGCCGTGCCGTTCATGGACACCGGTCTGTACGTCGGTCCGGTCGCGCACGCGCTGCACGGCGCCGACGTCTCCCCCTACGTGGCGTTCCTGGTGGCCCTCGCCGTGTACGCCCCGCTGCGCGTCCGCGAGGACGGGCGCGTGTTGAGCGCCGAGGAGGGGGCCGCATGAGCGCGCCGCCCCGCGTCCTGACGATCGCCGGGTCGGACTCCGGCGGCGGCGCCGGCATCCAGGCCGACCTGAAGACCATGCTGGCGCTCGGCGCCCACGGGATGAGCGTGGTCACCGCCGTGACCGCGCAGAACTCCGTCGGGGTGCAGGGCGCCTGGGAGCTGCCCGTCGAGGCGGTGCGCGCGCAGTACCGCAGTGTGGTGGACGACATCGGCGTGCAGGCCGTGAAGACCGGGATGCTGGCCTCGCCCGCGCTGGTCACCACGGTCGCCGAGCTGCTCGCGGACGCCCGGGTCCCGGTGGTGGTGGACCCGGTGAGCGTGTCCAAGCACGGGGACCGGCTGCTGGCCGACGACGCGCTGGACGCCGTCCGCACCCGGCTGCTGCCCCGTGCCACGGTCACGACGCCGAACCTGGACGAGGTGGCGGAGCTGACCGGCGTCGTGGTGCGCGACGAGGCGGGCATGCGCCGGGCCGCCGAGCGGCTGCTGTCGTACGGCCCCGCGTGGGCGCTGGTGAAGGGCGGGCATCTGCCGGGCGACGCCGTGGACCTGCTGACCGACGGCCGCGAGGAGCACTGGCTGCGTGCCGGGCGGCACGACAACCGTCACACCCACGGCACGGGGTGCACCCTCGCCTCGGCCGTGTCGGTCGGGCTCGCACGCGGACTCACGGTGCCGGACGCGGTCCGCCGGGCCAAGGAGTACGTCACGGGGGCCATCGCCGCCGGCTTCGCGCTGGGCGCCGGGATCGGGCCGGTGGACCACGGCTGGGAGCTCCGTACCCGCGGCTGAGGCGCGGGAGCGCGTGCCCGAGGCGTGTGGGAGCGCTCCGACCTGATGTGATGGAAGGGCCCTGATGCGCCCCTCGTGGTGGAAGGGCACCCCCGAGTCCGCGTATCCGGAAGGACCCCGCCCTGAACACCCCCCTGGCCGAGACCCTCTCCGTCGTCCTGCTCGCCGCCGTGCTCGCCGGGGCGGTGGTACGCCCCTTCGGGCTGCCGGAGGCGGTCTGGGCGGTGCCCGCCGCCGGGATCGTGATCGCGTCCGGCGCCCTCTCCCCGGACCACGCGGCGGCCGAGGTCGCGCGTCTGGGCCCGGTCGTCGGCTTCCTCGCGGCGGTCCTGGTCCTGGCCCACTTCTGCGACCTGGAGGGGCTGTTCCGGGCGTGCGGCGCGTGGATGGCGCGCCGGGCGGGCGGGCGCCCCCGGCGGCTGCTGACCGCGGTGTTCGCGCTCGCCTCGGTGATCACCGCCGTGCTCAGTCTGGACGCGACGGTCGTCCTGCTCACGCCCGTGGTGTTCGCCACGGCGGCCCGGATGGGCGCCCGCCCCCGGCCGCACCTGTACGCCTGCACCCATCTGTCGAACACGGCGTCGCTGCTGCTGCCGGTCTCCAATCTGACCAACCTGCTCGCGTTCGGCGCGGCCGGTCTGAGCTTCACCCGGTTCGCCGCGCTGATGGCCCTGCCCTGGCTGGTCGCCGTCGCCGTCGAGTACGTCGTCTTCCGGCGCTTCTTCCGGCAGGATCTCGACGCCGGGGCGACGGCCCGCGACGAGGGCGAGCCCGCGCCGCTGCCGCTGTACGCACTGGTGACGGTGGCGTGCACGCTCGCCGGTTTCGTGCTCGCCTCGCTGATCGGCGTGGATCCCGCGTGGTCGGCACTGGGCGGGGCGCTCGCGCTGGCCGGCCGGGCCCTGGTGCGGCGTACGGCCGGCCCGCTCACGGTGGTGCGCGCGGCGGCGCCGTCCTTCCTGGCGTTCGTGCTCGCGCTCGGCGTCGTGGTGCGCGCGGTGGTCGACAACGGGCTGGCGGACGCGCTGGGCCGGGTGCTGCCCGCCGGGACCGGGCTGCTCGCCCTGCTGGGCGTCGCCGCCGTGTCGGCGCTGCTCGCCAATCTGATCAACAACCTCCCGGCCGTCCTGGTGCTGCTGCCGCTCGCCGCCCCCTCGGGGGCGGGGGCGGTGCTCGCGGTCCTGCTCGGCGTCAACATCGGCCCGAACCTGACCTACGCCGGCTCCCTGGCGACCCTGCTGTGGCGCCGCATCGTGCACCAGCACGAGCACACCGTGGACCTCGGGGAGTTCACCCGGCTCGGAGTGATCGCCGTACCGGCCGCGCTGGTGGCCGCGGTGGCCGCGCTGTGGGCCTCCCTGCTCGTGCTCGGACCCTGAAGGAGCCCCGAGGTCTCCCCCGCGCCGCTGAGCAACTCCCGCCCTCTCGTCCGTACCTGACCGGTGAAGCGGTGCGAGCCGCACCGAGCGACATCCCCGGGCCCGGACCCACGGCGGGCGCGGCGGATCTGGAACCGAGGAGCACAGCATGCAGGCGACCGCGCAGATCGGCGTCACCGGCCTCGCCGTGATGGGCCGCAACCTGGCCCGGAACTTCGCGCGGCACGGGTACACCGTCGCCGTGCACAACCGGACCCCTGCCAGGACGACGGCACTGGTCGAGGAGTTCGGGCACGAGGGCGCGTTCGTGGCGGCGGGGACGGCCGAGGAATTCGTGGCGGCGCTGGAGCGCCCCCGACGCCTGATGATCATGGTGCAGGCGGGGGCCGCGACGGATGCCGTGATCGAGGAGTTCGCGCCGCTCCTGGAGCCCGGCGACATGATCATCGACGGTGGCAACGCGCACTTCGCGGACACCCGGCGCCGGGAGCGGTCGTTGCGCGAGCGCGGTCTCCACTTCGTCGGCGCGGGTGTCTCCGGCGGCGAGGAGGGCGCGCTCCACGGGCCCAGCATCATGCCGGGCGGCTCCCCGGAGTCGTATGCCGCTCTCGGCCCGATGTTCGAGGAGATCAGCGCGAAGGTGGACGGCGAGCCCTGCGCCACGCACATCGGCACGGACGGCGCGGGCCACTTCGTGAAGATGGTCCACAACGGCATCGAGTACGCCGACATGCAGCTGATCGCCGAGGCGTACGACCTGCTGCGCCAGGTCGCCGGGTACGCTCCGGCCGAGATCGCGGAGATCTTCCGCGACTGGAACAAGGGGCGCCTGGACTCGTATCTGATCGAGATCACGGCCGAGGTGCTGGCCCATGTGGACGCGGAGACCGGCAGGCCGTTCGTGGACGTCGTGGCCGACGCGGCCGGGCAGAAGGGCACCGGCCGCTGGACCGTGCAGACCGCGCTCGAACTCGGCTCTCCGGTGACCGCCATCGCCCAGGCCACCTTCGCCCGCGCCGCCTCCGGCCAGGCGGCGCTGCGTTCGGCGTACCGCGGGCTGCCCGGCGCCGCCCACGGGGCTCTCACCTCCTACGAGGCCGCCCGCTTCACGGCGCGGGTGGAGCAGGCCCTGTACGCGTCGAAGCTGATCGCCTACGACCAGGGCTGGAAGATGATCCTCGACGCCGCCGAGGAGTTCGGCTGGGCGATCGACCTCGGCGCGGTGGCCAGGATCTGGCGCGGCGGCTGCATCGTCCGCGCCGCGTTCCTCGACCGTGTCCGTGCCGCGTACGACGCCGATCCGGCCCTGGTCAGCCTGCTGTCGGACAGCGGCTTCGCGGCGGAGATCGCGGATGCCCAGGTGCCGTGGCGGGAGGTGGTGGCGGCGGCCGCCCGCCGGGGTGTGCCGGTGCCGGCGTTCTCGGCCGCGCTGTCGTACTACGACTCCCTGCGCGCCGACCGGCTGCCGGCCGCCCTCACCCAGGGCCAGCGCGACTACTTCGGCGCGCACACCTACCGCCGGGTGGACCGCGAGGGCAGCTTCCACACTCTGTGGGGGACGGCCGACCGCGCCGAGACGCGGTCCTGATTCCGTCCGGGCGCCAGGCTTCCGCCGCCGGGCGCCCGGCCCGGTCGTCCGAAGGGCCGGGCCGCGCGGGGAGGCGGCGTGCGGTCGCGATCGACGGCGGGAAAGACTGGCCCCCATGACCGACTCGCCCCATCCCGGCACCGGCCCCGTCCCCGGCCGCTCCCCCGACTCCCACGGTGGCTCCCTCGGCTCTCCCGGGTCCGCTGGCGCGCCGCGGACGGCCGGGGTCCCAGCCTGGCGGCGGCCCACCGACGGTGAGCACCGCCTACCCGTCGCCGCGGTCGTCGCGCTCGTGATCGCCGCGCAGCTCGCCGAGCCGCACCGGCTGGCGCTGCCCCCGTTCTGGCTGCTGCCCGCGGTGGAGGGCGTCTTCCTCGTGGTGCTGGTGCTCGGCAATCCGGGCAGGATCAACCGCGAGTCCGTCAGGCTCCGCCTCGCGTCCCTGGTCCTCGCGGCGGTCGCCAGCGTGGCCAACGCCTGGTCGCTGGCCCGGCTCGTCCTCCTGCTGCTGGAGGGGCACGGGGGAAGCGACGCGGGTCCCCTCCTCCTGGAGGCGGCCGGGATCTGGGGCACCAACGTAGCGGTCTTCGCCCTGTGGTACTGGGAGTTCGACCGCGGCGGCCCGGTCGCGCGGGCGCACGCCCACCGCGTCCATCCGGACTTCCTCTTCCCGCAGATGCAGGCACAGGATCTGGTCAGCCGGGACTGGGAACCGGCCTTCCTCGACTACCTGTATGTCTCGTACACCAACGCCACCGCCTTCAGCCCCACCGACACCATGCCCCTGTCCCGGTGGGCGAAGCTGCTGATGCTGATGCAGTCGGCGGTCTCCATCATGACGGTGGGTCTGGTCGTGGCCCGTGCGGTCAACATCATGCGCTGACGCGCGGCCCCCGCGGACGGGGCGAACACGCTGCTCAGGCGTGCGATGACGTAAGGGTGTCCGTGGGCGGTCGGCGCCCGGTGGAGCCCTGCTTCAAATCTTGAGCACGAATTACACACAATCCTCTCTTCATACAGGCCCCCATGGTCTAAATTGACCGTGCTTCAGCTGTTCGAAGTCGGGGCAGCCATAGATGATCTACAGGTCCGGCGCCAATACCAGTGATCGCGGTTCCGGCGTCGGACTCGGGAATGATCGATTCCCGGAGCCCGAAAAGATCTTGAGTGCGGGGAGCACACGAGGTCTCGACGGGCTCCCGCACAGCTCGATATTCCGGCGGGGCACGTGAGCCCGCCGCCCGTGCGGGTTGCTCAGGCAGCCCCGCGACAGCCGGTCGGTCGTGCGTGAGGGGAGGGGGCGTGCGGGGGGCGTGAGGGGCCTCCCGGGGGGAGCAACAGTGCGAGGCACACCTGTCGAACCACTGGGGACCTGGGGGGTTCTGTGCAGCAAGGGGGATTAGTCAGCCCGTTCCCGTCGGCGAGCGAGCGTCTTGCGAAAGGAGCGACCAGCCCGCCCGCGATCGAATGGGAACAGCGGTACCGCCGTGCGGTGATCACCAGTGACACCGTGGCCACCGCCCTGGTGGTGACCGCGATCGGCAACTTCTTCGGGGCCCGGGACGCGGCCAACTGGCACGAGAAGTGGGGAATTCTCGCCTTCGGAACCGAACTGCTGGTGCTGGGGGCCCTGGCGATGAGCCGGTCGTGGGCTCCGGCCGTTCTCGGCCAGGGAGCCGAGGAGTTCCGCCGGCTCGGACGCTCGCTCTTCGCGGCGACCGTCGTCCTGGCGCTCGGCGGGATCGCCCTCACCTCGCGCAACATCAAACTCTGGATCTTCGTCGCGATCCCCGCGATCGCCCTCGTCACCATGACCGCGCGGTATCTGCTGCGCCTGTGGTTGCACCGGCAGCGCAAGGAAGGCCGGTGCCTGCGACCGGTGCTCGCCGCCGGGAGCCCGGCCACCGTGCGCGACATGATCTCCCGGACCCGCAAGTTCCCGCACCTCGGCTGGCGGGTGGACGGGGTGTGCACCACGGACGGTCTCGCGCTCGGCGAGGACCAACTGGACGGGGTGCGGGTCGTCGGGGGGCTGGCGGACGTCGCGCACCACGTCCGCCGCGACGGCTACCGGGTCGTCGCGGTCACACCGGACCCGCACTGGTCACCGGACCGGCTGCAGCGGCTGGCCTGGAACCTCGAAGGCAGCGACGCCGAGATGGTCGTGGCCCCCGTGCTGATGGAGGTGGCCGGCCCACGGCTGCATGTCGACGCGGTGCTCGGGATTCCGCTGCTGCGGGTCAGCATGCCCACCTTCACCGGGGGACGCCGGGCGATCAAGGGGGTCGTCGACCGGCTGGGCGCGGCGATCCTGCTGGTGCTGTTCGCGCCGCTGATGCTGGCGGTCGGGCTGATCGTGCTCGCCGACAGCCGGGGCGGGGCGTTCTACCGCCAGCGCAGGGTCGGCAAGGACGGGCGCGAGTTCACCATCCTCAAGTTCCGCACCATGGTCGCCGGGGCGGACCGGGCGCGTGGCGAGCTGGCCGACCTGAACGAGGGCGCCGGACTGCTGTTCAAGCTGCGCAGGGATCCGCGGGTGACCCGGGTGGGAACGGTGCTGCGCCGGTACTCGATCGACGAACTCCCGCAGTTGTTCAACGTGCTCACGGGATCGATGTCGCTCGTCGGCCCGCGGCCTCCCTTACCGGAGGAGTCCGCCGCCTACGGCCCCGACATCCGGCGACGCCTGCTGGTCAAACCCGGCCTCACCGGTCTGTGGCAGATCAGCGGACGCAGCGACCTGTCGTGGGAGGAGGCGGTGCGGCTGGACCTGCGCTACGTGGAGGACTGGTCGCTCGCCCTGGACACGGTGATCCTGTGGAAGACGCTGCGTGCGGTGCTCTACGGGCAGGGGGCGTACTGATGCGCGGGGACCACCGTCCCGTCGGCGCGCGGACCGCAGGCCGCAAGGGCCTGCCTGGGGGGAGGAACGAGACATGAGAGTCTCCGTTTTCGGGCTCGGCTACGTCGGCTGTGTGTCGGCCGCGTGCCTGGCCAGCATGGGGCACGAGGTCATCGGGGTGGACGTGGCCCAGGTGAAGGTCGACCTGGTCAACGACGGCAAGGCCCCTGTGGTGGAGGAACGTATCGGCGAACTCGTCGCCGAGGTCGTGCGGACCGGGGCGTTACGCGCCACGTGCGACGTCCGCGAGGCGATCGAGGACAGCGAGGTGTCGCTCGTCTGCGTCGGCACGCCGTCGGAGCCCAACGGCAGTCTGTGCACCACGTACCTGGAGAGGGTCACCGAGCAGATCGGCGCCGCGCTGGCCGAGCGGGGCGGGCGGCACACCGTCGTGTTCCGCAGCACCATGCTCCCGGGCACCTGTCTGAACCTGCTGGTCCCGATCCTGGAGAAGTACGTCGGCGGCACGGCCGGAGTGGACGTCGGGGTCGCGGTCAACCCGGAGTTCCTGCGCGAGGGCACGAGCGTGCGGGACTTCTTCGACCCGCCCAAGACCGTCATCGGCGAGCTCGACCCGGCAAGCGGCGACGCGGTGACGGCGCTCTACGACGGCCTGCCCGGCGAGGTGTTCCGGGTGGCGATCCCGACGGCCGAGGCCATCAAGTACGCGGACAACGCGTTCCACGGCCTCAAGATCGGCTTCGCGAACGAGCTGGGCGCGGTCTACCAGGCGCTCGGGGTGGACTCGCACCAGGTGATGGACGTGTTCCTGGCCGACCGCAAGCTGAACATCAGCCCCGCCTACCTGAGGCCCGGCTTCGCCTTCGGCGGCTCCTGCCTGCCCAAGGACCTGCGCAGCCTGGTCCACGCGGCGCAGCGGGCCGACGTCTCGGTGCCCATCCTCTCCCATGTGCTGCCCTCCAACTCCGACCATCTGCAGCGCGCGGTGGAGCTGGTGGAGCGCACCGGCAGACGCCGGGTGGGCCTGTTCGGGCTGTCCTTCAAACCCGGCACCGACGACCTCCGCGAGAGCCCGCTGGTCGAGCTGGCCGAGAGGCTCTTCGGCAAGGGCTACGACCTGCGGATCCACGACGCGAACGTGAGCCTGTCCCGGCTGCTCGGCGCGAACCGCGAGTACATCGAGACCCGGCTGCCGCATCTCGCGCAACTGCTCGCGGGTTCCGTCGAGGAGGTGCTGGAGCACGCCGACGTGTGCCTGGTCGGGACCAGGGATCCGGCCGTGCTCTCGGCGCTGCCCCAGAGCGACGACGACGGTCCGGTGATCATCGATCTCATCCGCCTCCCCGACGCCGAGGCGCGCCGGGCCGGACCGGGGTACATGGGCCTTGCTTGGTGACGCGACCAGCGGCGACCGGCGGGGCCGGCGCGCGCTGATCCTGGTGGAGAACCTGTCGGTGCCGTTCGACCGGCGGGTGTGGCAGGAGTGCACGACACTGCGCGACGCGGGCTGGGAGGTGCACGTCATCTGCCCGCAGGGAGGCAAACGGGACACGGAGGCGGAGGCGGAGATCGACGGGGTGCGCATCCACCGCTACCCGTTGCGCGCGGCCACCGGCGGCCCGGCCGGCTATCTGAAGGAGTACGGATCGGCGTTGTGGCACACCTTCCGGCTGGCCCGGAAGGTCGGCCCGGTCGACGTGGTCCACGCCTGCAACCCGCCCGACCTGCTGTTCCTGCCGGCGCTGTGGTCGAAGCGACGCGGGGCGCGGTTCGTCTTCGACCAGCACGACCTGGTTCCCGAGCTGTACCTCTCCCGGTTCGGCCGCGGCGAGGACCTGCTCTACCACGCCGTGTGCGCGCTGGAACGGCTGACCTACCGGGCCGCCGACGTCGTGCTCGCCACGAACGAGAGCTACCGGGACGTCGCGGTGCGCCGTGGCGGTCGGCGGCCCTCGGACGTCTTCGTGGTGCGCAGCGCACCCGACACCACCCGGTTCCACCCCGTCGCCCCCGAGCCGGAGTTGAGGCGCGGCAAACCCCATCTGCTGTGCTACCTCGGTGTCATGGGTCCGCAGGACGGCGTCGACTACGCCCTGCGGGCCCTGGCGAAGCTGCGCGACGAGTTCGGGCGGACCGACTGGCACGCGGTGTTCGTCGGCGCGGGCGACACCTTCGACGCGATGGTGGAGCTGGCCCGGCGGCTCGGGCTCGCGGACCAGGTGCAGTTCACCGGGCGCGTTCCGGACGCCGACCTGGTGCGCTACCTGTCCACCGCGGACGTGTGCCTCTCCCCCGACCCGCGCAATCCGCTCAACGACGTGTCGACCATGAACAAGGTCCTGGAGTACATGGTGATGGGCAGACCGGTCGTCTCGTTCGACCTCAAGGAGGCGCGCGTCTCCGCCGGAGACGCCGCCGTCTACGCGCCCGGCAACGACGAGGCCGCGTTCGCCGGGCTCATCGCGCAGTTGCTGGACGATCCGGAGAAGCGGGCCCGGATGGGCAGGATCGGCCAGGAGCGGATCGGCGGCCCGCTGGCCTGGCGGAACTCACAGGCGTCGCTGCTCGCCGCCTACGCCGCCGCCTGCGGCGACCACCCCTCGGTGCCGGACGGCGCCCACGGCGGGACACCGCGGAGGCCGCACCGTTGAACGTGAACGACGACACGATACGCCTGGTCACGATCGGGCGGATCATCCAACGGCGCCGGCGGCTCCTCGTCATCCTCACCCTGGTGGGCGCGCTCGTCGGGTACGGCACCTCGTTCCTCTTCCCACCCCGATACACGACGTCGGCATCGGTGCTGCTGTCGGGGGCGTGGGAGGAGCGCCAGCTGCTGACGCAGACGGAGATCGCGACCAGTTCGGTGGTGGTCGACCGCGCCGCCGCCACGCTCGCCTGGCACGGGGTCGACGGCGGCGAGCTGCGGAAGCAGGTGAGCGCCACGGCCACCGAGGGGAACATCATCAAGATCTCGGGAACGGCCGACACCCCGGAGCACGCACAGCAACTCTGCGACCAGGTGGCCCAGCAGTTCGTCAGGTTCGCCACGCGGGTCGTGGGTGATGGCACCGACTCCGAGGCGGCCGACCAGCTCGACGCACTGCGGCAGATGGTGGTGCAGACCAGCCGCCGCATCACCACCCTGGCCGACGCGGCCGATCCGGGGAAGACCGTGGAGAGCGTGCAGACCCGCACCGAGCTGGAGAAGCTGCGCACCTCGCTGGAGGAGGCCGTCACCAAGCTGGACCAGGCCGACCCGACCGCCGGCAAGACCGACATGGTCGTGCTGGGGTCGGCGGCCCGGCCGGCCGGCGAGGCACCGCCGACCAGGACGCAGCTCATCGCCGCCGGGGCGCTGCTGTTCTTCCTGCTCACGGTCGTCGGCCATCTCGCCGCCACGCGGATGAGCCGCCGGCTGCGCAGCCCGTCGGAGATCGCCGCCGCGCTGGGCTCGGCCCTGCTGGGCACCGTCGACGTGCCCGGTGAACGGCGCGCGCACCGGCCGGGAGGCCGGGGCCCGCGGAGCCGGATCCGCCGGTTGCTGGGCGTGGACGTGCGGTGGGACCTGCCGACCCCGCGGGCGTCGGGCGACGAGGCCGACCGGCGAATCCGCTACCGGCGGGTGTACGCCCGTCTGCGGGACCAACTGCCCGCCCCCCGAAGGCTGCTGGTCGTCGTCCCGGACGGCGACGAGACCGCCCGCCGGGCCGCCGGGCAGCTCGTCGCCGAGGCCGAGAGCGATCCCGGGCCGGGCTCCGCGCACCGAGGGCACTCCACGCTGCGAGTGGTGGGGGTCTCGGCGTCCCAGCCGATGGTGCCGGACCGCGACCACGAGTCCGGTGCCCTGGTCGTGCTGAGCCCGGGCAGCTGGACCGCGGGGGAACTCGCCGGCATCGCCGAGGCGTGCGAGGACGCCCGGCACGAGGTCGTCGGCGTCGTCCTCGCCGGCACGGTCCGGGTCCGTTCGACGCGGTCCGCCGGCCGTCCCCGGGACGCCGGCACGACGTTGCTCGCGGCCTGCGACGACGCGAAGGGAAGTTCAGGGTGACGACGAGTACGACCGCGGAGTCGTCGGCCACGGCTCCGCTGCTGGACCTGCAGGCGCTGGTGGTGGCGGTGCGCAGACGGCGCCGCCTGTGGTTCTCCATGGCGGTGCTGGGGCTGTTCGCCGGCGCGGCGATGGCGGTCCTGCTGCCGGCGCCGCCGACCGCGGTGGCCACGGTGCTGGTCGCGCATCAGCAGGACCAGCCGAACGACCCCGGAACGCTGATCCGCACCGACGTCGGGCTGCTGCAGACCACGCGGATCGCCGGCCAGGCCCTGCGGTCCCTCGGGTCCACCGAGAAGCCGGAGGACTTCCTGCGGGACTACGGGGGCGTCGGCCTGACCAACAACCTGCTGCGGATCACCGTGACGGGCGACAGCGACGCGCAGGCTTCGGCTCGCGCCAAGGCACTGGCCGACGCGTTCGTCGCGGACCACGTCAAGCGCATCGAGGACACCGCGAACGCCGAGGCCAAGGCGCTGCTCGACCAGCGGTCCCGGCTGCAGGCCGAACTGGCCCAGGTCAACAAGGCGATCGGAGACGGATCGTCGGGCAGCGGGCCCAAGGCGTCGGCGGACCTGGAGTCGCTCTTCGCCAACCGGGCCGCGCTGACCTCGCGGATCACCGACTTCGGCCAGCGCGCCGCGGAGGCCCGCGTCGGCACGCCCCAGCTCATCGCCGGCACCCAGGTCGTGGACGCCCCGCGCGTGGTGCGGCAGTCCCTGCCGAAGACCGCTGCCACCGACGCCGCGATCGGGTTCGTCCTCGGGCTCGTCCTCGGGCTCTCGGTGTCCGCGGTCGGCGCGGTGGTGGCGGACCGCCCCGTGCTGCGCCGGGAGATCGCGGCGAACCTCGGCGCCTCGGTCATCGCGGAGCTGCCCCGCCGGTCGGCCCGGCGGTGGCGGCGCCGACGGGTCCGGGCGGCGCGCGAGCGGCTCACCACGTCCCTGGCCCGCACCGTGCGCGGCTCCACGGAACCGGTGTCGCTGCTGGAACTGGGCTGTGCCCGCGGCACGAGCGAGATCGCCCTGGACCTGGCCAGGGCGATGGCGGCGGAGGGGCCGGTGGTCGTCGTCGACGCACTGCCCGGCACCCACCTCTCCGGCCGCCGCCCCAGGCCAGGAGACCCGACCGTGGTCGGCGGCGAGCGCGCCGCGGCCCTGTCGGATCAGGAACTCACCCTCGGCGTCGGCTCGGTGGCGCCCGGCACGGCATGGACCGACCTGAAGCACCTCGGCAGCCGGACCGTGCTGGTCGTGCGTGCCGGACACGGCAGCGCCGCATGGCTGCACACCGTGGCGCGGCAACTCGCGGACCAGAGCGTCGAGGTGATCGGTGTGGTGCTGATCGACCCCGATCCGCGTGACCGGACCGACGGCACGCTGTGGGACGGGCTGCACACCGCGCTGCGCGGCCGCGGCGAGCGGACTGCCCGACAGAGCGGGACGGGCCGACGGCGGGCCGAACGGCTGCCGATACGGGCGGCACGCGTCCCCGACAGCGACCAGGAGGTGCGGTAGAGATGTGTGGCGTCGCAGGCGCTTACCGATGGCCGGACGGGAAGGCCGTGGCGGACCGGCTCACCGATACCCTCGCCCATCGCGGTCCGGACGGGGCGGGCCGCTACAGCCACCCCGTCGGCGACGGCGAGGTGCACCTCGGGCACCGCCGGCTGGCCGTCATCGACCCGTCCGAGACCGGCGCCCAGCCGATGGCCTCGGACGGCCTCGTCCTGACGTACAACGGCGAGCTGTACAACGCGCCCGAGCTGCGCGCCGAGCTGGTGGCGGCCGGGGTGCGCTTCCGCGGGACCTCCGACACCGAGGTGCTGCTGGAGGCCTGGCGGCGCTGGGGCACGGACTGCCTGGCCCGGCTGCGCGGCATGTTCGCCTTCGGGATCTTCGACGAGCGGACCGGTGAGCTCGTGCTCGCCCGCGACCAGCTCGGCATCAAGCCGCTGTTCCTGCTCCGGCGCGGCGCGGGACTGGTGTTCGCCTCCGAGCTGAAGGCGCTCGCCGCCGTGACCGGTGACCCGCTGGAAGTGGATCCGGCGGCGCTGGTGGCCTCGCTGCTGTACTACTGGGTGCCGGACTCGCGGTGCGCGCTGCGCGAGGCGGAGAAGCTGCCGCCGGGGAGCTGGCTGAGGTGCCGGCCCGACGGCCGGGTGGAGCGCGGCCGGTTCTGGAATCTGCGGGACGTCGCCGCCGAGGGCCGGGAGCGGGCCCTGAGCGGCGAGCAGCCGGACCTGGCTTCCATCGTGGAGGAGTCGACCCGGCGGCACCTGGTCTCCGACGTCCCGGTGGCGACGTTCCTCTCCGGCGGTCTTGACTCCAGCTATCTGACGGCGCTCGCCACCCGCCACCGACCCGGGATCTCCGCCTACACGATCGGGTTCCGCCCCGAGGACGCCAGATTCGAGGCGATGCCGGACGACCTGCGCTACGCCCGCCGGGTGGCCGAGCGGTTCGGCGTCGACCTGCACGAGATCGAGATCGCTCCGAACGTGCTCGACCTGCTGCCGCGGATGACGTACCACCTGGACGAGCCGATCGGCGACCCCGCCGCGATCAACACGTTCCTGATCTGCTCGGCCGCCCGGGAGGCCGGGGTCAAGGTGATGCTCTCGGGCATGGGCGCCGACGAGCTGTTCGCCGGCTACCGCAAGCACCTGGCCAACCTGGTCGCGCTGCGCTACCAGCGTGTCCCGCGGCCCATGCGGCGCGGCCTGTCCAGGGCCGTGGACCGGCTCCCGGTCGCGACGAGCCGCCGGGGCTACCGGTCGGTGCGCTTCGCGAAGCGGTTCCTCTCCTTCGCCGACCTGCCGGAGGAGACCGCGTTCCGGCGCAGCTACACGATGTACGACCAGGACGAGCTGCTCGCCCTGGTCGACCCCGACCTGGCGCCGGCGGTCGAGGACGTGCTGACCGAGCACGCGGACGTCTACCGGGACAACGACCTCGACGACTTCGTCAACCGCATGTGCCTGGGCGACGCCCGGATGTTCCTGCCGGGCCTGAACCTCGCCTACACGGACCGCTCCAGCATGGCCGCGTCGACGGAGGTGCGGGTGCCGTACGTGGACGTCGAGGTGGTCAGGGCGGCGTTCGCCGTGCCCGGGGATCGCAAGATCGTCGGGCGGCAGGGCAAGGCCGTCCTCAAGGAGGCGGCCACCTCGATCCTGCCCCGGGAGATCGTGTACCGGCCCAAGGGCCTGTTCAGCGCCCCGCTGCGCGCCTGGATGAGCCGCGATCTGGCACCGCTCGTGCGCGAGGTGGTCAACGACGGCGTGCTCGTCCGCTCCGGGTTCCTGCGCCGCGACGCGCTGGCGCGCATGGTCGCCGAGGACGCCGCAGGGCAGCGGGACTTCTCGAAACATCTGTGGCACGTGCTGACCCTCGAGTACTGGTACCGCGACGCGACCTCCGGGTCCGGCGGGGACGCTCGTTCGGCGGCTCGGAAGACGGCTTAGGAACAGGCTCCAGAACAAGGGGACTTCGGTTGAAGCAGGTTGTGCAGAACTACAAGAGCGGTGAGTTGGCGGTGCTCGACGTGCCGGTGCCGGGGTGCAAGCCGGGGGGTGTGCTGGTCCGGACCGCCTACTCGTTGATATCGACCGGCACCGAGCTCATGAAGGTGTCCGAGGCCGGCATGTCGATGCTGGGCAAGGCCCGTTCGCGGCCGGACCAGGTGGCCAAGGTCATGCAGAGCGTGGCCGTCAACGGGGTGCCCGCCACCTACCGCAAGGTGATGGGCAAGCTGGACTCCTACACGCCGCTCGGCTACTCGCTGTGCGGTGTGGTCGAGCAGGTCGGCGAGGGGGTCGACGAGGTGAAGGTCGGCGACCTCGTGGCCTGCGCCGGCAACGAGCACGCGCTGCACGCCGAGCTGAACTGGGTGCCGAAGAACCTCTACACCCCCGTACCGGACGGCCTCGCGCCGCGGCACGCGGCCTTCGGCACCGTCGGGTCGATCGCGTTGCAGGGCGTCCGCCAGGGCGAGCCGCAGCTGGGCGAGGCGGCGCTGGTCATCGGCCTCGGGCTGATCGGGCAGCTGGTGGTGCAGTTGCTGGTCGCCGCGGGGGTCCGTGTCGTCGGGGTCGACCCCGACCCGGTGCGCTGCGAGCTCGCCGAGCGGCTGGGGGCAGCCGCCTGCGGTGATCCCGCCTCCGCCGCCGTGGAGGCCGCCGTCGCCGAACTCACCGGCGGCCACGGCGTGGACCAGGTGTACCTGGCCGCGGGCGGCGCCAGCAACGAGCCGGTCGAGTTGGCCGCGCGGCTGTGCCGGGACCGGGGCCGGGTCGTCGACATCGGCAAGTGCCGCCTGGACCTGCCGTGGAACGCGTACTACGAGAAGGAGCTGGACGTCCGGTTCTCCCGCTCCTACGGCCCCGGGCGGTACGACCCCGCGTACGAGCTGGAGGGGCGGGACTACCCGATCGGCTACGTGCGCTGGACCGAGCGCCGCAACCTGGCGTGCTTCCTCGACCTCCTGGCCCGGGGCCGCGTCGACGTGGAGCCCCTGGTCTCCCACGTCGCCGACTTCGACGACGCCGTCGAGACCTACCGGAGCCTCAAGGACGGCGAACTGAAGGCCGTGGCCGTGCTGTTCCGGTACCCCGGGCACCCGCAGGAGGCGCAGGCCCCGGCGGTGGCCGTGCCCGCGGTGCGGAGAAGCGGCCAGGTTCCGGCCCCGGCCCGGTCCGCCAGGACTCCGGTGCGGCTCGCGTTCGTCGGTGCGGGGAACTACGCGACGTCGATGCTGCTGCCGCACCTGGTGCGGCGCGAGGGAGTCGAGTTGTCGACGGTCGTCACCACGACGGCGCTGTCGGCGGCCAACGCTCAGCGGAAGTTCGGCTTCGCCGAGGCGACCACCGATCTCGACTCCGTGCTCGGCGACACGTCCGTCGACGCGGTGTTCGTCGTCACCCGGCACAGCTCGCACGCCGAACTGACCCGCAGGGCGCTGCTGGCCGGCAAGGCCGTGTTCGTGGAGAAGCCGCTGGCGCTCACCGAGGACGAGCTGTCCGGTGTGCTCGCGGCGGTGGAGGAGTCCGGCAACGACCGGCTGCAGGTGGGCTTCAACCGCCGGTTCTCGCCCATGCTGCGCGAGGCCAGGCAGCGGTTCGGCGCCCGGACCGGTCCGGCGAGCCTGCGCTACCTGGTCAACGCGGGCCGTCTGCAGCACGGGAGCTGGTATCTCCAACGGGGCAGCGAGGGCTCGCGCTTCGCCGGTGAGGGCGGGCACTTCATCGACACGGCGAGCTGGCTGCTGGAGGCCGACCCGGTGTCGGTGTACGCGGTCGCCACGCCCGGCACCGAGGACCTGCAGGTCGTGCTGCACTACCCCGACGGGTCCACGGCCACCATCAGCTACGTCACCACCGGCGCGCCCGGCTTCCCCAAGGAGACGCTGGACCTGGTCGCGGACGGCAGGGTGCTGCGGCTCGACGACTTCGTCCGCGCCTCGGTCTACGGCCGCAAGCGGTGGGTCAGTTCACGGCTGCCCAAGGCGCGGGACAAGGGCCAGTCCGCCGAACTGGCCGCGTTCGTCAAGGCCGTGCGGACCGGCGGCCCGATGCCGGTGCCGCTGGAGTCGCTGGTCGCCACCACGGCGGCCACCCTCGCCGTGGGGGCCGGCCTGGCCGGCGGCACACGGGTGACGTTGGCGAGGACGCGATGACCATGAGCGCGGGCTGGTACCTGCGAAGGCTGTCCCGGATGGGACCGCGGGAGGTGGGCGGACGGGTGGGCGACGCGGTGCGCAGGCGCCGGTGGCGCTCGGCGCGGCCCGACGCTCCCCGCGTGAGCGGCGCCCGGTTCACCGCCGTACTCCCTGCCGGGACGATCGCCGCCGTGCCGCCCGACGCCGTGAAGCGCCTGCTCGCCGAGGCGGACCGGCTGATGGCCGGGCACGCCGAGTTCTTCGGGGTGGTCCGCGACGATCTGGTCGACCCCGACTGGTGGTACGACCCGAAGACCGGGCGCCGCGCTCCGTGGGGCTACGCGTTCGACGTGCCGTACCGCGACGAGGACGCGGTCGGGGACATCAAGCAGATCTGGGAGCTGTCCCGGCACCAGTACCTCACCGTGCTCGCCGCCGCCTACGCGACCTCCGGGGACGAGCGGTACGCCGAGCGGGTGGCCGAGCACCTGCGGTCGTGGTGGGCGGCCAACGCGCCGTTACGCTCGGTGCACTGGACCAGCGGCATCGAGCTGGGGATCCGGCTGCTGTCCTGGGTGTGGATCCGCCGGCTGCTCGACGGCTGGCCGGGGGCCGCCCCGCTGTTCGAGGACAACCCGGTGGCGCTCCGCCAGATCTGGCACCACCAGCGCTGGCTGGCCGCCTTTCCCAGCCGGGGCTCCTCGGCGAACAACCACGTCGTCGCCGAGGCCGCCGGGCAGTTCGCCGCGGCCTGCGCGTTCGGGTGGTTCCCCTCCTCGGCGCGCTGGCGTGCCGACGCGCTGCGGTCGCTGGAGCGGCACCTGCGGGACAACACCTTCGGCTCCGGCCTCAACCGCGAGCTGGCCACCGAGTACCACGGGCTGGTGCTGGAACTGGGCCTGACCGCGGTGGCCGAGGCGGACGCCGCGGGCGTACCGGTGCCCTCGTCGATCCGGCTGGTGCTGCTGCGGATGACCGACGCGCTCGCGGCCGTCGTGGACGGCCGGCTGCGGCCGCCGCGCCAGGGCGACGCGGACGACGGGCACGGGCTGGTCGTGGACGGGGCGGGCACCGACCGCTGGGCCTCGCTGCTGGCCACCGGGGAGCGGGTGTTCGGCAGGCTCGACTGGTGGCCGGCGGTGACCGGTACCGATGTGCGCACCCCGCTGCTGGCCGCGCTCATCCGGCCCTCCGCGAAAGGGGGAACCGCACCGGCCGCCTTCCGCCCGGCGAGCCGGCCGGCCCATTTCGCCGACGCGGGCCTGACGATCCTGCGCGGCCCGGACGAGATCTGGTGCCGCTGCGACGGCGGTCCGCACGGGTTCCTGTCGATCGCGGCGCACGCGCACGCGGACGCGCTGTCCGTGGAGGTCCGGCACGACGGGGTCGACGTGCTCGCCGACCCGGGGACGTTCTGCTACCACGGGCAGCCCGAGTGGCGGCGGTACTTCCGGTCCACCCTCGGCCACAACACCCTGCAACTGGACGGCGCCGACCAGTCGGTCTCCGGCGGGCCGTTCCTGTGGACCCGGCATGCCCGCAGCCGCGTCCTGGTCGCGGACGCGGCCGGCGGGTCCGACGGGGGCACGGTCCGCTGGTGCGCCGAGCACGACGGCTACCAGCAGTCCGTGCACCGCCGCCAGGTGGAACTAGCCTCCGTTTCGAAGGAGTTGACGGTGGTCGACGAGGTGCGCGGCCCGCGCCGGGCCGTGCGTCTGGCGTTCCATCTCGGCCCGGCGATCACCGCGGACCTGGTGGGGAACCGGGCGGTGCTCACCTGGACCCGGGACGGCGAGAACCGATCGGCGGCGCTCGATCTGCCCGGGCAGCTGAGCTGGCGGGCGCATCGCGGCGAGAGCGACCCGCCACTGGGCTGGTACTCCCCCGGCTTCGGGCGCAAGGAACCCTCCACCACGCTGGTCGGCGGCGGCTTCGCCGACGGCGTGGAGAGGTTCACCACCGTACTCACGTTCCGCGACTAGGGAGGACCCTTGGGGATCACGTCGCGGCACTGGGTGTTACCGGCCGCTCTGCTGGCGCTGGCCCTCTCGGCGGCGACCGGCTGCGAGAGCACGCCGGGCCCGCGGCCGAAGCCGACCGCGGCGCCGTCCGCGTCCGTGGCCCGGGTGTGCGCCGAACCCGCCGCCGGTCCGGCGAAGGCACCGGCGGGGGCGGTGACGGTCGACCCCGCGGTGGTCGGCGACCTGGCCGAGAAGACCAGGAGCAGCCCGCCGCACACCACGTTCTGGCTGCGCCCGGGCCGGCACAGGCTCAAGCCGGACCGCTACGCCCAGGTCGTCCCCAAGGAGGGGGACAGCTATCTCGGCGCGCCGGGCGCGGTGCTCGACGGCCGCAGGACCAACCAGTACGCGTTCGGCGGCGCCGCCCGCGACGTCACCCTCCGCTATCTGACCGTGCAGGACTTCGTCGCCCCGCGTGACGAGGGCGTGGTCAACCACGACTCGGCGGACGGCTGGGTGATCGAGCACGCGACGATCCAGCACAACTCCGGCGCCGGGCTGATGGCCGGTGCCCGCCAGCAGGTCCGCGCGAGCTGCCTTCGCGACAACGGCCAGTACGGCATGAACGCGTACAAGGGCGGCGGCCCGCTCGGCGGCCTGGTGCTCGACGGCAACGAGATCGCGGGCAACAACACGGACGACTGGGAGCGGCGGCGGCCGGGGTGCGGGTGCACCGGAGGCGTCAAGTTCTGGGCCGTCGACGGCGCCGACGTGCGGGGCAACTGGGTGCACGGCAACCACGGGGTCGGGTTGTGGGCGGACACCGACAACAACGACTTCCTCATCGAGAACAACCTGATCGAGGCCAACGACAGTGCCGCGCTCACCTACGAGACCAGCTACAACGCGATCATCCGCAAGAACGTCATCCGGCGGAACAACTGGGTCGAGGGCCGTGCGTACGCCGACCGCGGGGACAACTTCCCGGTCGCGGCCGTCTACCTGTCCGAGTCCGGCGGCGAACCACGGATCCGGGCCCGCACGAACAGGATCGAGATCTACGGGAACGTGCTGGAGAACAACTGGTCCGGGATCACCCTGTGGGAGAACGCCGACCGGTTCTGCAACAGCCCGGCCAACTCCTCCTCCGGGATCTGCACGTTGCTGGTCAAGGACACCGCCCGTTGCGTCCAGCCGGCGATCGCCACCGCACCGCTGCGCGACGACTGCCGGTGGAAGACCCAGCGGGTGGACATCCACGACAACCGCTTCGTGCTGGACAAGTCCGTCGTCGGCTGCACGGTGAAGTGCGACCGCATGGCGGTGCTCGCCAACTACGGCACCTACCCGGACTGGTCGCCGTACCAGGGCGACGGGGTGGCGGAGGCGATCACCGGCAAGCAGGACAACCACTGGCACGACAACGTCTACGTCGGGTCGTGGACCTTCGTCGCCCACGACCCGAGCCGGACCCTCGACTCCGTGCAGTGGCAGGGCATGCCGTACCAGCAGGACGCGGGCAGCACCCTGCGCGCTTCCGGGGGTGGGTGAGATGAGCGAGCACCACACGCCCAGGCTCGTCGGCACGGTCTGGGGACTGCTGATCCTCAACACGCTCGGCTCCGCCGGGGCCAGGACCATCGTCCCGCTGCCCCGCTCCCTCATCCAGATGGTCACCATGGGCTCGCTGGTCACCGCGTTCGCGCTGGCGCTCGTGGTCAACCTGCGGCTGCGCATCCGGGCCAGTGCCTTCCTGTTCCTGCTCACCCTGCTGCTGGCACTGAGCGTGATCTCCAGCGCCAACCTGGAGTCCGGGTTCGGCGCGCTGTTCCGGTGCGCCCGGCTGGCCCTCTTCGTCGGCACCCTGTGGCTGCTCAGCCGCTGGTGGGACGGGGGCACGACCTTCGTCCGGCACCACATCCGGATGTACTTCGCGGTCCTTGGCACCGTGGCCGCCGGCGCGGTCGCCTCACCGGGCGCGGCCATGCCCGACCTCTACGGCGGGCGGCTGGTCGGCGCGTTGTGGCCGCTGACACCGCCCCAGATCGGGCAGTACGCGGCGGTGATCATCGGGCTTGCGGTGCTGCTCCTGCTGGGCCACCGGACCGACCGGACCAGCGCGGCGGTGGTCGTGGTGCCCTCGCTCGTGCTGCTCGCGCTGACCCACACCCGGACGGCCACGCTCGGCCTGCTCGTCGGACTGGCGTTGGCGATCTGTTCGCTCGTCCTGACCAGCGCCGCGGCCCGCCGGTTCTTCTCCTGGACGGTGCTGTGCTGCACCGTGGCCGCGGTGGGGTTCGCCTCCGCCCTGCAGACGTGGTTCCTGCGGGGTCAGAGTCAGGAGAACTTCACCAGCCTCACCGGTCGGGCCAAGGTCTGGGACGCCCTGCTGGCGGCACCCCGGACGACCACGGAGTACCTGTTCGGAGTGGGGCTGGGCGACAAGTCGTTCGGCGGGCTGCCGATCGACGACAGCTGGCTGGCCGTCTACAACGAGCAGGGGATGGTCGGCGTCGTCCTGGTGGCGGCGATGATCGTCGTGCTGGGCGGCGTCGCGTTGCTGCGGCCGCCGTCGCTGTCGAGGGCCTGCGCGATCTTCCTGATCAGCTACTGCGCGATCGCGTCGTACACCGAGGCGGGGCTGGGCGACGCCTCGCCGTATCTGCTGCATCTGACCGTGGCCGCCTCCTTGCTGGTGCCGGCCCCGGCCGTCTCCGTCCCGACGCCGGAGCCCCCCAGACGACGCGTCCCACGATGGGCCCAGAGATCGGAGGTGGCCTGAGCATGCACGTCCTCGTGGTGCACAACCGCTACGCCTCGGCGCAGCCGAGCGGGGAGAACAAGGTCGTCGACCAGGAGGTGGCGCTGCTGCGCGGGGCCGGCCACCGGGTCGAGGTGTTCGAGCGGCGCAGCGACGACATCGCCGCCCGGTCCCTGCTGGGCAAGGCCGCGATACCGCTGCTGGTGCCGTGGAACCCGGGGGTCCGGGCGGAGCTCGCCGCCCGGCTTCGCGCCGAGCGGCCGGACGTGGTGCACGTCCACAACGTCTTCCCGCTGCTGTCACCGGCGGTGCTGGCCGCCTGCGCCGACGCCGGCGTGCCCGCCGTGGCCACGCTGCACAACTACACCCAGGTCTGCCCGCCCGGCACGCTGCAGCGGGACGGCCGGCCGTGCACCGAGTGCGTCGGATCCTCACCGCTGCCTGCCGTCCGGCACGGCTGCTACCGCGGGTCCCGGCTGGCGACGCTGCCGCTCGCGGTGAGCATGTCGGTCAACCGGCGGCGGTGGTGGACCGGGGTGGAGCGGTTCCTGTGCATCTCCGCGGCGCAGCGCGACGTCCTGGTGGGAGCCGGGCTGCCGCCCGAGCGGCTGGCGGTGAAGCACAACTTCGTGCCCGACCCGGGCGCCCGCCGGGACGGCGACGGCGAGCATCTGCTGTATCTGGGGCGGCTCGCCGAGGCCAAGGGCGTGCGCCTGCTCATGGCCGCGTGGGACGAGGTCGCCGCCGGCGGCGGTGTGGGCGTGCCGCTGGTGATCGCGGGCGCGGGGCCGCTGGAGCGGGAGGTCGCCGCCTGGGCGGCGGGCCGGGACGACGTGCGGTACGTCGGCCTGTACGACCAGGCGGAGTGCCGCGAGGCCATCGCGCGGTCGGTCGCCGTGGTGGCCCCCTCCACATGGCTGGAGGCGTTCGGCCTGGTGGTCGTGGAGGCGATGGCGGCGGGGGTCCCGGCCGTCGCGGCCGGTCACGGCGCCTTCGTCGAGCTCGTCGAGGACGGGGTGACCGGGCTGCTGCACCGGCCGGGTGAGGCGGCCTCGCTCGCGTCCTGCCTGCGCCGGGTCACGGGCGGGTCGGCGCGCAACCGGGAGATGGGTCGGGCGGCCCGGCGCCGTTACGAGCGGGGGTTCAGCCCGGCCGTCGGGCTGGAGCGCCTGCTGGAGGAGTACCGGACCGCGATCGCGGGTCGGTCGGGCGGCGGGGACGGTCCGCCGCCGTCGGGGGACGAAGCAACGGGCTCGCGGCGGGTGCGCCCGCGCGAGCGGGATGGGGGCAGTAGATGAATCGATGCCGACTCTGCGGGGCGGCGTCACTGGCGAGCGTCGTCGATCTCGGGGCGACCCCGCCGTGTGAGAGCTTTCTCGCCGCGGACCAACTGGACCAGCCGGAAACCACGTACCCGCTGCATCTGCGGGTCTGCACCGACTGCTGGCTCGCGCAGATCCCTCCGCTGATCACACCGGAGGAGACGTTCAGCGAGTACGCGTACTTCTCCTCCTTCTCGACCTCCTGGGTGGAGCACGCGCGCACGTTCGTCGACGACGCCGTGCGGCGGGTGGGGCTCGGCCCCGACGCCTTCGTGGTCGAGGTGGCGAGCAACGACGGGTATCTGCTGAGGCATGTCGTGGACCGGGGGATCCGCTGCCTGGGCATCGAGCCGTCGGTGAACGTCGGCGCCGCGGCGCGGGACGCGGGTGTGCCCACGCTCACGGAGTTCCTGTCCCCTCGGACCGGCGCCGCCGTCCGGGCCGAGCACGGCCCGGCGGACCTGGTCGTGGCCAACAACGTGTACGCGCACATCCCCGACGTGGTCGGGTTCACGCGGGGGCTGCGCGCCCTGGTGTCCGACGACGGCTGGGTCTCCATCGAGGTGCAGCACCTGCTGACCCTGATCGAGGAGAACCAGTACGACACGATCTACCACGAGCACTTCCAGTACTACACGGTCGCGTCCGCGATCCGGGCGCTGGAGAGCGGCGGACTCACCCTGGTGGACGTCGAGTTGCTGCCCACGCACGGCGGCTCCATCCGGCTGTGGGCCCGCCCGGCCGAGGTGGCCGGGGAGCCGTCACGCCGGGTGAGCGACGTGCTGGAGAGGGAGAAGGCCGCCGGGCTGCGGGAGCTGTCCGGGTACGCCGAGTTCTCCGCCCGGGTGGCCAAGGTGCGCCGGGACCTGCTGCGGTTCCTGGTGGAGGCGGCCGAGCGCGGCGAGACGGTCGTCGGCTACGGCGCCCCGGGCAAGGGAAACACCCTGCTCAACCACTGCGGCATCCGGCCCGACCTGCTCCCGTACACGGTCGACCGCAACCCCTACAAGCACGGCAGGTTCACCCCGGGCACCCGCGTCCCGATCCTGCCGCCCGAGCGGATAGCCGCCGACCGGCCGGACTACGTCCTCGTCCTTCCGTGGAACCTGCGGGAGGAGCTGGTCGAGCAGCTGTCCTTCGTGCACGAGTGGGGCGGCCGGCTGGTCTTCCCCATCCCGGAACTGAGCGTTGTCGAGGTGAAGCGGTGAAGGTCGTACTGTTCTGCGGCGGTTACGGGCTGCGGATGCGCAGCGGGGCCTCGGACGACGTGCCCAAGCCGATGGCGATGGTCGGCCCGCGCCCGCTGATCTGGCACGTCATGCGCTACTACGCGTACTACGGGCACACGGAGTTCATCCTGTGCCTCGGGTACGGGGCGCACCACATCAAGGACTTCTTCCTCAACTACGAGGAGACGACGTCCAACGACTTCGTGCTGCGGGGCGGCAGGACCGAGCTGCTGTCCACCGACATCGCCTCCTGGACGATCACGTTCGCGCAGACCGGCATCGAGTCGCCGATCGGGGAGCGGCTGCGCCGGGTGCGGCACCACCTGGACGGCGACGAGATGTTCCTCGCCAACTACGCCGACGTGCTCACCGACGCCCCGCTGCCGGAGATGATCGACCGGTTCGCCCGGCGCGACGCGGGCGCGTCGATGATGGTGGTGCCGCCGCAGTCCTCCTTCCACTGCGTGGAGTTGGGCGACGACGCCCTGGTGGGGGGCATCACCGCGGTGAGCGACATGCCGTTGTGGGAGAACGGCGGCTACTTCGTGCTCCGCCAGGAGGTCTTCGACCACATCCCGGAGAACGGGGACCTGGTCGCCGACGGATGTGCCCAACTGGCCAAGAGCGGGCGGCTGGTGGCCTACCAGCACCGCGGCTTCTGGAAGCCGACCGACACCGTGAAGGAGCGCGCCGCGCTCGACGACGCCTACACCCGGGGCGACCGCCCGTGGGCCGTGTGGGAGCACGGCGCCGGAACGAGGACCGCGTGATCGCGCTCGGCGCCGGGCGCCTGGACCGGATCGCCGCGCTGGGCGCGCACTGCGACGACATCGCCATCGGCGCCGGCGGCACGCTGCTGACGCTGTGCCGCGCGCGGCCGGGCGTCCGCGTCGACGCGCTGGTGCTCTCCGGTGGCGGCGGCGAGCGCGAGCAGGAGGAGCGGGCCGCGCTCGCCGCCTTCTGCCCGGGCGCCGACCTGCGGCTGACCGTGCTCAAGCTGCCGGACGGCCGGCTGCCCGCGCACTGGGAGGAGGCCAAGTCCGCGGTCGAGGAGTTCCGCGAGCGGACCGAGCCGGATCTGATCCTCGCGCCCCGCACCGATGACGCGCACCAGGACCACCGCTGCCTGGCCCGGTTGCTGCCGACCGCGTTCCGCGACCACCTCGTGCTCGGCTACGAGATCGTCAAATGGGACGGCGACCTCGGCCGTCCGTCGGTGTACCAGCCGCTGTCGCCCGAGATCGCCGAGGAGAAGGCGCGACTGCTGGCGGAGCACTACCCCTCGCAGCGGCACCGTCCCTGGTACGACCGGGAGGCCTTTCTCGGCCTCGCGCGGATCCGCGGCATCGAATGCCAGGCGCGCTACGCCGAGGCGTTCGCCGTCCACAAACTCACTCTCGACCTGGGGGAATGAACCTTGCGCGTACTGCTGACCGGACATCAGGGCTACCTGGGCACCGTGATGGCCCCGGTCCTCACGGCCGCCGGGCACGAGGTCACCGGCCTTGACTCCGGCCTGTTCGCCGACTGCGTGCTCGGCCCGCCGCCCGCGGACCCCTCCGGGCACCGGGTGGACCTGCGCGACGTCACGGCGGAGCACGTGGCCGGGGTGGACGCGGTGATCCATCTGGCCGCGCTCTCCAACGACCCGCTGGGGTCGCTGGCCCCGGAGCTCACCTACGACATCAACCACCACGCCTCCGTGCGGCTGGCCCGGCTGGCCCGCGACGCGGGAGTGCGGCGCTTCCTGTACGCGTCGACGTGCTCGGTCTACGGGGCCGCGGGCGGGGACGACCTGGTGGCCGAGGACGCCCCGCTGCGCCCGGTGACGCCGTACGCGGAGTCCAAGGTGCGGGTGGAGGACGACCTGCACGCGCTCGCCGACGGCGACTTCAGCCCGGTGTTCATGCGCAACGCCACCGCGTTCGGCCACTCGCCCCGGCTGCGCGCCGACATCGTGCTGAACAACCTGGTGGGCCACGCGCTGCTGTCCGGCGAGGTCCTGGTGCTGTCCGACGGCACCCCCTGGCGCCCGCTGGTGCACGCGGCCGACATCGCCCGGGCGTTCACGGCCGCGCTGAGCGCGCCGCGGGAGGCCGTGCACGACCGGGCGTTCAACATCGGCAGCGAGACCAACAACGTCACGGTCGCCGAGATCGCCGAGCAGGTCGCCGAGGCGGTGCCCGGCTCGAAGGTGGTGATCACCGGGGAGACCGGCGCCGATCCGCGCTCCTACCGGGTGGACTTCTCCCGGTTCCGCGCCGCGGTCCCCGGCTTCGACTGCGCGTGGACGGTGAAGCGGGGCGCGCTCGAACTCGCCGACGCCTACCAGAAGCACGCTCTGACCCGGGAGGACTTCGAGCGGCGCTTCACCCGGCTGGCCGTGCTGCGCGCGGCGTCCGCGGCGGGCGCCGTCGACGACACCCTGCGGTGGCGCCGGTGACCGCGAGGGGCGAGGAGATGTACGCCCTGGTGGAGCGGTTGTACCCGCTGTGCCGGAGCATCACCGGCGACGGTGTGCGCGCCACCCTGGAGATCGTCGGCGAGTACGTCCCGCTGCGGGTGCACGAGGTGCCGACCGGGACCCGGGTGCTCGACTGGACGGTGCCGCAGGAGTGGAACATCCGGGACGCGTACGTCGCCGACGCCACCGGCAGGCGGGTCGTCGACTTCGCCGCGTCCAGCCTGCACGTGCTCGGCTACAGCGTGCCGGTGGCGGCGACCATGCCGCTGTCCGAGCTGCGCGCGCACCTGCACACCCTGCCGGACCACCCGTCCTGGGTGCCGTACCGCACCAGCTACTACACGCCGGACTGGGGGTTCTGCCTGGCCCAGGAGACCCTGGACGCGCTGCCGGACGGCGAGTACGAGGTGCGGATCGACTCCACCCTGGCCGACGGCCACCTCACCTACGCCGAGCACGTGGTCCCCGGGCAGGTGGCCGACGAGGTGATCGTCTCCAGCCATGTCTGCCATCCGTCGCTGGCCAACGACAACCTGGCCGGCATCGCGGTGGCGACGTTCCTGGCCCGGGCCCTGGCGGAGCACAAGCCCTACTACACCTACCGGTTCCTGTTCGCGCCCGGCACCATCGGTGCGATCACCTGGCTGGCCCGCAACGCGGAGCGGGTGGGGGAGGTCAGGCACGGGCTGGTGCTGGCCTGCGCGGGCGATCCGGGCCGGCTGACGTACAAGCAGAGCAGGCGCGGCGACGCGGAGATCGACCGGGTGCTGCAGCATGTGCTGACCGCCTCCGAACGACCGCACCGCATAACCGAGTTCACTCCGTACGGCTACGACGAGCGGCAGTTCTGCTCGCCCGGGTTCGATCTCGGCGTGGGCTCCCTCAGCCGGACCCCGTACGCCGGGTATCCCGAGTACCACACCTCGGCGGACAACCTGGATCTCGTCTCCCCCGAGGCGATGGCGGACACGCTGGCCCTGTGCCGTGAGGCGTTCGCCGTCCTGGACCGCAACCGGCGGTACGTCAACCTGAGCCCCTACGGCGAACCGCAGCTGGGGCGGCGCGGGTTGTACGACTCGCTCGGTGGCCGCAGCGACGCCCAGCAGGCCCAGATGGCCATGCTCTGGGTGCTCAGCCTGTCCGACGGCGAGCACAGTCTGCTGGACGTCGCCGAGCGGTCCGGGCTGCCGTTCGCCGCCGTCGCCGCGGCGGCCGACGCCCTGTGCGACGCCGAACTGATCAAGGCATGACGCCGATGAGCACCGAGGAGAGGACGACGGCACCGGCCCGATCCGCCAGGCGGGCCCTCGTCGGCAGGCTGTCCTGGGGACTGGCCGACCAGGCCGCCTCCAGCGTGAGCAACTTCGCGGTGGGCATCTACGTGGCCCGCTCGCTGGGGGTGACCGCGTTCGGCGTGTTCAGCCTGGCCTGGGTGACGTACGGCGTGGTGCTCAACGTCTCGCGCGGGCTGGCCACCGACCCGCTCGTGGTCCGCTTCAGCGGCGTGTCGGACGCCTCCTGGCGCGGGGCGGTGGCCCGCTCGACGGGCACCGCGCTCGGCGTCGGCACGGTCATCGGCGCGGTGTGCCTCGTGGCCGCGCTCGGCCTCGGCGGCAGCCTGGGGTCCGCGTTCGTCGCGCTCGCCGTCATGATGCCGGGGCTGCTGCTCCAGGACGCCTGGCGGTTCGCGTTCTTCGCCGCGGGCGCCGGACGGAAGGCGTTCGTCAACGACGTCGTGTGGGGTGCCGCGCTCGTCCCCGCCATGGTGGTGGCGGCCCGGGTGGGCAGCGTGGCCGCTTTCGTGCTCGCCTGGGGCGCGTCCGCCACGGTGGCGGCGGGGTACGGCTGCCTCCAGTCCGGCATCCGGCCCCGGACGGCGCAGGCGCGCGGCTGGCTTCGCGAGCAGCGCGACCTCGGCTATCGCTACCTGGTGGAGAACGTCAGCCTCAGCGGCGCGAGCCAACTGCGGGCGTACGGGCTGGGCGCGATCGTCGGGGTCGGCGCGGTGGGCGCGGTGCGGGGCGCCGAGCTGCTGCTCGGCCCGTTCCTGGCGGTGCTCATGGGGCTCTCGCTGGTCACCGTCCCCGAGGCGGCACGGGTGCTGCGGCAGGCCCCGCACCGGCTCGGCACGTTCTGCCTCCTGCTGGGCGGGGGGCAGGCGGCCGGAGCGCTGCTCTGGGGCGGGGCGCTGCTGCTGGTCCCGGACCGGCTCGGCGAACTGGCCCTCGGCGGCGTCTGGCACTCCTCCTCGCAGCTCATCGTCCAGATCACCCTCGGCGTCGCGGGCGCCGGCCTCGGCACCGGCGCGGCGGCCGGGCTGCGTGCGCTGGGCGCGGCCCGACGCAGCCTGCGCTGCCAGCTGTTCGCCTCCGCCTGCTACGTCGGCGGCGGCCTCGGCGGGGCGGCCGCCGGAGGCACGGCGGGCTCGGCCTGGGGCGCCGCCGCCGCGACCGTCACCGCCTCGGCCGTGTGGTGGCTGCACCTGCGGTCCGCCCTGCGCGAGCGCCACCGCGATCCCATCCCCGAAGTGAGGACCTCATGACCGACCGACCCAGGCTGAGCATCGGCCTGCCCGTGTACAACGGCGAGGAGTACCTGGCGGAGTCGCTCGACGCCCTGCTCGGCCAGACCTACGAGGACTTCGAGCTGGTCGTCTCCGACAACGCCTCGACCGACGGGACCGAGGAGATCTGCCGCGCGTACGCCGCGCGGGACGCGCGCATCCGCTACCTCCGGCTGCCGCGGAACATCGGCGCCACACCGAACCACAACCTCGTGTTCGTCCGGTCCCGCGGCGAACTGTTCAAGTGGGCCTCGCACGACGACCTGTACGGCCGGGACCTGCTGCGGCGCTGCGTCGAGGCGTTGGACGAGCGGCCGGACGTGATCCTCGCGCACACCGGCCAGGCGGTCATCGACGGCGACGGCAAGGTGAAGGTCCCCTACGAGTACGGGCTCACCACCGACTCCCCGCACGCGCCGGAGCGCTTCCGCAGCCTGCTGTTCGAGCCCGGTGGCGACGACTTCTACGGGGTGATGCGGGCGGACATGCTGCGGCGGGTGAAGCCGCTCGACAGCTACCACCACGCGGACCGCACGTTCGTCGCCGAGATCACCCTGCACGGGGCCTTCCACCAGGTGCCGGAGCTGCTGTACTTCCGCCGCGACCACCCCACGCGCGCCGAGCGGGCGAACCCCTCCAAGCGCGCCCGGTGCGTCAATCTGGACCCGCGCAGGGCGGGTCCGCTGCATCCGACGCCCCGGCTGCTCGCCGAGTACCTGGCGGGCTTCGTCGCGGCGGTCCGGCGGGCCCCGCTGTCCGCGGCCGACCGGCGCGCGTGCTACCGCCATCTGGCCGCCTGGATGACCAGCCGGGTCCGGCCGGGCGCCGGTGAGCGGGTCGAGGACCGCGCCCCGGTCGATCCGGGGCTGCTCACGGTCTCCGTCGACGACCTCGTCGCCGGACGTGAGGGGAGGAGGGCATGACGGCCGCGGACAGGGCCCCGGTGCGCGTCGGGGTGTTCGGCCTGCTCGGCTCCGGCAACCTCGGCAACGACGGATCGCTCGAAGCCCTGCTCGGGTACCTGCGCGCCGCGCACCCGGAGGTGGTCGTGGACGCGCTGTGCGGCGGACCCGAGGCCGTGACGGCCCGGTTCGGGATCCGCGCGACGCGGCTGCACTGGTACCGCGGGGAGTACCGGACCGCGTCGCGTACGGGCGCGATCGCGGCGAAGGGCCTGGGCAAGCTCGTCGACGTCGTCCGCACCGCGGCCTGGGTGCGCCGGCACGACGTGGTGATCGTCCCGGGCATGGGCGTCCTGGAGGCCACGCTGCCGCTGCGGCCGTGGGGCTTCCCGTACGCGCTGTTCCTGCTCTGCGCGAGCGGCCGGATGCTGCGCGTCCCGGTCGCGCTGGTCGGGGTCGGCGCGGCCGCGATCGGCAACCGGCCGACCAGGGCCCTGGTGCGCTGGTCGGCCCGGCTGGCCTCCTACCGGTCCTACCGGGACGCCCCCTCCCGTGACGCGATGCGGGCGATGGGCGTGGACACCGCGCGCGACGAGGTGCACCCCGATCTCGCGTTCGCCCTGCCGACGCCGCGAGCGAGCGCGCCGTTCGACCCGTCGGCGCCGCCGGGCCCGGTCTGCGTCGGCGTCATGGACTTCCACGGCGGCAACGACGACCGCGCCCGGGGCGAGGAGATATACCGGCGCTACCTCGACGGGACGATCCGGTTCGTCCGGACGCTGGTCGAGGAGGGCAGGTCCGTCCGGCTGCTCACCGGCGACGGATGCGACGCGCCGGTGGTCGCCGCGATCCGCGACGCGGTGGACTCGCCGCTGGTCACCGCGGCCGAACTGTCCTCGCTCGCCGACCTGATGAACGAGATGGCGCTCGCCGACACCGTCGTGGCGGTCCGGTACCACAACCTGATCTGCGCGCTGAAGACCGGTACGCCGGTGCTCGCCCTCTGCTACGCGGCCAAGAGCGACGCGCTCATGGCGGAGATGGGCCTCGGCGCGTACTGCCACCCGGCGCGCGCGGTCGACGCCGACCGGCTGCTCGAGCAGTTCCGTGCGCTGGAGAAGCACGCGGTCGAGCTGCGGGCGACCGTCGCAGAGCGGACCCTGGCCGCCGGCCGGCGACTCGATCAGCAGTTCACCTCCCTGACCGCGGCGCTGTTCCCGGCGAGGGACCACGCCCAGACCGTACGGAAGGAATCATGAAGGCGACCGAAGTCCCCGAGATCACCGGCGCGTACCTCTTCGAGCCGACGCCGCACGCCGACGAACGCGGCTTCTTCTGCCGCACCTTCGACGCCGACGTGGTCCGCTCGGTGGGCATCGCCCCGGAGGCCTTCTCCCAGGACAGCCTCTCCCGTTCGGCCGGCGGCGTCCTGCGCGGCCTGCACCTGCGCTCCGGCGACGGCGAGGCCAAGCTGGTGCGGTGCTCGTACGGCAGGATCTTCGACGTCGTCGTGGACCTGCGGGCGGACTCACCCACCTACCGCAACCGGGCCTTCTTCGAACTGTCCGACGAGACGCAGGTGACCCTGTACATTCCGGCGGGGTGTGCCCACGGCTTCCAGGCGCTGACCGGGACCGCCGACGTCTCGTACCGCATCGACCGCCCGCACGATCCGGCCGAGGACGTGACGATCGCCTTCGACGACCCCGAACTCGCCATTCCCTGGCCGCTTCCGGTCACCTCGATGTCCCCAAGGGACCGGAAGGCGTCGAGCCTCGCCGCGTTCCTACAGCACAAAGAAAGTTGAGTACCGCGTGGGCACGGACAACACCGAAGAACTCCACCTGACCCGGTCGCAGCGGGCGAACGAGCGGCTGCACGCCCTGATCCCCGGGGGCGCGCACACCTACGCCAAGGGCGACGACCAGTACCCCGACAAGCTGGCTCCCGTCATCAGCCACGGCCAGGGTGCCCATGTGTGGGACATCGACGGCAACCGCTACATCGAGTACGGCTCCGGCCTGCGGTCGGTCAGCCTCGGCCACGCCCACCCCCGCGTGATCGAGGCGGTGCGGCGGGAGATCGGCCGCGGCAGCAACTTCGTCCGGCCCTCCATCGTGGAGGTGGAGGCCGCGGAACGCTTCCTGGCCACGGTGCCGACCGCCGAGATGGTGAAGTTCGCGAAGAACGGCTCCGACGCCACCACCGCCGCGGTGCGCCTGGCCCGTGCCGCCACCGGACGCCCGCGGGTGGCCCTCTGCGCCGACCATCCGTTCTTCTCCGTCGACGACTGGTTCATCGGCACCACGCCGATGTCCGCCGGTGTCCCGGCGGCGACCAACGAGCTGACCGTGGCGTTCCCTTACGGGGACCTGGCCGCCACGGAGGAGCTGCTCGCCCGCTACCCGGACGAGATCGCCTGCCTGATCCTCGAACCCGCCACCCACACCGAGCCGCCCCCCGGGTACCTCGCCGGTCTGCGCGACCTGGCCGACCGGCACGGCTGCGTCCTGGTCTTCGACGAGATGATCACCGGTTTGCGCTGGTCCGAGGCGGGCGCCCAGGGCCTGTACGGCGTCGTCCCCGACCTGTCCACGTTCGGCAAGGCGCTGGGCAACGGGTTCGCGGTCTCCGCGCTGGCCGGGCGCCGCGAGCTGATGGAGCAGGGCGGGCTGCGCCACCCCGGCGACCGGGTGTTCCTGCTGTCCAGCACGCACGGCGCGGAGACGCACTCCCTGGCGGCCGCGATGGCCGTCCTGGCCACCTACGTCGAGGAGGGCGTCACCGCGCGGCTGCACGCCCTCGGCGAGCGGCTGGCCACCGGTGTCCGCGAGGCCGCGGACAGCATGGGGGTCGGCGACCACGTCCTGGTCCGGGGCCGGGCCAGCAACCTGGTCTTCGCCACCCTCGACGAGGACGGCCTGCCCTCGCAGCGGTACCGCACCCTGTTCCTGCGCCACCTCCTCGCGGGCGGCGTGCTGGCGCCGTCGTTCGTGGTGAGCAGCGCGCTCGACGACGCCGACATCGACCACACCGTCGAGGTGGTGGCCCAGGCGTGCGCGGTGTACCGGAAGGCACTGGACGCCGCCGACCCCGCCTCCTGGACGGCCGGACGGCCGGTGAAGCCGGTGTTCCGCCGCTTCGTGTGAGGCATGGGAACACGAGGCCGGCGTGACGTCGCGTCAGTGGGGCTCCCGCCGACCGGTATCGGCCGTCCGGCCGGCCTGCCGGTCGGCGGTCCGGTCGACCAGCCACGCGGTCGCCGGTGTCACCGCCAGCCCGGTGCACCAGCCACCGAGGGCGTCGGTCGGGTAGTGCGCCCCCAGGGCGACCTCGGCCCAGCCCATGGCGGCACCGGCGACCAGCGCCGCGCCGAGCACGAGGGGGACACCGGCCCTCCTGTCGAGGCCGAGCCGCTCGGTCGCGACCAGCGCCGCCACGAGGGCGAGCGTGGTGGCGAAGGCGGTGTGCCCACTGGGGTAGGAGAGGTACCCGCCGTGGATGGTGCGTCCCACCACGGACTTGAGCAGCGTCGCCGTCCCCACGCTCGCACCGAGGCCGACCAGGACGAGCGCCGCCGCGCGAGGACGCCGAAGCAGCAGACAGGCCGCCACGGCGCTCGCCACGAGGATCGCCGCTCCCTGGGGCTCCCCGAGGAAGTCCAGGGCCAGGGCGGCGTACCGCCACGGCGGCCGCACGCCGTACACCATCGCCGAGACCCGCGCGTCCACCCTGCCGGGTCGGCTGTGGCCCGCGTACAGGACGCCGAGCACGACGACCACCAGCGCGCCGAGGACCGCGGCGGACCCGAGCCACGCGCGCAGCGACGGGGGCAGCACCGAGGGCGCCGACCGCCCGGTCACCCGCCCGCCGGGTCCGGTCGAGCGCACCGACTCCACCGCCGACTCCCCCACCAACGAACTCCCTGGTTCCGGCCCCGGATCGTCTGTGCGTGCCCGCTCTCGGAGCGCCGCCGGAGCCGCCGACGATACTGACGCCGGCCGATCCCCCCAAACGCCGACGACGGGTCTCGGACATCTCCGAAACCCGCATCGGAGCAGGAACTCGCCGTCATTGATCCGTTCGAGTGCTTCCTTTGGACCGACCGACGGATGTCGTAAAGAAGCCCATGCGCCAACAAGCCCCCCAAGCACGGGCGGTCCTGAACCAGACCGTCGCGCGGTCCCCGGGAACGACCGAGGGCCGGTTTCGGATGTCTCCGAAACCGGCCCTGCCGTACGGGGCGGCGATCACCCCCGTCACGACGTACCCGATCGATGCGAGCCTCCGGCGAGGGTGGGACGGTGGCCGCCGGGACGCGGAGTCCGCCGGGTGTCGCGGATGCTGTCGTGGGCTGCCGCGGCGATGGCCTCGGGCGTGATGCCGAACTCGGAGTAGAGGCGCTCGTAGTCCGCCGAGGCGCCGTAGTGCTCCAGGCTCACGATCCGCCCCGCATCGCCGACCACGTCGCGCCAGCCCTGCCCCACGGCGGCCTCGACACTGACCCGGGCCTGCACGTCCGGCGGCAGGATGTGGTCCTGGTAGTCCAGTGGCTGAGCGGCGAACCATTCCCGGCACGGCATCGACACCACGCGTACCGCGACCCCGTCCGCTGCCAGCAGGGTGCGGGCCTCAAGGGCGAGGTGCACCTCGGAGCCGGTGGCGACCAGGATGACGTCCGGTGCCGCACCGTCAGGCCCGTCGGCCAGGATGTAGGCGCCGCGGGCCGCCTCCTGCGCGGGGGCGTACTCCCCGCTGTCGCGGTCCAGGACGGGCAGGTTCTGGCGGCTGAGGACGAGTCCGGCGGGATGGTCGGGGTGTTCGAGAATGGCGCGCCAGCACGCGGTGGTCTCGTTGGCGTCGGCGGGCCGCACCACGTCCAGGCCGGGGATGGCACGCAGTGCGGCCAGGTGTTCGACGGGCTGGTGGGTGGGACCGTCCTCGCCCAGGCCGATGGAGTCGTGCGTCCACACGTAGACGGCGGGCAGCCGCATCAGTGCCGCCAACCGCACCGCGGGCCGCATGTAGTCCGAGAACGTCAGGAACGTGCCGCCGTAGGGGCGGGTCAGGCTTTGCAGGGCGATGCCGTTGAGAATCGCGCCCATGGCGTGCTCGCGGATGCCGAAGTGCAGGGTGCGTCCGTACGGGCCGCCCTTGTAGCCCTTGGTCTGGCGGCCGGCGGGGACGAAGGACGGCTGGTCGCCCATGGTGGTGTTGTTACTGCCGGCCAGGTCCGCGGAGCCGCCCCACAGCTCCGGCAGCACCGGGGCCAGAGCGGTGAGGACCTCGCCGGACGCGGCGCGGGTGGCCATACCTTTGTCGTCGGCGGGGAAGACCGGCAGGACATCGCTCCAGCCGTCGGGCAGCCGCTGCTCCTGCAGGCGGTCCAGCAGGGCGGCACGCTCGGGGTTCGCCGTGCGCCAGGCCGCGAACCTCTCGTCCCACTCCTCGTGCGCCCGCCGACCGCGGTCACAGGCTTCGCGCGTCCGGGCCAGGACGTCGTCCTCGACGGTGAAGTGCCGTTCTGGGGCGAAGCCCAGCAGCGACTTGGTCGCGGCGACCTCCTCCTCCCCCAGCGCGGACCCGTGGGCCTTTCCGGAGTTCTGCTTGTGCGGAGCCGGCCAGCCGATGAGAGTGCGCAGCACGATCAGCGAGGGCCGGCCGGATTCCTCCTGGGCGGCGCGAGTGGCCTCCAGGACCGCATCGACGTCTTCGACGTAGGTTCCGGTGCGAGTCCAGTCGACCGTCTGCACATGCCAGCCGTAGGAAGCGAACCGCGCCGAGACGTCCTCGCTGAAGGAGATGTCCGTGTCGTCCTCGATCGAGATGTGGTTGGCGTCGTAGAAGACGACGAGGTCGCCGAGTTCCTGGTGGCCCGCCAAGGAGGCGGCCTCGCCGGTGACGCCCTCCATCATGTCGCCGTCGGAGGCGATCACGTAGACGTGGTGGTCGAAGGGGCTGGCGCCCGCCTCGGCATCCGGGTCGAGCAGTCCGCGCTCGCGGCGGGCCGCCATCGCCATGCCCACCGCGCCGGCCAAGCCCTGCCCCAGCGGGCCGGTGGTGATCTCCACTCCTCGGGTGTGCCGGTGCTCGGGGTGCCCCGGCGTGCCCGAGCCCCAGGTCCGGTACGCCTGCAGGTCCATGAGCTCCACACCGAAGCCGGCCAGGTAGAGCTGGATGTACAGGGTCAGACTGGAGTGTCCGCAGGAGAGCACGAACCGGTCGCGCCCCAACCACTGGTCGTCGTTCGGGTCGTGCCGCATGACGTTCTGGAACAGCAGGTACGCCAGCGGGGCAAGGCTCATCGCCGTACCAGGATGGCCGTTGCCCACCTTCTGGACCGCGTCGGCCGCCAACAGCCGCACGGTGTCCACCGCCCGTACATCCGTCTCGTCCCACCCCGCGAGCCGGGCCACCGGATCGGCCGGTGACCTGTCGCGCCGCGATGTGCTGCCGGGCTGCTGGCTCGTCATGCCGTTGCTCCTTCGTCAAGCCATCGTGACGTCGATGCGGTGCGGGTCCCCGGCTTTGCCCCCCCCTCACTCCTCATTCCTCACCCAGGCCAGGATCCGACCATGACAGTCAGCCGACAGGAGCCTCCGGTCGACGAGGGCGGGCGTGGTCAGGCTGTGGCGAGACGGACGGCGACGGTGCCGTCCGGAGTCACGCGGCACTCGAAACAAGGCTGCGGCGCGGTCGCCGGCCCCCGCACGTTCGCACCGTCCGAGAGCCGGAACTCGCTTCCGTGCCAAGGACATACGACGCAGCCGTCCACGACCTGGCCTTCGTGGAGCGGCCCGTCCAGATGGCTGCAGCGGTCGGCCAGCGCGTTGAGCGTGCCGTGCTCGTCGCGGACCACCAGGAGGGGCACCTCGCCGGCCGTCCGTCGCACCGGTTCCCCGACCGGGAAGTCGTCCAGCACCCCGATCCGGTGCCAACCCGGTTCGACCAGGACCGGCACCGCTTCCGCGTGGTTGACACCCGCGGCCTGGCGATAGGCGAGATGACCGCCCAGCGTGCCCCCGACCGTGGCGATCGTCAGCCCTCCGAAACCCAGTGCGCGTCCCAGCAGACCGCGGCCTTGGAAGCGGGCTGCCAGGGAACAGGCGTACACGGTGACGGCCGCGAGGTTCGTCGCGGCGTGGACGAGGCCCACCCGGGACTGGCGGGGTCGCTGTTCCGCCCAGTCGACCCAGCCGCTCAGGGCCGCCGGTGCCGCGCCGAGCAGCCCGACCGCGACCAGGCGGCGGGCCGCACGCCCCTCCCCGGGAATCAGGTCGAGAACCGCGGCGGAACTCCAGGCACCGATGGGCACCTGCACCAGAACCGGATGCAGCGGGTGACCGAGCCACAGGCCTCGCAGGCCGTCACGGAGCCGGCCCATCGGGACACGCCGGACGACCTCGCGCACATATCGGGCAGGCCCGTCCAGCCACTCCTGGTCCTCGACGGCTTCCATCGCGGTGACCAGAGTGCTGTTCAGGGGTTCCCCTTCCCTGCTGGGCATGCTCATGAGGGACACCTCTCCTGTTTCCAAGGGGGACCGCGCTTCCCGGAGAGGACCCGGGTACCCCCGGGGCGGTTCCCAGAACCTTCGCCCTGCCGTCCAGCCTCTCGTACGGCGCGGGAGGCAGCGTTCGAGAGCGCAGCCCCGGACGACGATGCGGTCTGGTCGATTCGGGTTCCGGAGTGAGCGTGCGCCGGACGGGGACCGTCAGCCGGGCCAGACTCCGGTCAGGCGGCGGACGGCGGCGGCCCCGCCACGGTCGACTGCCGCTTTCGTCCCGGCTAAGATCGCGCCCTGCAGCGAAGCCGCGAGCAGCACCTCGCGCCAGGAGCGCTCCTCGTCGGTGGCGTCCGGGGCGTCGTCGTCGTGACCGAGCATCTTCCACGTCCGCTTGAACAGTGCTCTCGCAGCCATGCCGCCGGCCATTCCGAGCGCCAGACCGACCGGCTTGTAGGCGATCTTCGACGCCTTCACCCGGGTCACCCCTTCCCGTTCTCGACCGTCTGCTCGGGCATCGGCAGTCGGCGTGGCAAACCTGCCTCCCCTCACTCATGGCCGGTACGGCGACGCTCACACCCGGCCCATCGCGGCGTGGACGCGCCGGAGCGCCGTCCCGTCCCGCACCTCGATGTCCATGACGCCGCGTCCACACGCCATGGTCTCGCGGCGGAACCCCTCCATATCCGGCGGCTCGGGCATGACCGTCATCCATCGAGACCGGGACGCCTGAGCGCGCTGTCGCCCCGGCGCCACGCTCCGAGCACAGTCGTCGCCAGACGCCGGTCCAGTTCCTCGGTGGCGGCCACACCGAACACGACGTCCGGCTCCAGGCCGGGCTCGTCGTCCAGCAGTCCGCCGATCACCTCCCGGCGCACCACCTGTTCGTGTACGGCGTCGGCCTCGACGTGTTCGGTGTAGAAGCGCTCGGCCGCGGGACCCGCGCCGGTACGCCGCATCGCCTGGGCCAGGCGTCCCGAAGCGGGCGACGAGGTGATCTCGACCGAGGCGAAGTGCCCGACCAGCGCGCCGCGCCAGGACCGGTGCAGCCCGAACAGCGACATGAGGTTGACCGGGGCCAGCGCCTGGGCGGGAGCAACATCGACATAGTGGCCGTACGCGGTGTCGAGCCCGAGGTCGGCCATGAGGTCGGCGAACAGCACCGCATGGATGTCCTCGGCGCGTCCGGCTCCGAACTCGTCGTACTCCACGGCCACCATGCCCGCCTTGGCTCTGCCCCGCAGCCTCGGGATGACCCACGCGTGCGGGTCCGCCTCTTTGAGGTGGTACAGCGACCGCAGAACCGCGTACTCCCGCAACTGCCAAAGCTCACCGTGGCGTTGGAGGTAGTGGCTGACACTGGTGGGGTCGCCGCGCACCGGTTCCGCCAGGAGGTCGTCCAGCGCCTCGCACACGGATCTGCCGTCCCCGTCGAGATCACGTCGCAGGGCACCCGTGACATGGTCCTCGAGAGCCGAGCGCAGGCCCAGCAGACGGGGATCCCACTCGCGGCGTGGGTCGACCCCCGTGAGTCCCTGGTAGTGCAGCTCGTACAGCATGTACAGGCAGAGCTGTACGTCGTCGCCGTACGGATCCGCCTCGGTCACCCCGTCCGATCCCGGCAGCCCCGACGGGCCTTCCGTCAGGTCGGTGGCGAGGGCCGAGGACAAAGGGCCACGTGGAAGCGGCAGTGGCGGACCCGTCCACGTGGGCAGGTGCGCGGACCGGATCATGGCGATCACGCCTCCTCGCGCCGGGCTCCCGGACACCCGGCGGACCGGCGGCGATGGCTGGTGTCGCACCACGGGTGGATGGCGCTGCGCCCGCAGGTGCAGAGCGCGACGACGAACCGGCGCGACACGGCCACTCTGCCGTCGGCGAGGGTGACCTCCACCGGACCCGGGATGAGCAAGGGGCCGTCCTCGGTCATCACGACACGGCAGGGTCGGTCAGATCTGCTCGGCACGGATGATCACCAGCTCTTCGAGTTCCTGCTCCGGCGCGATCAGGTGGTGCTCACGCAGCCAGGCACGCCGTGCGCGCAGGACGGGGCCGAAGGGGACGCGCGTGCGGTCACTGACGGTGGCTCGCAACCCGGACCTGGTCAGGCTCCGCAGCGTCGTGTCGGTGCCGCTCAAGCCGGACTGCACCATCAGCAGGACACCACCGGGACGCAACACCGATGGCACCTCCGCACAGATGCGGTCGAGGACCGCCCGCCCGTCGTGTCCCGCGTCCCAGGCGTCGCTCGCCCTGGCGCGGTGGCCGGCGTCGCCGGTGGCGGACGGTGCCGGCCCCGGAGCAGGCACATAGGGCGGGTTGCTGACCACGAGGTCGAAGGTCCGGCCCCGTACCGGCGCCAGCAGGTCTCCCCGCCGTACGTCCAGGTGCTGCCTCGCCCGCAGCGCGTTCAGCCGGGTGCTCAGCACCGCCCGCCACGAGATGTCCGTCGCGGTGACACGGGCACCCTGGCGCGCCGCGCAGACGGCCAGCGTCCCCTCGCCCGTCCCCAGGTCGAGTACGTTCACCCCCGGTCCTGGTGACTCCCGGCGCAGAGCCCGCTCCAGGAACCAGGTGTCGGCCTGCGGCGCGTAGACCCCCGGCGAAGGGGCCTGGGCCACGACCTTCCAGCGGATCCTCATGCGTGCACAGCGCTCCGGGTCCTGATCGTCCGGCGGTCACTTGCTCTCGGTCGGCGGCGGCTCCGGGTCGTCGCCCTCGGCCCGCACGTCCGGCGGGGTGGGCGCGATGGTGGTCCGCTGCTCCGCGGACCGCTCCCTCGTCTCCTCGTCGACCTGCGGGGTGTCGCGCTTTTCCGAGGCACTCATGGGTTCGCCCCTCTCGTCGGATCGGATCCGATGACCTCCCGGCGCCATCGCGCGGCAACGCAAGGACCACGCGTACGAGGCGTGCCCCTGCTCGGCGAGCCAGGGAAAGCAGTGGTCGGACGTCACCGAGAAGTCGAAGCCGACCTGCTCGGCACGGACGACAGACTCACCAGATCCCGGGGGCCGGCCTGCTCGGCCATCATCGTGTATCCGAATCGCACCATATATGCGCGAGTACCCGACCCGCCCGTGCGAAAACGGTCAGCGGGAGCCGTCGGGGTGCAGGATGACCTTCGTCCAGCCGTCGTCCCGGGCGTCGAAGTGTTCGTAGGCGCCCGGCGCCTCGTCCAGATGGAGTTCGTGGGAGACGACGAAGCCCGGGGTGGCCTCGCCGGCCGCGATCAGGTCACGCAGCGCGCGGTTGTACCGCTTGACCGGAGCCTGGCCGGTTCCCATCGTCTGGCCCTTGAACCACATCCTGCCGTAGTCGATCGGCACCTTGCCGTGTGCCTCCAACTCGTTCTGGGCCTCCGCTCCACCCGGGTCCTCGGGGACGAACACGCCGACGACGCCGATGGTTCCGGTGAACCGCACGGCGTCGATCAGCCCGTTGAGCGTGAGGGACGCGTCCTCGTGACCCTGGTCGTCGTGCGCCTGGTAGCCGACGCACTCGCACCCGTTGTCGGCGCCCAGGCCGAGCGTGGCCTCCTTGACGACCTCGACCGGGTCCTGCTCCGTGCAGTCGATCGGAATGGCACCGATCGCCTCGGCCACCCGGAGCCGATCCGGCTGACGATCGGTCACCCACACCCGCCCCGCGCCCTTGATGATCGCCGAGTACGCCGCCATCAGTCCTACGGGACCGGCTCCGTAGACGATGGTCTGGTCCCCCGGCTTGACGTCGGCCAACTCCGTGGCGTGGTAGCCGGTGGGGAAGATGTCCGCGAGCATCACGTAGTCCCTCTGGCGCTCGGCCGCGTCCTCGCCGAGGCGCAGCGCGTTGAAGTCGCCGTAGGGCACGCGGAGGAACTCGGCCTGGCCGCCCTGGTACGGACCCATGTCGGCGAATCCGTACGCGGCACCCGCCATGGCCGGGTCCGGCTGCATGGTCAGGCAGTAGTTCGTCAGGCCCCGTTCGCAGTTCTTGCAGAATCCGCAGGCTATGTTGAACGGGAGCACCACGTAGTCGCCGACCTGGACCTTGCGCACCGCTGGACCGACCTCGACCACGCGGCCCAGGTTCTCGTGCCCGAAGGTGCGCCCTGCCTCGAAGGACGTACGGCCCTCGTACATGTGCAGATCCGAACCGCAGATGTTCGTCGTGGTGACCTTCACCAGGATGTCGCAGGGATGCTCGATCCTGGCGTCCGGCACGTCCTCCACCACCACGGTCCGGGGACCCTCGTAGACCGCTGCTCTCATGATGCACCTCCCAAGGCGCTGTACGTGTCGCGCAGGTCTCACCCGCACCGCGGCGGGGCCTTCCGGGTACCCCGGAGGCTCGCGGTGCCACACGCCGGCTCCCCCGTGAGCTCGCGGATCACCTGAGCGGACTGCTGGACAGCGAGGCGAGCAGATGAGCCGGATCACCGAACACGGCCCCCGCACCGGCCTCCTCCAGATCCCTGCGGGGGATGCCTCCGCAGAGCAGGCCCACGCACCGCACGCCGGCGCGACTGCCCGCCCGCATGTCCCAGACGGTGTCCCCGACGAACACCGCACGCTCCGCCGGTACGCCGGCGAGTTCCAGCGCCCGCTCGACCGGCTCGGGGGCCGGCTTACCCTCCGCCACGTCGTCGGCGCTCGCGGTGGCCCCGATGGCGTCGTCCGCGTCGAGCGCTCTCCGCAACGCGGACAGTTCCTCCCCGCCGGCCGAGGTGGCCAGGACCACCGTCCACCCCTCGCCGGCCAGACGCCGCAGCAGACTTCCCGCGTCCGGCAGAGCCGCCAAGCGCTCGACGTATTCGCCGTAGAGCACCTTGTGGGCCGCACTGAGCCCCTCCGCCTCGTCACGGGCCGTGTCATCCCCGAGGAGGTGGGCGACGAGGTCCTCGGAACCCAGCCCGATCGCTCTGTGGATCGCATGCGTCGACACCCGGTGACCCGCCTGGCGGAACGCCTCCCACCACGTCACCACGTGCAGGTGGTTGGTGTCGACCAGGGTGCCGTCCACGTCGAGGACGGCGGCCCGTCCCGTACCGGTGCCGGTCCGGCCGTCATCCGCTGACATGAGAGACCACCTCGCGGCAGGCGTCGGCGCGTCCCGACCGCTCCTCGCCGGACCGGGTGACCCGCACCGCGTGGGATCCGGCCCCGGTGGCGGTGTGCGCCGGGATGTGCACGACCCAGCCTGCGACAAGCCGTTCGGCCCCAACTCCTCCTGAAGGTCCTCGACCACAGTGCGACAGAGCGCCCGAGTACCCGATTCACCCGTGGAAGGAACCTGCGCCGTGCCGGCGTGGTGTCCACGGGGCCGGAAGGGGTACCAGGTGCGTGCCTGCGCGTCGCCGCACCTCGTGACGGCGGCGGTGCTTGGATTCCGGTGAGCGAGGCGAGGAGGCGGGAATGACGTGGCGCACGGCGTTCTCCGCCGCGTTCGAACTGGTGGGCTGGTGGGTCGGGCTCACCCTGCTGTGGCTGGTGCTGATCGGTCCGGTCGACACCGTGGAAGGGGTGGTCGGGCTGAGCTGTGCGGCTGTGGGAGCCGTCGCGGCCCGGCTCGCGGGCCGGGCGGTGACCTGGCGTTGAACGGCTGGATCGCGGCGGCAGCGGCTCTGCTGGCCGTGGGAGGGGCTGTGGTCGTGTGGGCGGTGTCGACGGGGCCGCTGCCGCGCAGGGTCACGGCGCAGAACCTCGCCACTTCCGTGGCGAGCCCCGGCCTGCTGCTGCTCGCCCAGGGCTACGGCCGCTCCTCCTATGTGGATCTCGCGCTGCTTCTGGCCCTGCTGGGGCCGGTCGGCACCCTGGTGTTCGCACGGCTGCTCGCGGACGATCTGGCGGATGCCCGGCCCCCGACCCAGGGGCCGACCTGGGTGGCGGCAGGCGTGGGCGGGGTGGTCGTGGCCATGCTCTGCGCGGCTGAGGGTCCTGGGCGAGCCATGGCGAAGCTGCTGGTGACAGGCGCCCTGCTGATCGGTGGCAATCTCGTCGCCTCCCGTTCGCTCGCGGGCGGATTCCGGCAGGTGCGCGATGGCTGACGCGTTGATCGTCGTCGTGCTGCTGCTGGTGGCCGCGACCGCCACCGTCGCGGTGGCCACCCGTGACCCGGCTCGCCAGGCGCTGGTGCTGTCCGTGCTGGGCGTCGTCCTGGCGGTCCTGTTCACCGTGCTCCAAGCCCCCGATGTCGGCCTGTCGCAGCTGGCGGTCGGCTCTGCCCTCACCCCGCTGCTGATCATGCTGTCCGTGCGCAAGGTCAAGCGGCGCGCCCAGGGCGAGGACCGGAGCGCCGATCGGTGAGCCGCCGTCAACGCCTCGCCGTCCTGGCCGTCGGCGGTGCCGGCCTCGCCGTCCTGCTGATCCTCGCCTGCCTGGACCTCCCGTCGTTCGGCGGGGCGTGGCATCCCTACGGCGACCGGGCCGTGCGCGCCGCGCTCGCCCGGCACACCGCCAACACCATCGCCTCCATCAACTTCGACCTGCGCGCCTACGACACCCTCGGCGAGATGAGCATCCTCTTCGCCGCGGTCCTGGGCTGCGTGGTGCTCCTGCGCCAGGCTCGCGACGAACACCGCCAGGCGCCCGAACCGGCCGACGTCACGGCACCCGTGCGTCGCTACGCGCTCCTCGTCCTGCCCGTCGCCCTCGTCGTGGGCCTCTACGTCATCGCCCACGGGCAGCTCAGCCCCGGCGGGGGGTTCCAGGGCGGGGTGGTCGCCGCCACCGCCCTGCATCTGCTGTACCTCGGCGCCGACTACCGCGCCTTGGAGCGAGTGCGCCCGGTCGGCGTGTTCGAGGTCATGGACGCGGTCGCCGCATGCGCGTACGTGCTCGTGGGCCTCGCGGGTCTCCTGGTGGGCGGCTCGTTCCTGGCGAACACGGTGCTTCCCTACGGCACCTTCAACACGCTGTCCTCCGGCGGCACCGTACCGCTGCTGAACGCGGCCATCGGCATGGAGGTGGCCAGTGCCGTCGTGGTGCTGCTCGCCCGGTTCCTGGAACAGGCGGTCGAGATCGAGTCACGAACGCAGGAGGGGAGTTGAGCACCCGATGACGCACGTCCTCCCGTACCTGGTCGCCGTCTGGATCTTCCTGGTGGGCTGTTACGGCCTCGCCACCAGCCGGAACCTGATCCACGCCGTCGGCTGCCTGTCCGTGTGCCAGTGCGCGACGTATGTCCTGCTGCTGGCCGTGGGGTACCGGAACGGAGCGACCGCCCCGGTCTTCTCGGACCTCAAGCCCGGAAGCCGACCTCTGGTGGACCCCGTCGTTCAGGCGCTCACCCTCACCGACGTCGTCGTCGGCGCCACGGTCACCGCACTGCTGCTCGCGCTCGTCCTCCAGGTGGCCAAGCGTCACGGGACCGTCGATCCGGACGAGTTGAGGGAGCTCCGCGGCTGATGCGACATCTGCTCCCCCTGGTCCCGGTCGTGCCTCTGCTGGGTGCCATGGTGCTGGTGTCCGCGGGGCGCGGGCTGCCGCGCCGCGCGGCCGAGACCATCGCGTGCGCGGTCTCGGCGGGCGGGGCGGGCCTGGCACTGGTGATGCTGTCCCACTCCTCACGGCCCCTGATCGAGGACATGGGCGGATGGGCGCCGGACATCGGCATCCGCATGGTGGGGGACGGCCCCGCTCTCGGTCTCGCCGCCCTCGCCTCGCTGCTGACCTTCGCGGCGCTGGTCTACTCCTGGCGGTACTTCGCCGAGCCACCGCACCGCCACGCGGGTTCCTTCCCCGCGCTGATGCTGGTGTTCCAGGCGGGCATGTGCGGCTTCGCCCTGTCCGGAGACCTGTTCAACGCCTTCGTGTTCTTCGAGCTGATGGGCGTCGTCGCCTACGCGCTGACCGGCTACCGCATCGACGAGGCCAAGGCGGTCCAGGGCGCCCTGACCTTCGGCGTCATCAACTCCCTGGGCGCGTACGCCCTGCTGATGGGCATCGGCTTCCTCTACGCGCGTACGGGCGAGCTGGGGATGGCGCGCATCGGGCACGCTCTCGACGCTCACGGCAAGCCGGACGCCCTCGTCCTTACCGCGTTCGTCCTGGTGATGACGGGTCTGCTGGTGAAGGCCGCCGCCGTGCCGTTCCAGTTCTGGCTGCCGGACGCGCACGCGGTCGCCCCCACCCCGGTGTGCATGCTGCTGTCGGGCGCGATGGTGGAACTCGGCGCCTACGGTGTCTGGCGCGTCCACACGACCGTCTTCGCCGGGCCGGGCGGAATCCCCGCGCCCGACGTGGAGCGCGCCCTGGTGACCCTCGGCGCCATGACGGCGGCGGTCGGTGCCGTGATGTGCTGGTACCAACGGCACATCAAACGCCTGCTGGCCTACTCCACCGTCGCCCACATGGGCCTGTTCGTCATCGGTATCGGGGTACTCAGGCCGCAGGCCGACGCCGGAGTGGCGCTCTATGTCCTCGGGCACGCCGGTGTGAAGGCCGCCTTGTTCGCCTGCGCCGGGGTGCTCCTCGACCGGTACGGCAGTGTGGACGAGTTCGCCCTGTACGGCAGAGCCGTCGGCCGGATGCGCGGTGTGGGGGTCATGTTCGTGGTGGGTGCGCTCGGCCTCGCCGGGCTGCCGCCGTTCGGCACGGCCCTCGGCAAGTCCATCGTCGAGGAGAGCGCGGGCGGACCGCTCACCGCGCTGTACGTCCTCGCCTCGGCCCTCACCGCCGCCGCCGTACTGCGCATGACCGCGCGCGTGTTCTGGGGGCTCGGCCCACGCCCCGCCGACACCGACGGCTACGAGACCACCGGCTCCGACGAACGGCCCGAGACCGAGCGCAGACTCCACCGGATCCCGGACACCATGACGGCCGTGCCCGCCGTACTCCTCGCCGCCGCGTTCACCCTCGGGTGCGTTCCCGGTCTCGGCGAAGCGGTGGCTCACGGCATGGCGGGGGCGCACCAGGGTGCCGCCCCTGACTCGGTTCGCTGGACTCTGCCGGGCATCCTGCTGGGCCTGCTGTCCACCCTGCTCGCCCTGAGCCTGACCGCCGTGGCCGTCGCCCGCCCGAGCCGGGTGGCAGTCCCCGGCCGCGCCCGGCGTCTGCGCCGCCTCCAGTCCGGACACCTCGGGGACTACGTGGCGTGGCTGCTGCTGGGCGCCACCCTCCTCGGGGCCCTCGCCCTGCCTGGACTCCTGGGCGGCTGAGCTCAGGAGTCCAGGTCCCCGGAAATGACCGAGGGCCGGTTTCGGATGTCTCCGAAACCGGCCCTCTTCTACGACTCGATCGCTGGGGTGTGAGGCCGACCGTCCGCACGTCCCAGGAGGGCGGCCCATGGATCTCCTCGCCCAT
>NZ_JBEZHK010000044.1:0-55171 GCF_040650555.1 Streptomyces sp. NPDC048664 | reverse complement strand
GCCGCCTGCCACTTCCGGCTCCGCCCCGCGGCCCCGCCTGCCCCCCCCGCCCCGGCCGCCGTTCTTCGTCCCGGGGCCGTCCGCTCCGGACCCGGCCTCCCGTCACAGCGGGGTCAGATGCTCGGGCGGTACGGGCTTCGACGGCGCGGGCCTCGTGGGTACGGGCCCGAGCTGCCGCGGCACCGAGAGCGCGCCGCGGCCGACCGGGCCGCCCTCCAGGGCCCCCAGCGCGAGCACGGCGGCGACCGGGTGATCGTCGCCGACCAGGGCCGTCGCCCGGTCGCCGGCCGCCATGACCGGGCGCGGACCGCCGCCCGACGCGACCGGCTCCGGCGCGCTCCGGGACAGGGTCACCACGCCCCAGGACGCCAGACCCGCACCCGCCGCCGCGAGCGACAGGCCGGCCATACCGCCCTGGAGGCGCTCGCCCAGCAGGCACAGGCCGATCACCCCGGCGGCGACCGGGTTGGCCAGCGTGACCAGCGCCAGGGGCGCCCCGAGGCCGTCGCGGTACGCGGTCTGGGACAGCAGCAGGCCGCTCGTCGCGAACGCCGCCACCAGCAGCGCGACCACGACGACCTGGACGCTCAGCAGGGGGCCGGAGCGGTCCGTGGCCGCCACCGTGACCGTCTGCGTGAGCGCGGAGGCGACCCCGGAGGCGACCCCGGACGCGGTAGCGTGCCGCAGCCCCGGCCGGGCGCCCCGCCGGGCCAGGACGCCGATCGCGGCGGCGGTCGCCCCCGCCACCGCCAGTGCCTGCGGCAGGCTCAGCACCCTGTCGGGCTCCGGCCCGGACGCCGTCACCAGCAGCGCGGCCAGACCCGCCAGGGTCAGGGCCGTACCCCGCCACTCCAGGGAACTCACCCGGCGCCCGGCCGCCCGCGCCCCGAGCGGCACCGCGGCCACCAGGGTGAGCGCGCCCAGCGGCTGGACCAGGGTCAGCGGACCGTACTTGAGCGCGGCCACGTGCAGCAGCGCCGCAGAGGCGTTGAGGAGCACCGACCACCACCAGGCGCCGTGCCCGAGCAGCCGCAGCAGCCCGCTGCCCGCGTTCCGCGCCGCGAGCCGCTGCTGGGCCACCGCCGCCGCCGCGTAGGCGACGGCGGAGAACAGCGACAGGACGATGGCCAGGACCGTGGCGCTCATCGCCCGGCTCCGACCAGGCCGGAGTGGTCGGCCGCGGGACGCGCGCGCCTGACCGGCGGCGTCGAGCGCGGCAGCGTGCCGCTCGTGCCGCGCCGCGCCGAGGACGGTGCGGGGACCACGGCCAGCGCGGCAGCGAGCAGCAGGCCCGCCGTGATCGCGTCCAGCCAGTAGTGGTTCGCGGTGCTGACGATCACGAACAGGGTCACCAGCGGATGCAGCAGCCACAGCCAGCGCAGCCGCGACCGGGTGGCGGCGACCAGGCCGATCGCGATCATCAGCGCCCAGCCGAAGTGCAGGGAGGGCATGGCGGCGAACTGGTTGGCCATCGTGTCGGTGGCGGGCTTCGCCGCGTACACCGTCGGCCCGTACACCCGTCCGGTGTCCACGAGGTGCGCGACGTCGAGCATCCGCGGCGGGGCGAGCGGGAAGGTGAGATGCAGGACCAGCGCGGCGCCGGTGAGCAGGGCGAGGACCCTGCGGGCCCACAGGTAGTGGTCGGGGCGCCGCAGGTAGAGCCACACCAGGAAGGCCGCGGTGGCCGTGAAGTGGACGGCCACGTAGTAGAGGTTGGCCCCGCGGACCAGGGCGGTGCCGTGCAGCACCACGGACTGCAGGGTGCCCTCGTCCGGCAGGTGCAGCGCGCGCTCCCAGCCCCACAGGCGGTGCGCGTCGCGGTACGCCTCGCCGGTGTGGCCGTTCGCGAGCCGGCGCCCGAACTTGTAGACGAGGAAGAGCCCCGCGACCAGGAGGAGCTCACGGAGGAGGGGTGGCCGGCGCGAGGCGGTGGCCACCCCTCGCCCTTCAGGCTCGGTTAGGGAATTCATCCCCCGGCCCCTTTGCTGACGGTGTGTGCTTGAGGCGGTGCGTGGTGAGCCCAGGACAAGGTCCACTCGACGGTCCGTCCGGCGGATGTCGTGCGACACCGGAGTGGGTCCTGTCCAAGGCTCATCGATACGCCAGTGTACCGATACGCCAGTGTACCGATACGCTGGCGTACCGGTACACTGGCGTATCGATATAGTGTTGTGAAGAGGCCCACGCCCGCCGGGCCCCCGACCGAGGAGCGAAGTTCATGACGTCGCAGGCAGCGGACGCACCGGACACGGGTGCCGCCTCGCGCCGCTCCAAGCTCACCGCCGAGCGTGAGCGGGAGTTCTTCGACGCCGTGCTCGACCAGATCCGCGAGTGCGGTTACGAGGCCGTCACCATGGAGGGGGTCGCCGCCTCCACCCGGTGCAGCAAGTCGACGCTGTACCGGCAGTGGAAGACCAAGCCCCAGTTCGTGGCCGCCGCCCTCAGATCGGCCCGCTGCGTACGGTTCGCGGGCATCGACTCGGGCTCGCTCGCCGGGGACCTGCGCGCCGTCGCCCGCGCGGCGGCCGAGTGGTCCGGGCGTGACACCACGCTGTTCCAGGCCCTCGTCCCCGCGGTGATGCAGGACCGGGAACTCGCCCAGGCCCTGCGGGAAGCGCTCATCGAGCCCGAGGTCAAGGCGCTCCAGGAGATCATCCAGCGGGGCGTGGAGCGCGGGGAGGTGCCCGCGGGGCATCCGGCGCTGGAGTACATCCCCGCGCAGCTGCTGGGCCTGCTGCGGCTGCGGCCGGTACTGGAGGGGCGGGACGCGGACGAGGAGTACCTCACCCGCTTCGTCGACGCCGTGATCATCCCGAGGCTCGGGCTGACATGAGGCCCGAGCCGACATGAGACTCAGGCCGGGATCCGTGGGATGACCGGACACCGGCCTGTCGGCGCCGCACCGTGGGGACGGGGGCGGCGCACCCCCGGCCGGGTGGGTGCTCTCCTTGAGCGGAGGGAGCGCCCACCCGGCCGCAGTACGTCCGGGGCCGGGAGCGATCCCGGCGGTGGGGTCAGACGGTCTGTCCGGGGCCGCCCGCCGAGGACGCCTTGATGCCCTGGGTGATCCGGTCCAGGACCGACAGGCCGGGACCCTTCGTGTCCGCGTCCACGCCGAAGCGGACCACGACCAGCCGTCCCGAGGCGACGGGCGACGGGAAGACCAGCGACTCGACGTACCCGTCCGCACCCTTGCTGGTGACCGCCTTCCAGCGGACCATGTAGCCCTGCTCACCGGCCACGGTCACCGCCTTGGACGCCAGGACCTGGTGCGAGGTGATGCCGCCGTAGGAGCTGCCGCCGTACGACTCCTGCGCGTTCTTGGCGATGTCCTGCTCGGCCGCCGCCCGGGACGTGGTGGCCGTCAGCCCCTGGTCCTTCGCGCTCGCCGAGTAGGCCCCGCCGGGGCTGCAGGTCTTCGAGGTGTCACCGGGGCACTTGTAGGACCCCTGGGACGTGACCTGCGCGCCGCCCTGGATCGTGCCGCCGCTCCAGCCGTCGGGCACCGGGATGCTGATGCCGTTGAACGGGTCGCCGGCGAAGCCGTCCTCCTGACGCGGCTGCCCGGGCCCGGAGTCCGAGCCGCCGGAACCCCCCGAGCCGCCCTGACCGTCCTGGCCGCCGAAGGGATCGCCCTGGCCGCCCTGGCCGTCCTGACCACCCCGGCCCCCCGACCCGCCGAACCCGTCCGGCCCGCCCGGCTTCCGGGCGCCCTCGGAGCTCGCGGCGCGGCCGTCATGACCGGTGAGCGCGTAGACCCCGCCGCCGATCCCGGCGAGGACCAGGACGCCCACGGCGACGGCCGCCGCGACCCGGGCCCCGCGCCGCGCCGGCACGGGAGGGGCGCCGGGGTACGGCGCGCCGCCGTACGCCCCCCGGTACGCGGGGTCGTCGAAGGCCGGCGAGGGCGTCGGCGGACCCCAGGCGGCGGCCGGATCGGCGGGCCGGGTCCGGTCCGTCCACGCCCCGCCGTCCCACCAGCGCTCGGAGGCGGGAGCGTCACTTGTCTGCCCGGGGTCGGGGTACCAGCCGGGGGGAGTCACCTGCGTCATGGAACCACCGTAGGAGCCATGGGTGAAAGTCGGATGAGAGGGGCGGTCACCGGCCTGGCGCGTCGCCTTGTCACCACCCGCTTCACCCATCACGGCAACAGGTGCCCGGAGGGGCCTCCACCATGGCGCCGGTGCCGCTACGCTCCCTCTCTGTACGTCATTTGGGCGAACCTGGGGAGGTACCGGGATGACGGAGGAAGGGCCCGCGGCCCCCTCGGATTCCCTGTGGGAACGCGACGCGGAACTCGCCGTCATCACCGAGGCCGTCGACGCCCTGTGCGCCGACACCTCGCGGACGCAGTCGGGGAGTCTGCTGGTGTTCGACGGGGAGGCCGGGATCGGCAAGACCGCGCTCCTCACCGAGTTGCGCCGCGTCGCGGAGGAGCGCCATTGCACGGTGTGGGCGGCACGCGGCGGCGAGACCGTCACATCCGTCCCCTTCAACGTCGTACGGCAGTTGCTCCAGCCCGCGCTGCTCCAGCTGATGCCGGAGGAGGCGCGCGAGTACCTGGGCGACTGGTACGAGGTCGCGGGCCCCGCCCTCGGCATAGCCGACCCCGGTGACCGGCAGGCCGACCCGCAGGGCGTGTGCGACGGGCTGGTCGCGGCCGTCTCCCGGCTCGCGAAGCGGGAGTGGCCGCTGCTCCTGGTCATCGACGACGCGCAGTGGGCCGACCAGGAGACCCTGCACTGGCTGTCGGCCTTCTGCGAACGGCTCGACGACCTGCATGTGCTCGTGGCGGTCGCCCTGCGGCCCGGCGAGGCGACCGGCGGGAGCGCGCGCCATCTGGAGGCGATCACCGCCTCCGCCCGGGGCCCGGTCAACTCCCTGCGCAACCTCACACCCGGCGCCGTGGAGGGACTCACCCGGGCCGTCGTCGGCGCACACGCGGACGCCGCGTTCTGCCGCGAGGTGTGGGCCGTGACCAACGGCAACCCCTACGACACCGTCGAACTCCTCGCCAAGGTGCTGGACAGCCGGCTCGCTCCCGTCGAGGACTCCGCCGGTGAACTGCGCCCGCTGAACAAGTCGGCCCGCGGCCACGGCCTGGTCGCCCGGCTGGAGGGCCTCGGCGTCGAGGCCACCCGGTTCGCCTGGGCGACGGCCATCCTCGGCACCGGCGCCACCGTGCAGCTGGTGGCACGGCTGGCCACCATGAGCGAGGACGAGGCGCTGCGCTGTGCCGAACTGCTGTGCGCCGCCCGCATCCTCACGCCGGTCGACGCGGCCTGCGGCCCGACCGAGGGCGGTGAGCTGGAGTTCGTGCACCCGCTGATCGCCACCGCCGTCTACCGCTCGATCCCGGACGGGCTGCGCACCGCGATGCACGGCATCGCCGCACAGGTCGTCAGCGACTCCGGTCGTGGTGCGGCCGCCGCCTCCCGCCATCTGCTGGAGGTGCACCCGGACGACGACGAGACGCTGGTCGAGCAGATGCGCGAGGCAGCCCGGGAACACCTCGCCGTCGGTGCTCCCGAGGCCGCGCGCCGCTGCCTCGAACGGGCCCTGCTGGAGCCCCCGCTGCCCGAGATCCACCCGCACGTGCTCTACGAACTGGGCTGCGCCACCCTGCTGACCTCGCCCGTCACCACCATCGACTACCTTCAGGCGGCGCTCGCGATGCCCGGCCTGGAGGGCGGCGACCGGGTCAGCGCCGTGTACCGGCTGTCCCAGGCACTGGTGCACAACGACCAGTTGGACGAGGCCGTCCGCACCATCGACGAGGAGGCCGCCCGGCTCGACCCCGGCCCCTCGCGGATGCGTCTGCAGGCCGTGCACTACATGTGGGAGGGCATCCACGCGGCCGAGGGCGACTCCCCGGCCCGCTCGCGCGAGCTCGCCGAACTGGCCGCCACCTGCACCGGGCGGGACAACTCCGAGCGGGCGCTGCTGATCCTGCGCGGCTTCGACGCGATGACCCACGGTGAGAACGCCGAGGAGGTCGTGGAACTGTGCGACCGGGCCCTCGTCAACGGCCGTCTCGCCCCGGGTCTCGGGTGGACCGACGGCGAGTGGGGCATCGAACTGCTGCTGATGCTGGGCAGTGCCTACGCGTACACGGATCGGCTCGATCGGGCCGAGAACCTGTTCACCGAGGCGTTGCGCACCTACGAGTCCGCCGGCTGGAGGGGCGGCCACCTCGCGCTGGCCAACGCCTACCTCGGACTCGCGCACCGCAGGCGGGGCCGTCTGCGGGAGGCGGAGACCGTGCTGCGCGAGTCGTTGCGCCTGGCCGAGCGGGTCGGCCGCGGACTGCCCCTGTACTGGTCCGCGACCTGCGGTCTCATCGACACCCTGCTCGCCCGCGGGCACGACGAGGAGGCCTGGGCCCTCGCCGAGCGCTACGGCTTCGAGCCGCCCTACCCGTCCACGATCGTGCTGCCCGACATCCGTTCCGTGCGGGGCCGGCTGCTGCTCGCGGTCGGCAGGACCGAGGAGGGCGTGGGCGAACTGGAGGCGGCCGAGAAGGCGTGCGCCGGACGCGGCCACAACACCGTGCAGGCGCCGTGGGCGGGCCACCTCGCCCGCGCGCTGGCCGGTGTCGATCCGCGCCGTGCCGCCGAGCTGGCCGCCACCGCCCGCCGCCAGGCCGAACTGTTCGGTACCGACACGGCGATCGGCGAGGCCCTGCGCGTGGCCGCCGCCCTGGAGACGGGGCAGCGCGCGGTCACGCTCTACGCGCAGGCCGTGACCTATCTGGAGGCCTCGCCCTGCGCCGTGGAGCACGCCGCGGCACGGGTCGACTACGGCATCGCGGCGCGATCGGTGGCCGAGATCGAGCGGGGCCTGACACTCGCCCGCTCCTGCGGTGCCGACGGCCTCGTGGCCCGCGCCCAGGCCGTCCTGGACCGGGGGAGGGGCCTGCGCTGACGCCGCGTCCGGTCACTGCCTCGGCAAGCCGACCGGCACGGGACCGTCCCGACGCCGGCCCCGTAGCGGACCCCGACCAAGCCGAACCGGCCCCAACGGCCCGAGCCTGCCGACGACCGTGACACTGGTGGGTGTCTGGCAAGGACGGCCGTGGCGGGAGTCAGGTCGACGTGCCGAGGATCTCCGCCAGGTCGTAGCGCACCGGCTCCTCCAGCTGCGCGTAGGTGCAGCCGGCGGGAGTGCGGTCGGGGCGCCAGCGGCGAAAGCGCGCGGTGTGCCGGAAGCGCACCCCGTTCTCCATGTGGTCGTACGCCACCTCCGCCACCCGCTCGGGGCGCAGCGGCACCCACGACAGGTCCTTCTTCCCCGACCAGCGGCTGGGCGCGCCCGGAAGCCGGGCGCTCTCGTGCGCGGCCTCGTCCGACCAGGCCGCCCAGGGATGCCCCGCGACCTCGTCCATACGCAGCGGCTCCAGCTCCTCCACCAGCTCCGCGCGCCGCTTCAGCGTGAACGCCGCGGCCACCCCGACATGCTGGAGCGCACCCCGGTCGTCGTAGAGGCCGAGCAGGAGCGAGCCCACCACCGGGCCGCTCTTGTGGAAGCGGTAGCCCGCGACCACGACGTCCGCCGTGCGCTCGTGCTTGACCTTGAACATCACCCGCTCGTCCGGCCGGTACGGCAGGGAGAGCGGCTTGGCGATCACCCCGTCCAGCCCCGCCCCCTCGTACTGTTCGAACCACCGCTGCGCCACCGCCCGGTCCGTCGTCGCCGGGGCCAGGTGCACGGGCGGCGTCACACCCGACAGCGCCCCCTCCAACGCGGGACGCCGCTCGCTGAGCGGTGCGCCGAGCAGCGACGTCTCGCCGAGTGAGAGCAGATCGAAGGCCACGAACGACGCCGGGGTCCGCTCCGACAGCGTCCGCACCCGGGAGGCCGCCGGGTGGATCCGCTCCGTCAGCGCGTCGAAGTCCAGGTGCCCCTCGCGTGCGATCACGATCTCGCCGTCCAGCACGCAGCGTCGCGGCAGACGGTCCCGCAGTGCCTCGACCAGCTCGGGGAAGTACCGCGTCAGGGGCTTTCCGGTACGGCTGCCCAGTTCGACCTCGGGTCCGTCGCGGAAGACGATCGCCCGGAACCCGTCCCACTTCGCCTCGTACTGCATGTCGGGCGGGATGGCGGCCACCGACTTGGCGAGCATCGGTTTCACGGGCGGCATCACGGGGAGATCCATGCCCTTGATTCTGCTCCATGACAGACGTTTCGCCCGGTATGCGTGCATTGGCCGGCTCCCGCGCCTACCGTGGCCCGCATGGGCGACGCGGTGGAGTTGGAAGCGGGCGGCAGGACGGTACGGCTGTCCAGTCCCGACAAGGTCTTCTTCCCGGAGCGCGGCTTCACCAAGCTGGACCTCGCCCGCTACTACCTCGCGGTCGGCCCCGGCATCCTGCGCGCCCTGCGCGATCGGCCCACCACCCTGGAGCGCTACCCGGACGGCGTCGGCGGCGAGTCCTTCTTCCAGAAGCGGGCCCCCAGGAACCTGCCCGACTGGATCCCGACCGCGCACATCACCTTCCCCAGCGGCCGCAGCGCCGACGAGATGTGCCCCACCGAGGAGGCCGCCGTCGTGTGGGCCGCACAGTACGGGACCCTCACCTTCCACCCGTGGCCGGTGCGCCGCGCGGACGTCGACCGTCCCGACGAGTTCCGCATCGATCTCGATCCCCAGCCCGGCACCGACTTCACCGACGCGGTCCGGGTGGCGCACGAACTGCGCGCGGTCCTTCAGGAGTTCGGCGGGCTGCGGGGCTGGCCCAAGACGTCCGGCGGCAGGGGGCTGCACGTCTTCGTCCCCATCGAGCCGCGCTGGACCTTCACCGAGGTGCGCCGCGCGGCCATCGCCGTCGGACGCGAACTGGAACGCCGCATGCCCGATCAGGTGACGATCGCCTGGTGGAAGGAGGAACGGGGCGAGAAGATCTTCGCCGACTACAATCAGACCGCCCGGGACCGAACGATCGCCTCGGCGTACTCCGTGCGCCCGCACCCCCATGCGCCGGTGTCCGCGCCGCTGCGCTGGGAGGAGCTGGACGACGTGGCGCCCCGGGACTTCGACCTGGCGACCATGCCCGGCCGCTTCGCCGAACTCGGCGATGTCCACGCGGACATGGACGACCACGCCTTCTCGCTCGACGCGCTCCTCGACCTGGCCCGACGGGACGAGCACGACCACGGTCTCGGTGATCTGCCCTATCCGCCCGAGTATCCGAAGATGCCGGGCGAGCCCAAGCGCGTGCAGCCCAGCCGGGCCCGACGGGAGAGTCGTCCGGGGTGGGTGGGGAAACCGGAGGCTTCCGACGGCGAGTAGCCCGGACGGGGGAGCGGCGTGCAGGGAATACGACCGAAATACCGGGTGAAATGCCGCTTAAAAGAGGTTCATCCGCATACCATCCATGGGTGCCGCTACCGTGCCTCGGTCGTTCCACCTGGCGGCTCGCCTCCGTGAGTTCCGTACAGGATGGGGAATCCGGCATGGACAGACGCGTCTTCAATCGGCGGATGCTGCTGGGAGGTGCCGCCGTGGCGACCTCCGTGGCCGTGGGCCCGGAGGCGGTCGGCGCCCGCGAGCCCGGGCCGGTCGCGCCCGTCGAGGGCGGGTCCGGACACGGGTTGGCGGAGCCCGCGAAGGCGGTGCGGACCGCGCGCACGGGCGGCCAGATCAAGAAGATCAAGATGTTCGCGGAGCGAACCCGCGGCGGGGGCATGGGCTACGGCTTCGCCAAGGGGAAGGCGACGACTCCGGGACCGCTCATCGAACTGGTCGAGGGCGACGAACTGCACATCGAGTTCCAGAACACCTGCGACACCGCGGCGAGTCTGCACGTGCACGGCCTGGACTACGCCATCACCGACGACGGCACCAGAACCACCATGAGCTTCGTGAACCCGGGCGAGAAGCGCACCTACGTCTGGCGCACGCACGCACCGGGCCTGCGCCCGGACGGCACGTACCGCGAGGGCAGCGCGGGGTACTGGCACTACCACGACCATGTCGTGGGCACGGAACACGGCACGGGCGGCATCCGCAAGGGCCTGTACGGGCCGCTGATCGTCCGCCGGCCGGGCGACGTCCTGCCGGACAAGACCTACACCGTCGTCTTCAACGAGACGATGATCAATCAGATGAAGAACGGCGGGCCCGACTTCGAGGCGATCGTCGGGGAACGCGTCGAGTTCGTGATGATCACGCACGGCGATCTCTACCACACGTTCCATCTGCACGGACACCGCTGGGCGCACAACCGCACCGGGCTCATCAGCGGACCGGGCGACCCCAGTCCGGTCATCGACAACAGGATCGTCGGCCCGGGGGACTCCTTCGGCTTCCAGGTGCTCGCGGGCGAGGGCGTGGGCCCGGGCGCCTGGATGTACCACTGCCATGTCCAGCACCACGCCGACCGCGGGATGGCCGGGCTGTTCATCGTCAAGGAGGCGAACGGCAGGATCCCCAAGTACATGCCGCACAACCACCAGGACAGCGGCGACAACCAGCGCAGCCGCCACCACCGCCATCACGGCGGCTGAGCCCTTCGCCGGGCCGGCGCCGAACCGGGCCCCGGTTCGGCGCCGACCCGGTCGGCGGTCTCAGCCCTGGTCCGCGGACGCGCGCGGCGCGCTCCTGATGATCGCGAACCTCGCTCCGTACGGGTCGGACAGCCTGGCGACACGGCCCACGCCCTCCAGGTCCGTCCCCGGCACCTGGATCAGGCCGCCGAGCTCCACGACCCTGCTCACCGTGGCGTCGACGTCCGTCACCTCGAAGTACGGCAGCCAGTGGGCCCCCGCGTCCCCGACGGGATCACCCGCGGTCGGGACCACCCCGCCGAACATGGCGTCCACACCCCCCACCTCGGGGTTGACGCAGGTGTAGGTTCCGCCGGGGAAGGAGACGCCCTCGGTCTCCCAGCCCAGCACCCGGTGGTAGAACGCGGCGGCCCGCGCGACGTCGGGCGTGTACAGCTCCAGCCAGCACAGCGAGCCCGGCTCACCGGCGACGCCGATGCCCTTCGTCCGCCCCGGCTGCCAGATGCCGAAAGGCACCCCGGCCGTGTCCGCGAGGACGGCCATGTGGCCCTCGCCCATCACGTCCATGGGCGGGACGAGCACGGTGCCGCCGGCCTGCTCGGCCGACTTCGCGGTCGACTGGGCGTCGGCGCTCTGGAAGTAGACCGTCCACGACGGTGGCCCCTGCTCGGACGTGGTCTGCATACCGCCCGCGGCGGTCCTGCCGGAGAGCTGGAAGAAGCCGTAGCCCCCGGAGTCGGGGCCCGCCGACCGGAAGTCCCAGCCGAAGACGGAGCGGTAGAAGGAGATGGCCCCGTCGATGTCGGGAGTGCCGACATCCAGCCAGTTCGGGGCGCCGTTGACGAAGCGGGTGGTGAGCATGAATGCCCTCCTTCGAGGGGTCCCGTTGCCTGTGCGTTCCGAGTCTCGCACCGCCCACCGACAGTGGCCCCCGAACAGACGCGACACGCCCGTCCCTCCGCGCGCCGCCGTGTGCCGCCGGGGCGGCCGGGGCATGATCGAAGGGCGTGTGAGCCCGCAGGACGGGCCGTTGATCCGGCGTTGATCGAACGTTTTTCGCCACCGGACACGATCTCCTCATGCACATCGAAGCGATCACTGAGTCGGACACCGCCTGGCAGGAGCAGGCGATGTGTGCGCAGACGGGTGCCGAATTCTTCTTTCCCGAGCCCGGCAGTTCGGTGCGGGAGGCGAAACGGATCTGCGGTTTGTGCGAGAGCCGCTCCGCCTGTCTCGCCTACGCCCTGGCCAACGACGAGCGGTTCGGTGTCTGGGGCGGCCTCTCGGAGAAGGAGCGGCTGCACCTGCGGCGCGTCGACGACCTGGCCTGACCGGGGCGCGGGGCCCGTCAGGATGCGCGCCGCGGGGGGCGGGACGATGCTGGAGACATGTCCGGACGGGCTCCTGTCATCGTTCATCCGCCGTCGGGTACCGGCGGTCGCCGGGTCACCACGCGCGGGGAGAGCCTCGGGACGGCGTTCTCGGACGAGGACGTGATCGAGTTCCTCGGCCGCGCGGGGCTGCCGGACGCCGAGGACCTGCTCGACGATCCGTCGTGGGTGAAGTGGCGCGGCGCGGACGCGCACCACTACGAGGCCGTCTAGCCGCCCCGGCGCGCCGGGGCGTGCCGGTCGTCCGCCGCGCCGGTGCCGCGTGTCGCGGTCAGTCCGCGCCCGCCGTGGCCAGCACGGCGAGCGTGCGGCGGGCCCGCCGCAGCGCCGGCTCCAGCACGAGCGGCGGATGCAGGGCCCCGCTGCCGTCGGGCGGGACGATCCACTCCACCCGCTGACCCCGCAGGTACGGCGAGGGCACGGCGACCCACGCCCCCCGGGTCACGTGGCGGATCCCGTCGCCGTCCCAGCGTGCCGCCGCCCGCGGCGGCACGAAGAAGCCGACCCGGTCCGCCGCCGAGTCCACCATCGTCGGCCCGGGGGTGCACAGCGGGTCGTACCACAGGATGTCCAGGACGAGCAGGCCGAGCCCGCGGGGGACGCTCACCATGTCCCAGTGCACCCCGGCCTCCAGCAGCACCGTGCCGTCGCCGTCCACCCACCGCGGCCCGCACCACGGCCGAGAGACCGGCACACCGGCGGCCGACCCCTGCGCGCCTCGCCGCCACATCGCATTCACCATGACCCGCTCCAGGGCCGCCACCATCTGGCGACCGGCAACCGACAGGGACGCCGGGCGTGAGCGCATGTCCACGGAACACCTCCCCGGCATATTCATGCTGGTCGATGTCGCGCCCCGCGAACAGGGTGGCGCGCCCTGGCGTTTGCCGTCGGCGCGAGCGCAGGGGTGACGCGCCCGGGCCGCGCGCCCTATGCGCGCCGGGCCGCCATGCGGGCCTTGCGGGCCGCGAGCTTCTCGTCGAACCGCGCGGCCTCGGTGTCCAGGCCGCCCATGAACAGGCCCAGTTCCTCCTGGGCACGGCGCCCCTCCGGGCCCAGGCCGTCGATCTCCATCACCTTCAGGAAGCGCAGCACCGGCTGGATCACGTCGTCGTGGTGGATGCGCAGGTTGTAGACCTCGCCGATCGCCATCTGCGCGGCGGCGCGTTCGAATCCGGGGATGCCGTGGCCGGGCATGCGGAAGTCCACCACGACGTCCCGCACCGCCAGCATCGTCAGGTCGGGTGCGAGCTCGAACGCGGCCTTCAGCAGGTTCCGGTAGAAGACCATGTGCAGGTTCTCGTCGGTCGCGATGCGGGAGAGCATCCGGTCGCAGACCGGATCACCGGAGTGGTGGCCGGTGTTGCGGTGCGAGATGCGGGTGGCCAGCTCCTGGAAGGCCACGTAGGCGACGGAGTGCAGCATCGAGTGCCGGTTGTCGGACTCGAAGCCCTCGCTCATGTGCGCCATGCGGAACTGCTCGAGCTTGTCGGGGTCCACCGCGCGGGACGCGAGCAGGTAGTCCCGCATCACGATGCCGTGCCGGCCCTCCTCGGCGGTCCAGCGGTGCACCCAGGTGCCCCAGGCGCCGTCCCGCCCGAAGAGCGTGGCGATCTCGTGGTGGTAGCTCGGGAGGTTGTCCTCCGTCAGGAGGTTCACCACCAGGGCGATGCGACCGACCTCCGAGACCTGGGACTGCTCCTTCTCCCAGGCCACGCCGTCGTCGAAGTGGCCGGGGAAGTTGCGGGCCTGGGTCCAGGGCACGTACTCGTGCGGCATCCAGTCCTTGGCGACCTTCAGGTGCCGGTTCAGCTCGGTCTCGACCACTTCCTCCAGCGCGTACAGCAGCCGGGCGTCGGTCCAGACGGCGTCGGTGCCGGCCTGAGGGGAAGTGATCGTCACGGGGAACTCCAGGGGGACGCTGAGCAGACCGGCGGGCGGCGCCGGAACTTACGGGATCGTAGGCTACGGAGCCGTAGGTTACGAGCCTGTAGGTTACGAAGCCGTAGGCTAAGCGCGCTGTAAAGCCGGAATGCCCCGCTACGCGTACAGGTCCCTCACGCGCACCGAGAGGCATGTCACACAGCCCTCCAGCTTCTCGAACTCGCTGATGTCCACGACGACCGGTTCGTGCCCGAGGTCGGCGAGGAGTTCCGCCGTCCTCGGCGCGCTCGCGGCCATGAGCAGCTTGCCTCCGCCGAGCAGCACCACATGCGCGCCCGACTCCTCGGGGACGGGAAGGAACCGCGGGAAGAGCGCCGGCTTGTCCACGAGCGGCACATGGCCGAGGACCGTGCCGTCGGGCAGCGCGGTGACCGCCGACTTCAGGTGCAGCACCCGTGTGACCGGCACCGCGACCACCCGGGCACCCAGCGGCTCGAAGGCGGCGCGCAGCTGCTGGACGCCGGCGGCGTTGGTGCGCGCGCTGCGGCCCACGTAGATCGTGTCGCCGGCCTTCAGGACGTCACCGCCGTCCAGGGTGCCGGGCTCCCAGATCCAGTTCACCGAACAGCCCAGCCGGGCCACGGCCTCCTCCACCCCGTCCGTCTCCGGGCGCCGCGAGGCGGCGCCCGGACGGGAGATCAGGGCGACGTTCCGGTACATCACCACCGCGTCCTCGACGAACACCGAGTCCGGGCAGTCGTCCGCCGGGTCCACCTCCACCGTCTCCCAGCCGTGGGTGCGCAGCGCCTCCCCGTACGCCCCCCACTGCTCCAGTGCCAGCTCGACGTCCACCGTCTCCCGCTCGATGTGCGTCACCAGCCCCTCGGCGAGGCGGGGGCTGGGTCGGCGGATGAGTGCCTTCTTGCTTGCCACGTGCCATCTCCGTCTCGGCTTCCGGTGTCGCCCGCCATGATGCAGTCCACGATCCCGGCGGCAAAGCCCCCCGCCGTGGGGGCGCGGCTCACAGGAGGCCCTCCAGCTCCTCCGGCGAGGTCTCGGTGAGCGCGCCGTCGAGCAGGAACCAGCGGGTGATGCCGATGGACCGCAGGAACGGCAGGTCGTGACCGGCCACGATCAGCGCGCCCTCGTAGGAGTCCAGGGCCGTGCTCAACTGGCGTACGCTCGCCATGTCCAGGTTGTTGGTCGGCTCGTCCAGCAACAGCAGTTGCGGCGCGGGCTCGGCGAGCATCAGCGCGGCCAGCGCCGCCCGGAAGCGCTCCCCGCCGGACAGGGTGCCGGCCGGCTGGTCGGCCCGTGCGCCACGGAAGAGGAAGCGGGCCAGGCGCGCCCGGATCCGGTTGGCGTCGGCGTCGGGTGCGAACCGGGCCGCGTTCTGCGCGACCGTCAGCGCGTCGTCCAGCACGTCCAGTCGTTGCGGCAGGAAACGCAGCGGCACGTGGACCGTCGCCTCGCCCTCGACCGGTGCCAGTTCACCCGCGACGGTGCGCAGCAGCGTGGTCTTGCCCGCGCCGTTGCGCCCCAGCAGGGCGATCCGCTCGGGACCGCGCACCTCGAACGCGCCTTGGACGCGCGTGCCGTGCACGGGCTGGAGATCCCGCAGCGTGAGGACCGAGCGCCCCGGCGGCACCGCCGTGGCGGGCAGGTCGACGCGGATCTCGTCCTCGTCCCGTACCGCGTCCACCGCCTCGTCCAGCCGCTCCCGGGCCTCGGCGAGGCGCTCCTCGTGCAGGATGCGGTGCTTGCCCGCGGACTCCTGTGCGGCGCGCTTGCGGGCCCCCATGACGATCTTCGGTTCGCGCTTGCTGTCCCACATCTTCTGGCCGTAGCGCCTGCGGCGGGCCAACTTGACCCGTGCGTCGGTCAGTTCGCGCTTCTGCTTGCGGACGTCGGCCTCCGCGGCCCGCACCGTGCGCTCCGCGGCCTCCTGCTCCGCGGCCAGCGCCTGCTCGTACGAGGACAGGTTGCCGCCGTACCAGGTGACCTCCCCGGAGCGCAGATCCGCGATCCGGTCCACCAGGTCGAGCAGTTCCCGGTCATGGCTGACCACGACCAGGACGCCGGGCCACCGTTCGAGCGCCGCGTACAGGCGGCGGCGCGCGTGCAGGTCCAGGTTGTTGGTGGGCTCGTCCAGCAGCAGCACGTCGGGACGGCGCAGCAGCAGCGCGGCCAGCCGCAGCAGGACGGACTCGCCGCCGGACACCTCGCCCAGGGTGCGGTCCAGGGCGACATGGCCGAGGCCGAGTTCGCCGAGCAGCGCCTCGGCGCGCTCCTCCACGTCCCAGTCGTCGCCGACGGCCGCGAAGTGCTCCTCGCGCGCGTCGCCCGCCTCGATGGCGTGCAGCGCGGCACGGGTCGCGGCGATGCCGAGCACCTCGTCCACCTTCAGGGAGGTGTCGAGGGTGACGTTCTGCGGGAGCAGCCCGACCTGACCGGTGACCCGCACGGAGCCGCCGGACGGGGTGAGCTCGGCGCTGATCAGCTTGAGCAGGGTGGACTTCCCGGATCCGTTGACGCCGACGAGCCCGGTGCGGCCGGGGCCGAAGGCGACGTGGAGGCCGTCGAAGACGCGGGTGCCGTCGGGCCAGGAGAAGGACAGGGACGCGACGGTGACGGAAGGGTTCTGTGACATGCGGGTCTCGGTTCGCTCGAAGCGGTCGGGGCGAGATGAGGGAGACACCGCGAGGGCGAGGGTCCGCGAGCAGGGGCGGTCAGCCCGTGCCGGTGGGTGGACGGCTCGTACGCCGAGGTCGCACACGACACACACGGACGCGGACAGCGTCGTGTGCCGGTGTCTCGAAGACCTCAGACGAGCAACGTCCTTCTCCAATCGACGGCAACAGGACCGTGGAACACCGTAGGGACCGGTTCGAGGGCGGTCAACGGAATTTCGGAGGGAAGGAGGGGAAGGAGAGGAGGGGGTGCCGGCCGCGTCCCGCGCGCCAGGGGTCAGCGCGCGTCGCGCATCAGCTCCGCGAGATCCTCGTCCAGGTTCAGCTGGAGGTGCTCCAGGCCCACCGGCACCAGCGCGGTGCTGCGCCGCAGGAACTGCCGTACGTCCCGGGAGTGGATGTGCACCACGGCGGTGCCCTCGGGGGCGTGGAACTCCACCACGGTGCGGTCGTAGCCGTAGGGGCGCACCCGGACGTCCCCGTGGCCCTCAGGGCCCGCCAGTCCCGCCGCGAGGAGGTCGCGGGCGAAGGTCCAGCAGACGTCGACGCCCTCGAGGGTGGCCGGCGCGGGGAAGGTCATACGGACCGCGAACGGGTCGCGCCGGTCGTAGTGGAGCGTGGCCGGGATGCTCTGCATCCGCGGCGCGGCGGCGACGAGACGGGCCTGGACGGGCTGCTCGATGAGGGTGGACAACGCCTTGCTCCCTTGTGACGGCTGACTGGACGCGGACGGAACGGCGGACGGTTGAGGCTCGGCATGACAAGAGACGTTGGAACGGGCCGATGCGTGCACATGGATCGTGAGTGACCTCGGTCACCGGATCCGAGGGAGCGGACGAGCGGGGGACGGGTTTACCAGGGGTGCGGCGGCGCTGGACGGACAGCGGAACGGCGGACATCGGAGAAGACACCCGGCGACGGCGCACGGTTCCCTCGGAGGCCATCTGGACGGCGCCGGGCCGGTGCACTAGCTTCCGGCGCCATGACGGGCATGGGGAACACGAGACGTACGGTCCGGACGCTGGCCGTGGGCCTGTGCACGGCGGCCCTCGCCGTGTCGCCGGTGGCACCCGCGTGGGCGCGCGACGCTCCGCGACCGGCCGCGGCACCGCACTGGCGGCCGACGGACAGCGGCACGGACGCGCGCTTTCGCGGTCTGTCCGCGGTCAGGGGGCGTACCGCGTGGCTGGCCGGAACCAAGGGCACAGTGCTGCGCACCACCGACGGCGGCGCGCACTGGGCGGACGTGTCCCCGCCGGGCGCCTCGGACCTGGAGTTCCGTGACGTACGGGCGTTCGACGCGCGGCACGCCGTGGTCCTGGCCATCGGCGAGGGGGAGGCGTCCCGGGTGCTGCGCACCGACGACGGGGGCGCGACCTGGACCGAGTCCTTCCGCAACACCGACACCGCCGCGTTCTACGACTGCCTCGCCTTCTTCGACCGGCGCCACGGGCTGGCGGTGAGCGACCCGGTCGACGGAAGGTTCCGCATCCTGTCCACCAGCGACGGCGGCCGGTCCTGGACGGTCCTGCCGAACACCGGGATGCCCGCGGCGCAGGCCGGGGAGGCCGGGTTCGCGGCGAGCGGCCAGTGCCTGGTGACCTCGGGGCCGCGCGACGTCTGGCTGGCCACGGGCGGTGGCGCGCACGCGCGCGTGCTGCACTCCGGCGACCGCGGACGGCACTGGAAGGCCGCGGACACCCCCGTCCCGGCGGGCGACCCGGCGCGCGGCGTCTTCGCGCTCGCCTTCCGCGACCGCGCGCACGGCATCGCCGTCGGCGGCGACTACCGCCCCGACCAGGGTTCGCCGCGGGCCGCGGCCGTGTCCACGGACGGCGGCCGCACCTGGAGGGCCGCGGGGCAGGCGCCGCCCGCCTACCGCTCGGGCGCCGCCTGGATCCCGCACAGCCGCCGGGCGGCCCTTGCCGTGGGGCCGACCGGCACCGACCTGACCCTGGACGCCGGCCGCACCTGGCGGACCATCGACACGGGCTCCTACGACACCGTCGACTGCGCACCGGACGGGGGCTGCTGGGCCGCCGGGGAGAAGGGCCGGGTGGCCCGCCTGGAACCCTGACACCCGACCGGGCGGTCCGCCGCCGCACGGCGCCGGCACGCACACCGACCACCGCTCCCGGGGTACGCCCCGTGCGAGGGGTTCGGGTCGGCACGTCGGGAGCACGCACCGGGCATCGCCTCTCGACAGCCGAACCCCGCCCCGCGCGGCGCTAGGCTCGGTACCACCATGACGACCGTACGCATGTCCGCGGGTTGGCCCGCGACCGAAGACGAAGCCCGCGCCGCGCAGGACGAGTTGCGCGGCCGGGTGATCCTCGACGAGCCCGGGCCGAGGCCCGGCACCGGCCGGGTGACGGGCGTCGATGTCGCCTACGACGACGAGCGCGGGGTGGTCGCGGCGGCGGCCGTCGCCCTGGACGCGGCCACGCTCGCGGTGGTCGCCGAGGCCACCGCCGTGGGGGAGGTGTCCTTCCCCTACGTCCCCGGCCTGCTCGCGTTCCGTGAGATCCCCACGGTGCTGGCCGCTCTCGAAGCGCTGGGTGAGGACCCGGGACTGGTCGTCTGCGACGGCTACGGTCTCGCCCACCCGCGCCGCTTCGGGCTGGCGAGCCACCTCGGCGTCCTCACCGGACTGCCCACGATCGGGGTGGCCAAGAACCCGTTCACCTTCACCTACGAGGAGCCGGCCGCCGAGCGCGGCGCGGCGACCCCCTTGCTGGCGGGTGCCGACGACGTCGGGCGCGCCCTGCGCACCCGCACCGGCGTCAAACCGGTGTTCGTGTCGGTGGGACACCGGGCGAGCCTCGAGACCGCCTGCGCCCACACGCTCGCGCTCACCCCGGAGTACCGCCTCCCCGAGACGACCCGCCGCGCGGACGCCCTGTGCCGTCGGGCGCTCAGGGAAGCGGTCGTCTGAGGCCCACGCCGGTGCTCGCGGCGGGCGCCGGGCCACCGCAGGCCGTGTCCCGGGCCCGCCGCCGTCCCCGGACGCGGGGTGCGCCGTCGCCCCCGGCGCACCGCCGCGTGAGGGCGCCGGCCCCCGACCGCTACCGCCGTGCCGCCGTGCGGAACGTGATGCCCGCCGCGCTCAGCCGGTCGATGAGGGCGTCGCCCATGGCCTGGGCGGTCGTCACCTGACCGGAGGTGTGCGGCAGGTCGTCGAGCGCGAGACACAGCGACGCCTCGGCGAACATCTTCGCCGTCTCGTCGTACCCGGGATCACCGCCCGCGACCTCCGTGTACACGCGGTGCCCGCCGCCCTCGCCCACGAACCGCACCGTGAACCAGCTCCTGGCCCGCCGCTCGGGACTCGGGCCCTGGCCGGGCCGGTACCGGTCCGACAGCCAGCGGCGCGCGGGCGGCACCTGGGCCGCCGCGACCAGGGCCGTCACGGCCGCGACACCGCCGACGGCGAAGGGCAGGGTCTCGACGGCCGCGTAGTGCCGGTAGCGGAAGTCGGGCCCGTAGCGCTCCAGGGCCCGCGCGGAGCGCCGTACCACCTGCGCGTCGATGGTGGGCAGCGGCAGCGCCCAGGCCCCGACCTCCGGCGCGAACCGCGGAGCGCCGAGCGGAGCCCGCACCCGCCGCCCCGGAAGACGGGGCTCGTGGCGCGCGCGGTCCCGGGCCGCGGCCAGCATCTGCGGACCGCGGGCGGCCTGGCCGAGCGCGGAGGCGAGGGTGCCGCCCGAGACGCGGGCCTCGGTGCGGACGAATCCGTCGACCGTCAGCGGCACCCCGTCGGGGAGCTGGCGCACCGTGTAGTACGCGCCCAGGTCGTGCGGGACGGAGTCGAAGGCGGCGGAGTGGACGAGGCGCGCTCCCGTCTCCCGCGCCCGCGCGTCGTGCCGTACGTACATGAGGTCCACGAACTCGGCCTCGCCGGACAGGTCGAGATAGTCGGTGCCCGCGTCGGCGCAGGCCGCCACGAGCGCCTCGCCGTACTCCAGGTAGGGCCCGACCGTGGTCGCCAGCACACGCGTGCCCCGGGCCAGCTCGCGCAGCGAGTCCGGGTCCGACACGTCCGCCCGCAGCACCGCGGGCCCGTTCCCGCCGGTCAGGCGGTCCCGCAGCCTCTTCAGCCGGTCGGTGGAGCGGCCCGCGATCGCCCACCGCAGCCCGGCGGGCGCGTGTGCTTCGAGGTACGCGGTGGTCAGCTCTCCCACGAAGCCGGTGGCTCCGAACAACACGATGTCGTACGCGCGATCTGTTTCAAGCCTGCTCATGACACCTCTCAGCCGCACGATCGCCAGGGCCCCGTCAGCCCGCGCCGTTGTCGGTGGCCGAGGCTAGCGTGAGCCCTGCACGGAGTGACGGCGGGGCCATTGACGGGACGGTGGGCCGGCAGGCCGGGAACTCGACTAAGCGCTTGCTCGTTCACCCCTTGCTCAGGCCGCAACGCGTTCTTAACATCATCAGTGTCACATCGGTTGTGTCACGAAGCTGAGGCTGGGGGCCGCATGGCAGTGGCAGGGACGACGCCGGGGCACGGACCCCTCACCGGCGTGCGCGTGGTCGAACTCGCGGGCATCGGGCCCGGCCCGTTCGCCGCCATGCTCCTGGCCGACCTCGGGGCCGACGTCGTGCGCGTGGACCGCCCCGGCGGTGCGGCGCTGGGCATCGACCCGGCCCTGGACGTCACCAACCGCAACAAGCGCTCGGTCGTCCTCGACCTGAAGTCCGAGGACGGCCGCGCCCGCGTCCTGGACCTGGCCGAACGCGCCGACATCCTGATCGAGGGTTACCGGCCCGGCGTGGCCGAACGCCTCGGCGTCGGCCCCGAGGCCTGCCACGCCCGCAATCCGCGGCTCGTCTACGGACGGATGACCGGCTGGGGCCAGGACGGCCCGCTCGCCCCGCGCGCCGGACACGACATCGCCTACATCGCGGTCACCGGCGCGCTCGGCATGATCGGCGCCCCGGACGCCCCGCCCGCGATCCCCGCCAACCTCCTGGGCGACTACGCGGGAGGCTCGCTCTACCTGGTCGTCGGCGTCCTGGCCGCGCTGCACCACGCGCGCGCGACGGGCGCGGGCCAGGTCGTGGACGCGGCCATCGTCGACGGCACCGCCCATCTGGCCTCGATGGTCCACGGCATGCTCGCGGCCGGCAGGTGGCAGGACCGCCGCGGCGCCAACCTCCTCGACGGCGGCTCCCCCTTCTACGGCGTCTACGAGACGGCCGACGGACGGTACATGGCCGTGGGAGCGCTGGAGGAGCGGTTCTACGACGAGTTCACGGCCCTGCTCGGCGTCGCGGACGAGATCCCGGCCCGCGCGGACCTCGCCCGCTGGGACGAGCTGCGCGAGGCGATCGCGGTCCGCTTCAAGACCCGGACGCGCGACGAGTGGACCGCCGTGTTCGAGGACTCCGACGCCTGCGTCGCGCCCGTCCTGTCGCTGCGCGAGGCCCCCGCCCACCCCCATCTGGCCGCCCGGGGCACCTTCACCGATCACGGCGGCGTCACCCAGCCGGCACCCGCGCCCCGCTTCTCGGCCACCCCGGTGGCGGTGCGCCGCGGACCGGCACGGCCCGGCGCCGACACCGAGGACGTGGCGCTCGACTGGGAGGTACCGCTCCTGCGGCCGCACCGGGACACCGGAGCGGACCCGGGCGCAGGCACCGCAGCGGGTACGACCGCCGCGACGGACGCCGAGGACAGAGCCGTGCCCGGGGAGGGCCCGTGAGGGAGCACATGAGGGGACGGGCCGCATGAAACGGCAGATCTACACCGACGGGCACGAGGCGTTCCGCGAGACGGTACGCGCCTTCCTGGCCAAGGAGGTGCTGCCCCACTACGAGCAGTGGGAGAAGGACGGCATCGTCTCCCGTGCCGCCTGGCAGGCCGCGGGCCGGCAGGGGCTGCTCGGGCTCGCCGTCCCCGAGGAGCACGGCGGTGGCGGCACGGCGGACTTCCGCTACAGCGCCGTCCTCGTGGAGGAGTTCACCCGGGCCGGGGCGTCCGGCCTCGCGATCGGGCTGCACAACGACATCATCGGGCCGTATCTGACGTCGCTCGCCACCGAGGAGCAGAAGCGGCGCTGGCTGCCCGGCTTCTGCGACGGCTCGCTGATCACCGCCATCGCGATGACCGAACCCGGCGCCGGATCCGACCTCCAGGGCATCAGGACCCGCGCCGAGGACCAGGGCGACCACTGGCTGCTCAACGGATCCAAGACCTTCATCTCCAACGGCATCCTGGCCGACCTCGTGATCGTGGTGGCCCGCACCACCCCCGAGGGCGGGGCGCACGGCCTCTCGCTGCTCGTCGTGGAGCGCGGCATGCCCGGCTTCGCGCGCGGCGAGAACCTCGACAAGATCGGCCAGAAGGCGCAGGACACGGCCGAGCTGTTCTTCGACGACGTCCGCGTGCCGAAGGAGAACCTGCTCGGCGAGCTGAACGGCGCCTTCGGGCACCTGATGACCAACCTCGCGCAGGAGCGGCTCAACATCGCGGTCGCCGGGATCACCGCGGCCGAACACCTGCTGGAGATCACCACCGAGTATGTCAAGGAGCGGGAGGCCTTCGGGCGCCCGCTCGCCCGGCTCCAGCACATACGCTTCGAGATCGCGGAGATGGCCACCGAGTGCGCCGTCACCCGCGCCTTCCTCGACCGCTGCATCGCCGACCACGCGGACGGCGCGCTCGACGCCGTCCACGCCTCCATGGCCAAGTGGTGGGCGACCGAACTGCAGAAGCGGGTGGCGGACCGCTGCCTGCAACTGCACGGTGGCTACGGATACATGACCGAGCACCGTGTCGCCAGGGCCTTCACCGACGGCCGCATCCAGACCATCTACGGCGGGACCACCGAGATCATGAAGGAGATCATCGGTCGTTCCCTGCTCGGCTGACCCTCCCCGAAAGGCTGAACCGTGAGCACCGAAGCGTACGTGTACGACGCGATCCGCACCCCGCGAGGTCGCGGCAAGGCCAGTGGCTCCCTCCACGGCACCAAGCCCATCGACCTGGTGGTCGGACTCATCCACGAGGTCCGGCGCCGGTTCCCCGACCTCGACCCGGCCGCGATCGACGACATCGTGCTCGGCGTCGTGGGCCCGGTGGGCGACCAGGGCTCCGACATCGCCCGGATCGCCGCCATCGCCGCCGGCCTGCCCGACACCGTCGCCGGCGTCCAGGAGAACCGGTTCTGTGCGTCCGGTCTGGAGGCCGTCAACATGGCCGCCGCGAAGGTCCGTTCCGGTTGGGAGGACCTGGTCCTCGCGGGCGGCGTGGAGTCGATGTCCCGGGTGCCGATGGCCTCGGACGGCGGTGCCTGGTTCGCCGACCCGATGACCAACATGGACACGAACTTCGTGCCGCAGGGCATCGGCGCCGACCTGATCGCCACCATCGAGGGCTTCTCCCGCCGGGACGTGGACGAGTACGCGGCGCTGTCGCAGGAGCGTGCCGCCGCCGCCGTGAAGGACGGCCGCTTCGAGGGGTCCGTGGTCCCGGTCACGGACCGCAGCGGGCTCGTCGTCCTGGACCACGACGAGTTCATCCGGCCGGGCACCACCGCCGACTCGCTCGCCCGGCTGAAGCCGTCGTTCGCCGACATCGGCGAGCTCGGCGGCTTCGACGCGGTGGCCCTGCAGAAGTACCACTGGGTCGAGCAGATCGACCACGTCCACCACGCCGGCAACTCCTCCGGCATCGTGGACGGCGCGTCGCTCGTCGCCATCGGTTCCCGCGAGGTCGGCGAGCGCTACGGACTGCGGCCGAGGGCCCGGATCGTCTCGGCCGCCGTGTCCGGTTCGGAGCCCACCATCATGCTGACCGGCCCCGCCCCCGCCACCCGCAAGGCGCTCGCCAAGGCGGGCCTGACCATCGACGACATCGACCTGGTGGAGATCAACGAGGCGTTCGCCGCCGTCGTGCTCCGCTTCGTCAAGGACATGGGCCTCTCGCTGGACAAGGTCAACGTCAACGGCGGCGCCATCGCCCTGGGACACCCGCTCGGCGCGACCGGGGCGATGATCCTGGGCACGCTCGTCGACGAGCTGGAGCGGCAGGACAAGCGGTACGGGCTGGCCACGCTGTGCGTGGGCGGCGGCATGGGTATCGCCACCGTCATCGAACGCGTCTGACCTCCCCCGACGGATCGCACGGATCATACGGAGCACCCCTGATGAGCACTGAGTCCACCACCATCCGCTGGGAGCAGGACGACACCGGGATCGTCACCCTCGTCCTGGACGACCCGAACCAGTCCGCGAACACCATGAACGCGGCGTTCCGCGCCTCCCTCGCCGCCACCGCCGACCGGCTCGAGGCCGAGAAGGACGCGATCCGCGGCGTCATCCTCACCTCCGCCAAGAAGACCTTCTTCGCGGGCGGCGACCTGCGCGACCTCATCCGGGTCACCCCGGACACCGCCCAGGAGCTGCTCGACGGCGGCCTCGCGATCAAGCGCGACCTGCGCCGCATCGAGACCCTCGGCAAGCCGGTCGTCGCGGCCATCAACGGCGCCGCCCTCGGCGGCGGCTTCGAACTCGCGCTCGCCTGCCACCACCGCGTCGCCCTCGACACCTCCGGCACCAAGATCGGCTGCCCCGAGGTCACCCTCGGTCTGCTCCCCGGCGGCGGCGGAGTGGTCCGCACCGTCCGCCTGCTGGGCATCGCCGACGCCCTGCTGAAGGTCCTCCTCCAGGGCACCCAGTACAACGCGCGGCGCGCCCAGGAGAACGGCCTGGTCCACGACGTCGCCGCCACCCCCGAGGAACTGCTCGCCAAGGCCCGCGCCTTCATCGACGCCAACCCCGAGTCCCAGCAGCCCTGGGACAAGCCGGGCTACCGGATCCCGGGCGGCACGCCGTCCAACCCGAAGTTCGCGGCCAACCTGCCCGCGTTCCCCGCCAGCCTCAAGAAGCAGCTGAACGGCGCCCCCTACCCGGCCCCGCGCAACATCCTCGCGGCGGCCGTCGAGGGCTCCCAGGTGGACTTCGAGACCGCCCAGGTCATCGAGGCCCGCTACTTCGTGGAGCTGGCGGCCGGCCAGACCTCGAAGAACATGATCCAGGCGTTCTTCTTCGACCTCCAGGCGGTCAACTCCGGAGCCAACCGCCCGCAGGGGGTCGAGCCCCGCAAGGTCACCAAGGTCGCCGTGCTCGGCGCGGGCATGATGGGCGCGGGCATCGCCTACTCGTGCGCCCGCGCGGGCATCGAGGTCGTCCTCAAGGACGTCTCGGCGCAGGCCGCCGCCAAGGGGAAGAGCTACTCCGAGAAGCTGTGCGCCAAGGCGGTGGCGAAGGGCCGTACGACCCAGGAGAAGGCGGACGCCCTCCTCGCCCTGATCACGCCCACCGGTGACGCCGCCGACCTCGCGGGCTGCGACGCCGTCATCGAGGCCGTGTTCGAGGACACCACGCTCAAGCACAAGGTGTTCCAGGAGATCGAGCACGTCGTCGCCCCCGACGCGCTGCTGTGCTCGAACACCTCGACGCTGCCGATCACCGCGCTCGCCGAGGGCGTGGAGCGCCGGTCGGACTTCATCGGGCTGCACTTCTTCTCGCCCGTCGACAAGATGCCGCTGGTGGAGATCATCAGGGGCGAGCGGACCGGGGACGAGGCGCTGGCGCGCGCCTTCGACCTGGTGCGGCAGATCAACAAGACCCCGATCGTCGTCAACGACTCGCGCGGCTTCTTCACCTCCCGTGTCATCGGCCACTTCATCAACGAGGGCGTCGCGATGGTCGGCGAGGGCATCGAGCCCGCCTCCATCGAGCAGGCCGCCGCCCAGGCCGGCTACCCGGCCAAGGTGCTGTCCCTGATGGACGAGCTGACCCTCACCCTGCCGCGCAAGATCCGCAACGAGTCGAGGCGGGCCGTCGAGGAGGCGGGCGGCACCTACACGCCGCACCCGGCCGAGGCCGTCATCGACGCGATGGTGGACGAGTTCGGCCGCCCCGGCCGCAGCGGCGGAGCGGGCTTCTACGAGTACGGCGAGGACGGGAAGCGCGGCAGGATCTGGCCGGGGCTGCGCGAGCACTTCACCAAGGCGGGACAGGAGATCCCGTTCGAGGACATGAAGGAGCGCATGCTGTTCTCCGAGGCACTGGACACCGTCCGGCTCCTGGAGGAAGGCGTGCTGACCTCCGTCGCCGACGCCAACATCGGCTCGATCCTCGGTATCGGCTTCCCCGGGTGGACCGGCGGCATCCTGCAGTACATCAACGGCTACGAGGGCGGCCTGCCCGGCTTCGTGGCCCGCTCCCGCGAACTCGCCGAGCGCTACGGCGAGCGTTTCACGCCGCCGGCGCTGCTGGTGGAGAAGGCGGAGAAGGGCGAGCGGTTCGCCGACGCCCGCTGAGTCCGGTGCGGGACCCGCCGGGGGTCAGCCCCGCGCGGGTCCCGTGTCCGGCAGCCAGGTGCGCAGCTCCTCCTTCAGGGAGCGCTGGAACGCGGTGAGCAGCGCCTGGACCACCAGCGGGTGCATGTGCGCGGAGAGGGACTTCACATCCGTGGAGTCCCTCTCCGCCACCTCGTCGCGGAACATCCGGGACAGCTCCTGCGCCACCGCGCGCGAGTGCTCCACGAGGACGCCGCGCGCGGCGAGGATCGTCTCCAGTTCCAGCGGAACGTCGAGCAGCCGGACCCCCAGGCGCAGCAGCCCCGGGTCCACGCGGTAGGCCCCGGCCCCGTCCGCCACGGCCACGCTCATCGCCGCGAGCCGCTCCAGCTCCGGGGCACCCAGGGGCCGCCCCGCACGCCGCTCCAGCTCCGCCGGCGTCATCGTCTCCACCGCGTCCGGCGCCCAGGACGCCACGACGGCACGGTGGATCGCGAGATCGCGGGCGCTCAGGCCGGCCGGCAGCTGGTGCAGATACCGTTCGATCCCGGCCAGTGTCATGCCCTGGTGCTGCAGCTCCTCGATCAGCTCCAGCCGGGCGAGATGCCCGGGGCCGTACCGCCCGACCCGCCGGGGTCCGATCGCGGGCGGCGGAAGCAGCCCCTTGGCGGTGTAGAACCGCACGGTGCGCACCGTGACACCGGCGCGCGCGGCCAGTTCGTCGACGGTGAGCGTCGGCTCCTCGGTCTCGGTCGTCATGTGGAGCAGTATCGCTGTCACACCACCGCTGTGCCCAGCGCCGCCGACCCGCCCGGGGCCCAGCACGGCCAGGTGGAGAACGGGTGAAGGCGGTGCGGCGAGTCGCGGATTTCCGGGCGTCGATCATGTGAGAAGAGCCGCTCTGTGACGTGCGCCACCGCGTAGGTGTGATCTCTCAGGGAAGGTGGCTCCTTGGTCTGTACCGCGTCAGCGCGTGGACAGGACCGATACCTGTCCGTCAGGCCGTGCGACACCCCCGCGCACGGGCGCACCAGGGAAGTAGATCCACTCTTGAGCAAGGACGCCGTGAACACGGTCGCGGTCGCATCGCGCGACGATGCCGCCGCGACGCCCGCGGACGCGGGCGACGCCGGGTACAGCAAGGCCCTCAAGCCCCGCCATGTCAACATGATCGCGATCGGTGGAGCCATCGGCACCGGTCTCTTCCTCGGCGCGGGCGGACGGCTGCACAACGCCGGTCCCGCCTTGGCGGTCGCCTACCTGATCTGCGGCATCTTCGCCTTCTTCGTCGTCCGCGCGCTGGGCGAGCTGGTCCTGTACCGGCCGTCCTCCGGGTCCTTCGTGTCCTACGCCCGCGAGTTCCTGGGCGAGAAGGGCGCGTACGTCGCCGGCTGGATGTACTTCCTGAACTGGTCGACCACCGGCATCGCCGACATCACGGCGATCGCGCTGTACACGCACTACTGGAGCTTCTTCACCTCCATCCCGCAGTGGGTGCTGGCCCTCGTGGCCCTCGCGGTCGTCCTCGCCGTGAACCTGATCTCGGTGAAGATCTTCGGCGAGATGGAGTTCTGGTTCGCGATCATCAAGGTCGCCACCCTGGTGGCCTTCATGCTCGTCGGCATCTTCCTGCTGGCCACCCAGCACAAGGTGGGCGGCAGCACGCCCGGCCTCCACATGATCACCGACCACGGCGGGATCCTGCCGCACGGTGTGCTCCCCGTCGTCCTGGTGATGCAGGGCGTGATCTTCGCCTACGCCGCCCTGGAGCTGGTCGGTGTCGCCGCCGGCGAGACGGCCGAGCCGGAGAAGGTCGTCCCGCGCGCGGTGAACTCGATCATGTGGCGCGTGGGTCTGTTCTACGTCGGCTCCGTGGTGCTGCTGGCCCTGCTGCTGCCGAGCTCGGTGTACGCCGAGGGTCAGAGCCCCTTCGTCACCGTGCTGTCGAAGATCGGTGTCCAGGGCGCCGGCGACGTGATGAACCTGGTCGTCCTGACCGCCGCGATGTCCTCGCTGAACTCCGGCCTCTACTCCACCGGCCGCATCCTGCGCTCCATGGCCGTCGCGGGCTCCGCGCCCAGGTTCACGGCGCGCATGAACCGCAGCCAGGTGCCCTACGGCGGCATCCTGCTGACCTGCGGCGTGTGCGTGGCCGGTGTCGTGCTGAACTACCTGGTGCCGAGCCAGGCCTTCGAGATCGTGCTGAACGTCGCGTCCCTCGGCATCATCAGCACCTGGGTGATCATCATGATCTGCCACCTGGTCTTCGTGCGTCGCTCCAAGGAGGGCCTGCTGACCCGGCCGTCCTTCAAGCTGTGGGGCAGCCCCGTCACGGAGATCGCCACCATCGTCTTCCTGATCGCGGTGCTCGGCCTGATGTGGAACGACCCCGAGGTCGGCCGCAAGACGCTGATGCTCGTGCCGGTGGTCGGCGCGCTGCTCGTCGGCGGCTGGTTCGCGCTGCGCGGCAGGATCGCCGAGGCCGCCGGGCAGTCGTCCGAGCCCACGAAGTAGCGCCCCAGCGCGTCGGCGGGCGGTGCCCGCCGCCCGCGCGGAGTCCGGACCGGGTGCGACCCGGTCCGGACTCCGTCGTTCGCCGCCCGCGCCGGTCGGGCCGGGCGGACGTCAGTCCGCGTGGACGTCGTTCGTCGCCTCGATGCGCGCCCACGACTTCGGTGGCACGGCGGCCTTCGCCCCCGGGACGAGGGCCGCGCCGCGCGCCGCCGCCGTCGCGGGCTTGGACGGCTGGAACAGCCAGGTGTCGAAGAGGGAGGCCAGCGGCTTGCCCGACACCTTCTCCGCGTACGTCCGGAAGTCAGCCACCGACGCGTTGCCGTAGGCGTGCGTGCTCGGCCAGCCCTTGAGGATGGCGAAGAACGCGTCGTCGCCGACCGTGTCGCGCAGCGCCTGGATGGCGAGCGCGCCCCGGTCGTAGACGGCGGCGTCGAACTGGCCCTCGGCACCGGGATCGCCGGGCGCCACCGTCCAGAAGGCGTCGTCGGCCGGGTGCGAGGCGTACACCCAGTCCGCGAGCTCCCGCGTCGTGCCCTCGCCCTCGTGCTCGGACCACAGCCACTGCGCGTACCGGGCGAAGCCCTCGTTGATCCAGATGTCCTTCCAGCCCTTCAGCGACACGTCGTCGCCGTACCACTGGTGCGCCAGCTCGTGGACGACGACCGAGGTGTTGGCGCCGTTCGCGAACTGCCTGGGGCTGTAGTAGACGCGGGTCTGGGTCTCCAGCGCGTACCCGGTGGTCGTGTTCGGGACGTATCCGCCCACCGAGTCGAAGGGGTACGGCCCGAAGTAGCCGGTCAGCCAGTCGACCAGCTCCCCGGTCCGCTCCACGCTCGCCCGCGCGGCGCCGTCGTTCACGCCCAGGTCCCTGCTGTAGGCGTTGATCACGGGCACCCCGGCCGCGGTCCTCTGGGTGGTGATGTCGAACTTCCCGATCGCCAGCGTGGCCAGATAGGTCGCCTGGGGCTTGGTGGACCGCCAGTTGTAGCGGGTCCAGCCGAGCGCCGAGGTCGTCGACTGCAGGGTGCCGTTGGAGATCGCCTGAGTGCCGTCGGGAACGGCCACCGACACGTCGTACGTCGCCTTGTCCAGCGGGTGGTCATTACTGGGGAACCACCACCAGGCCGACTCGGGCTCGTCCGCCGCCACCGCGCCGTCCGGGGTGCGGTGCCAGGTGGTGAAGCCGTACGCGCTCTTCGAGGACGGCACCCCGCGGTAGCGGACCACGACGGTCAGCGGCGTCCCCTTCGGCAGCGGCGTGGCGGGCGTGATCTGCAGTTCGTGCACACCCGACGTGGTGAACGAGGCCGGCGCGCCGTTCACCCGGACCTCGCTCACGTCGAGCAGGAAGTCCAGGTCGAAGCGGGACAGGTTCTGGGTGGCGGCGGCCAGCACGGTGGCCGTGCCCTGGAGCTCGTCGGTGCGAGGCTGGTAGGTGAGCCTGAGGTCGTAGTGCGAGACGTCGTAGCCGCCGTTGCCGTAGTCCGGGTAGTAGGAGTCGCCGATACCGGGAGCGCCGGGCTGGAAGTCGGTGGCCGACGCCGGGACCGCCAGCAGCAGGGCCGCCGCCAGGGTGCCCGGGACGATGAGTCTGCGGTGCACTGAAGCTCCAAGTCCTAGGTCCGTCAGGTCTGTTCGGTCGGTTCGGTTCGGTCGGTCTGTGCGGACCCTATTCAGACCTCATGCCACTGGATGTGTCCATGGCGCCTGCTGTCACACGATCGCCATCCGGCCGTCATGGACGAGGGCCCGGGCGTCCACCGCACCGGCGGCGCGAACGCCGCCCGCCGCGGCACTAAAATCGGCGGTCTCATGACTGCCACCCTCGTCGCCAAGAACCTCGCCGCCGCCCACGGCGACCGCTCGCTCTTCGCCGGGCTCGACCTCGTGGTCGCCCCCGGGGACGTGATCGGACTCGTCGGAGCCAACGGCGCGGGCAAGTCCACCCTGCTCCGGTTGCTCGCCGGACTGCTCCCCCCGGAGCAGGGCGAGCTGCGGCTGTCCCCGCCCACCGCGACCGTCGGCCATCTGCCCCAGGAGCCGGACCGCCGGCCGGGCGAGTCGGTACGGGAGTTCCTGGCCCGCCGCACGGGGGTCGCCGAGGCCCAGCGCCTGATGGACGAGGCGACCCAGGGGCTCGTCGACGGCGCGCCGGGCGCCGATGACGCGTACGCGATCAGTCTGGAGCGCTGGCTCGGGCTCGGCGGCGCCGACCTGGACGAGCGCGCCGAGGAGGTCGCCGGGTCGCTCGGCCTCGGTGTCGGCCTGGACCAGCCCATGACCTCGCTCTCCGGTGGGCAGGCGGCCCGCGCGGGCCTCGCCTCGCTGCTGCTGTCCCGCTACGACGTCTTCCTGCTGGACGAGCCGACCAACGACCTCGACCTGGACGGCCTGGAACGACTGGAACACTTCGTCGGCGGCCTGCGCGCCGGCACCGTGGTCGTCAGCCATGACCGGGAGTTCCTCACCCGCACCGTCACCAAGGTCCTCGAACTCGACCTGGCACAACGGCAGATCAACCTGTACGGCGGTGGGTACGACGCCTACCTGGAGGAACGGGACACCGCCCGCCGGCACGCCCGCGAGGACTACGAGGAGTACGCCGACAAGAGGTCCGCGCTCCACGACCGGGCCCGGATGCAGCGCTCCTGGATGGACAAGGGCGTGAAGAACGCGCGGCGCAAGGCGGGCGACGACAACGACAAGATCGGCCGCAAGTTCCGCAGCGACTCCAGCGAGAAGCAGGCCGCCAAGGCCCGCCAGACCCAGCGCATGATCGAGCGCCTGGAGGTCGTGGAGGAGCCCCGCAAGGAGTGGGAACTGCGCATGGAGATCGCGGCGGCGCCGCGGTCCGGCGCGGTCGTCGCCACCCTCCGCGACGCCGAGGTGCGCCGCGGCGACTTCCACTTCGGTCCGGTCTCCCTGCAACTGGACTGGGCGGACCGGGTGGCCGTCACGGGCGCCAACGGGGCGGGCAAGTCGACCCTGCTCGGCGCGCTGCTGGGCCGGGTGCCCCTGGACGCGGGGCAGGCCGTCCTCGGCTCGGGGGTGCTGGTCGGCGAGGTCGACCAGGCACGCGCGGTCTTCCACGGCGAGGCGTCGCTGCTCGACGCGTTCCGCGCGGCCGTGCCGGACGTGGAACCGGTCGACGTCCGCACCCTGCTGGCCAAGTTCGGGCTGAAGTCCGAGCATGTCCTGAGGCCGGCGGCCACACTGTCGCCGGGGGAGCGGACCCGGGCCGCGCTCGCGCTGCTGCAGGGGCGGGGCGTCAACCTGCTGGTGCTGGACGAGCCGACCAACCATCTCGACCTTCCGGCCATCGAGCAGTTGGAAGGGGCGCTGGACAGCTACGAGGGCACGCTGCTGCTGGTCACGCACGACCGCCGGATGCTGGACGCGGTCCATGTGACGCGGCGGATCGAGGTCGCGGCGGGCAAGGTGCTCGAACGCTAGGCGCTCCGTGGGGGCGGGGTGGTTCTGCGCGGTTCCCCGCGCCCCTGTTTGTGGTGCCTGGGGTGCGTGGCTGGGTGCGGGTGGGTGGGTGATCTCGCGCAGTTCCCCGCGCCCCTTTATGGGTGCTTGCGGTGCGTTGTCGGGTGCGGGTGGGTGGGTGTTTTTTGCGCAGTTCCCCGCGCCCCTGGTCCATGGCGCGACCGGCGTGTTGACGAGTGGCCCGTGCGTCGTGGTTCTGCGCGGTTCCCCGCGCCCCTTTCGGGGCGCGGGAAGGGTCAGTTGCGGCCCTTGTCCGTGTTCAGGAGGCCCGCGCGGCGCAGGGCGTCGGCCATCGCGCTGTTCGCCGGGGGCGGCGCCTGACGGGAGGCGCCGCCCTGCCGGGCCTGGCGCTGCTGCGGAGGACGCCCGCCGCCCCCGCGCTGCCGGCGTCCGTCGCCACCCTGCTGCTCAGCGGCCTCGTCCTCCAGCCGCAGCGTCAGCGAGATCCGCTTGCGCGGGATGTCGACGTCCAGCACCTTCACCTTGACGATGTCACCCGGCTTGACCACGTCACGCGGGTCCTTGACGAACGTCTTCGACATCGCGGAGACATGCACCAGGCCGTCCTGGTGGACGCCGATGTCCACGAACGCCCCGAACGCGGCGACGTTCGTCACGACCCCTTCGAGGACCATCCCCCGGGACAGGTCGGTGATCTTCTCGACGCCCTCCTTGAACGTGGCCGTCTTGAACGCCGGACGCGGGTCGCGCCCCGGCTTCTCCAGCTCCTTGAGGATGTCGCTCACCGTCGGCAGACCGAACGTGTCGTCCACGAAGTCGGTCGGCCTCAGCGAGCGCAGCACCGACGTGTTCCCGATCAGCGAGGCCACCTCCTGACCCACCGTCTTCACCATGCGCCGCACGACCGGGTACGCCTCCGGGTGCACGCTGGAGGCGTCCAGCGGATCGTCGCCGCCCCGGATCCGCAGGAAGCCCGCGCACTGCTCGTACGCCTTGGGACCCAGCCGCGCCACGTTCTTCAGCTGCGAGCGCGACAGGAACGGGCCGTTGGCGTCGCGGTGCGACACGATGTTCTCCGCGAGGCCCGAGGAGATGCCGGAGACCCGGGAGAGCAGCGGGGCCGACGCGGTGTTGACGTCCACGCCCACGCCGTTCACACAGTCCTCCACGACCGCGTCCAGCGACCGCGACAGCTTCACCTCGGACAGGTCGTGCTGGTACTGGCCGACACCGATGGACTTCGGGTCGATCTTCACCAGTTCGGCCAGCGGGTCCTGCAGGCGGCGGGCGATGGAGACCGCGCCGCGCAGCGACACGTCCATGTCCGGCAGCTCCTGCGAGGCGAAGGCGGAGGCCGAGTACACCGAGGCGCCCGCCTCCGACACCATCACCTTGGTGAGCTTCAGCTCCGGATGCCTGGTGATCAGTTCACCGGCGAGCTTGTCGGTCTCCCGGGACGCCGTGCCGTTGCCGATCGCGACCAGTTCGACGGCGTGCTCCTCGGCCAGCCGCGCCAGCTTCGCGATGGCCTCGTCCCACTTGTTGGCCGGTACATGGGGGTGGATGACGTCCGTCGCCACCACCTTGCCGGTCGCGTCCACCACGGCGACCTTCACACCGGTGCGGAACCCGGGGTCCAGGCCCAGCGTCGCGCGGGTACCGGCCGGCGCGGCGAGCAGCAGGTCGCGCAGGTTCGCCGCGAAGACGGACACCGCCTCGTCCTCCGCGGCCGTCCGCAGCCGCAGCCGCACGTCGATGCCGAGGTGCACCAGGATGCGGGTGCGCCAGGCCCAGCGGACCGTGTCGGCCAGCCACTTGTCGCCCGGGCGCCCGCGATCCGCGATCCGGAAGCGGTGCGCCACGATCCCCTCGTACGAGGACGGGCCGTCCGTCGCCTCCTCCGGCTCCAGGACGAGGTCGAGCACCTCCTCCTTCTCCCCGCGCAGCATGGCGAGGACCCGGTGGGAGGGCAGCGCGGTGAACGGCTCGGCGAAGTCGAAGTAGTCGGCGAACTTGGCGCCCGCCTCCTCCTTGCCCTCGCGGACCTTGGCGGCCAGGCGCCCGCGCCCCCACATCCGCTCGCGCAGCTCACCGATCAGGTCGGCGTCCTCCGAGAACCGCTCGGCCAGGATCGCCCGCGCGCCGTCCAGCGCCGCCTGCGGGTCGGCCACCCCCTTGTCCGCGTCCACGAACGCGGCCGCCGCGGCGAGCGGCTCCACGGACGGGTCGCCGAGCAGCCCCTCGGCCAGCGGCTCCAGGCCCGCCTCGCGGGCGATCTGCGCCTTCGTGCGCCGCTTCGGCTTGAACGGAAGGTAGATGTCCTCCAGGCGCGCCTTGGTCTCCGCGCCCCGGATCCGGGCCTCGAGCTCCTCGGTGAGCTTGCCCTGCTCGCGCACCGACTCCAGGATCGCCGTGCGGCGTTCCTCCAGCTCCCGCAGATAGCGAAGCCGCTCCTCGAGCGTGCGCAGCTGCGCGTCGTCGAGCATCTCGGTCGCTTCCTTGCGGTAGCGGGCGATGAAGGGCACCGTGGAGCCGCCGTCCAGCAGCTCGACCGCGGCCTTCACCTGCCGCTCCCGTACGCCGAGCTCCTCGGCGATCCTGCCTTCGATGGACCCTACGAGGGGTGTCGTCACGATCCCGTACCGCCTTCTCCACTGAGGTTGCGCGGCAATTGTGGCAGGTCGCACCGGCGGGAGGGGATCAGGGCGGGGGCATGCGCACCGTACGTGCCGCTCGGAGCGGCGCATGTCACCCTGACGGCGTGTCGGGCGGGGCGGGGAGGTCCCCGCCGCCGGGGCAGGGCGGGGTCCCGCCGCCTCAGCCCTTGCCGATCATGCCCTCCGGGAAGGCGCCGGCCGCGAACGCCTTGGCCAGCAGCCCGCCCGCCAGTTCGGTGAGCCGCTCGACGCCCGCGGCGCCCAGGTGTTCGTACGGGGCGCGGTCGAGCCGGTCGGTCTCGGTCTCCATCGTCCGGCGCAGCGCGGTGCCCGTCTCGGTCAGTTCGCCCTCGGCGTCGACCAGTCCGCGCTCACGCAGTCGCCCGGTGGCCGCGTCCCAGTCCTGCCTGCTCCAGCCGCGGGTGGAGAGCGCCCAGGTGGGGGCCATGCCCTTGCCCGTGGCGCTGTGGCTCACCAAGGCCTCCACCGGGTCGAGTTCCGCGCCGAGCAGGACCGCCAGGTGGCCGTCGCCGCGGTGCTCGCGCAGCAGGGTCGCCGCGTGCCAGTAGGCGAGATGCGGCTCCTCGGGTACGGGCAGAGCGGCGTGCGCGGCGTACAGGGGGCGCGCGTACGGAGTGCAGGCCTCGCACGCGCGCAGCGCGAGCTCCGCCGCCTCGGCCATCTCCTTGGATGCGAGGGTCTCCTCGCCGAGCAGCCGCCTGAGCGTCGTGTCCACGGCGCGCAGGCGAGCCGCGAGCACCGTGTCGGGGGTGGCCGCCTCCCACACGGCGGGCACATGGCGTGCCACCAGCTCGGGTGAGAAGTTGTAGAACGTGGCCGTCACCGCCCCCGCGCCCACCGGCCCCAGCGCGGCGGACCGCACCGCGAAGTAGGCGGCCCGCTGGTCTGCGATCCCCACGGCCGTCAGTTCGCGTACCAGATCCGGTGAGAAGTAGTGCGTCGAGTGCAGCGGGTTGATCATGTTGTGGCAGCGCCGCCCGGCGCGCTCCGGCAGAGGAGTGGTCATGCCCGCAGGCTACCGACTGGTTGGTACGTCAAGGAACCAGGGTGCGGGCCCGCCCGCGCCGAGAAGGGGATCTCAGGCCTCGGGCCAGGTGAAGTGCGGCTTCCTGCGCTCCAGGAAGGCGCTGACGCCCTCCGCGGTGTCGCGGCTGCCGCGTGCGCGCGCGACCCAGTAGGCGTCACGGTCGACGCGGCCGTTCGCGAAGTCCTTGGCGGCGGCCTGGGTGAGTCGCGAGCGGGAGGCGAGGACGCGCGTGAACTCCGCCACCCGCCGGTCGAGTTCGCCCGCGGGCAGCACCTCCTCCAGCAGCCCGGTCCGCAGGGCCCGCTCGGCACCGATCAACTCGGCCGAGAACAGCAGGTACTTGGTGGCTCCGGGACCCACCAGGGAGGCCAGCCGGCGGGTGGAGACGGCCGGATAGACGATCCCCAGCCTCGCGGGCGTCACCCCGAACAGCGCGCCCTCCTCGGCGAACCGCAGATCGCACGCCGCCGCGAGCTGCACCCCGCCGCCCACGCAGTGCCCGTGGACCGCCGCGAGGGTCGGCTTGGGGAACGAGGCGAGCGCCTCCTCGGCCAGCACGGCCAGATGCTGCGCCGCCTCGGGCGACTCGACGAGGGAGGAGATGTCGGCGCCCGCGCAGAAGGTCCCGCCCTCGCCCCTGAGCACCAGCACCCGGACCGACGGGTCGGCCGCCAGCTTGTCCAGCAGCGGCGGCAGCGCCTCCCACATGGCGGCGGTCATGGCGTTCCGCTTCTCGGGGTGGTGGATGACGACGGTGGCGACCCCGTCCTCGACGCGGTGCAGCAGCTGGGGCTCCATGCGCCGGATGCTATCGGCACCCCGCGGACCTGCGATCAAGGAGGGCCCGGCACCGGGGGAGGGGGCGGAGGAGGGGCGCGGCCGGGCGGTGGACGCCGAACCCGTACAACCCGAAGAGTTCCGAAGTCGCCGCGAGGTCGGTCAGAACCGGTCGACCATCCGTCCGTTGTTCCGCGTGAGCGGTCCGAAGCCGTCGATACCGGCTGACTTCTGTTCAGTCATGCGGTACGGACCAGCGCGTTACCAACACTCGACGTGTGGTGACAATCGAGCGCGAGGGTGGCGACCGGACGATGGACGACCGAGGGCGGGGGTCCGGCCCGCGCCCTGAGAGCGGCGGGACCGGGCCGGAGGGCCTCAGAACCCCGCAACCGCTGCCGTACGAGGGCGTGTGGCGGTTCACCGCCGCCGCCGTGGATGCCTCGGTGCCGCAGGCGCGGCACGCCGTCCGGGACCTGCTCGCCCGGCAGGGCGTGCCCGTCTCGGACGACACCGTGCAGGCACTGCTGCTGATCGTGTCGGAACTGGCCACCAACGCCGTGCGGCACGCGGCGCTGCTGTCGCCGACGCTCGCCGTGGAGGTCGCCGTCGGCCCGGAGTGGGTGCGGCTGGCGGTGGAGGACGAGCACCCCTACCGCCCCAGCGCGTTGGAGGCGGACCACGGGCGCACCGGCGGCCGCGGCCTGCTCCTGGTCCGGGAGGTCACCCGGGAGGCGGGCGGGGTGTGCGACGTCGAGCACACGGCCAGCGGCGGCAAGGTGGTCTGGGCCGCCCTGCCGCTGAAGCACCCCGGCCTCGTGTGAGCCGGGGTGCCGCGCGGCGGTCCGGGGGGTGAGGCGCGGTGGCCTTCGGGTCACCAGCCCGCGGAGGCGCCGGTCAGCTCCCGGGCGGCCGGGCGCGCCGCGTCCAGCACCGTCATGAACCACGACGAGAACGTGTCCTTCGCGTGCCGCTCCGTCAGCTCCTCGACGGTCACGAAGGCCGTGGCCCCGACCTCCTGCGGGTCCGGCCGCAGGGGGGCCTGCACCAGCCCCACGAACAGGTGGTTGTACTCCTGCTCCACCAGGCCCGAGGCCGGATCGGGGTGGTTGTAGCGGACCGTGCCCGCCTCGGCCAGCAGCGACGGGGAGATCCCCAGCTCCTCGTACGTCCGCCGGGCCGCCGCCGCGAACGGGGCCTCGCCCGGGTACGGGTGCCCGCAGCAGGTGTTCGACCAGACACCGGGGGAGTGGTACTTGCCGAGCGCCCGCTGCTGGAGCAGCAGCCGCCCGCGCTCGTCGAAGAGGAACACCGAGAACGCCCGGTGCAGCCGCCCCGGCGGCTGATGGGCGGCGAGCTTCTCCGCGGTGCCGATCGTGGTCCCGTTCTCGTCGACGAGCTCCAGCAAGATGACCTCGCCGCTGCCGTTCTGGGAACGGCTCTTCGCGGTGGCAGGTGTGATCGGCATGCCCATCCTTCGCATCGGTTGTCCAGCCCCAAGTCTGCCGCACGAATCCGGCACTCCCGGCACTTCGTCACTTCTCGCATGTCCTGCCGCGACCGCCCGCGACCTCCGGCGTGTCGGCCCCCCGCCCGCCTCGGCGACCCGCCCGCCACCGGCCACGGCGAGACCCCTCAGCCTATTCCGGCCCGGTGGGCCTGCCGCCCGCCGCGGCGGGTCCGGACACGGAAGGTTCCCGCGGATGTGCGGTCCGTCGCGGTCCGTCGCGGTGCGCGTGGCCGGGATGTCGTGAATGTGGTGACCTCGGCTCCACGGTTTGTGGCGGGCCCGTCCGATCTCCCATGATGATCGCGGCGGCAGCACTTCGGACGGGTTGATCGGCCCGTGAACGGCCGGTGAACACCGGCTTCCGGTCATCGGATACCCTCCTGCGACATGCCGCCCGGCCCGGCCCCGCCCCGGGTGTCCCACCGCACACATGACCGGCGTCCGTACGCGTCGGGCCACAGGGAGTGAGTTCGTCTGTCGACCGCCATCCTCACCGGTCAGCCGGTCCCCGGATCGTCGCTCGAAAGCGATCTGCGGGCCCTCGGCTTCGACGTGCGGGTCGCCGCCGGCGCCGGTGACGCCGAGACGCTCCTCGCCGCCGTGCCGGCCGACCAGCGGGTCGCGATCGTGGACGCCGGCTTCGTGGGGCACCAGCACGCGCTGCGGCTCGCTCTGACCGACCCCCGCTTCCCGGCCGCCGCCGTACCCGGCGCCGTCGCCGTGCGGTCGGACGCCCGGCAGGCACTGACCCGGGCCCTGGCCCGCGAGCACTCCGCCGCCCCCGGCGGCGCGGAGGCCGCCCCGCTCGCCGGCACCCTGGCCGAGGCGCTCGACACCGACGACGTCCCGGTGCACCGCCCCGACCTCGGCACGCTGGTCGCCACCGTCCCCGCCGACCCGCAGGCCCGCAACGAGGCCCGCCAGGCGGTCGCGGCCGTGGACGACGAGGCCGTGCGGCTGCGGAGCGCGGTCAAGGCCCGCGACGGCTTCTTCACCACCCACTTCATCAGCCCGTACTCGCGGTACATCGCCCGCTGGTGCGCCCGCCGCGGCCTGACCCCCAACCAGGTCACCACCGCGTCGCTGGTCACCGCGCTGATCGCGGCCGGCTGCGCGGCGACCGGCACACGCCCCGGCTACGTCGCGGCGGGCGTCCTGCTGATCGTCTCCTTCGTCCTCGACTGCACCGACGGGCAGCTGGCCCGCTACTCGCTGCAGTACTCGACGCTCGGGGCTTGGCTGGACGCCACCTTCGACCGCGCCAAGGAGTACGCCTACTACGCGGGGCTCGCGCTCGGCGCGGCCCGCGGCGGCGACGACGTGTGGGCGCTCGCGCTCGGCGCCATGGTCCTGCAGACCTGCCGGCACGTGGTGGACTTCGCCTTCAACGAGGCCAACCACGACGCGACCGCCAACACCAGCCCCACCGCCGCCCTCTCCGACCGACTCGACAGCGTCGGCTGGACGGTGTGGGTGCGCCGCATGATCGTCCTGCCGATCGGCGAGCGCTGGGCCATGATCGCGGTCCTGACGGCGGCCACCACGCCGCGCATCACCTTCTACGCCCTGCTCGTCGGCTGCGCCTTCGCGGCGACCTACACCACCGCCGGGCGCGTCCTGCGCTCCCTCACCCGCAAGGCCCGGCGCACCGATCGCGCGGCCAAGGCCCTGGCCGACCTCGCCGACAGCGGCCCCCTGACCGAAGCGGTGCTGCGGGCCGTCCGCGGCCCCCTGCGCGCCCCGGCCGCCGTCACCGCCCTCGCGGGCGGCGTCCTCGTCGTGGGCTCGGCCCTGCTGTGGGGCGCCGGATGGCAGACCGTCCTGTGCGCGCTCCTGTACACGGTGACATCCGTCATAGCGGTCGCGCGCCCCCTCAAGGGCGCCCTCGACTGGCTGGTCCCGCCCGTGTTCCGGGCCGCCGAATACGGCACCGTCCTGGTGCTGGCCGCCGAATCCCGGGTGAACGGGGTGCTTCCGGCGGCTTTCGGACTGGTGGCGGCCGTCGCCTACCATCACTACGACACGGTGTACCGCATCCGCGGTGACGCCGGCGCGCCGCCGTCCTGGCTGGTGCGCGCGATCGCGGGGCACGAAGGCCGGACGCTGCTGGTCACCGTCCTGGCCGCGCTGCTCGCCGCGACACAGTTCAAGGTCGCGCTCACGGCCCTCGCCGGGTACGTGGCCCTGGTGGTGCTCGTCGAGAGCATCCGTTTCTGGGTGACCGCTCACAAGAGCGGCGCACCCGCCGTACACGATGAAGGAGAACCCGCATGATCGGCCTCGTGCTGGCGGCCGGCGCCGGACGGCGCCTGCGCCCCTACACCGACACCCTGCCCAAGGCTCTGGTGCCGGTGGGGCCCGCGGGTGAGCCGGACGGACCCACCGTCCTGGACCTGACCCTGGCCAACTTCGCCGAGGTCGGCCTGACCGAGGCCGCGATCATCGTCGGCTACCGCAAGGAGGCCGTGTACGAGCGCAAGGCCGCCCTGGAGGCGAAGTACGGCCTCAAGCTGACGCTCATCGACAACGACAAGGCCGAGGAGTGGAACAACGCCTACTCCCTGTGGTGCGGGCGTGACGCGCTCAAGGACGGTGTGATCCTCGCCAACGGCGACACGGTCCACCCGGTCTCCGTCGAGCGGACGCTGCTGGCCGCCCGCGGCGACGGCAAGAAGATCATCCTCGCCCTGGACACGGTGAAGAACCTCGCCGACGAGGAGATGAAGGTCGTCGTGGACCCCGCCGAGGGCGTCCGCAGGATCACCAAGCTGATGGACCCGGCCGAGGCGACCGGCGAGTACATCGGCGTGACCCTCATCGAGGGCGACGCCGCCGAGGAGCTGGCCGACGCGCTCAGGGCGACCTTCGAGCGGGACCCGCAGCTGTACTACGAGGACGGCTACCAGGAGCTCGTCAACCGCGGCTTCACCATCGACGTGGCGCCGATCGGCGACGTCCCGTGGGTCGAGATCGACAACCACGACGACCTCGCCAAGGGCCGGGAGATCGCATGCCGCTACTGACGAGGCTCATCCCCTCGCCGGTCGTCGTCGACATCCGGGCCGGGGCGCTGGAGGACCTCGCGGGCGTGCTCGCGGACGAGCGCATCTCGCACTCGGGCCGCCTGGCCGTCGCGGTGAGCGACGGCTCGGGCGCCCGGCTGCGCGAGCGGCTGAGTCCGAGCCTGCCCGGCGCCGACTGGTACGAGGTCGGCGGCGGCACCCTGGACGACGCGGTCCGGCTTGCCGCCGAGATGAAGTCCGGACGCTACGACGCCCTCGTGGGCCTGGGCGGCGGCAAGATCATCGACTGCGCCAAGTTCGCCGCGGCGCGGGTCGGCCTGCCGCTGGTCGCCGTGCCGACCAACCTCGCGCACGACGGCCTGTGCTCGCCGGTGGCCACGCTGGACAACGACGCCGGGCGCGGCTCCTACGGTGTGCCGAACCCGATCGCGGTCGTCATCGACCTCGACGTCATCCGCGAGGCGCCCGTACGGTTCGTGCGCTCGGGCATCGGCGACGCCATCTCCAACGTCTCCGCCATCGCGGACTGGGAGCTGTCCAACCGCGTCAACGGCGAGAAGATCGACGGCCTCGCCGCGGCCATGGCCCGGCAGGCCGGTGAGGCGGTGCTGCGCCACCCCGGCGGCATCGGCGACAACGACTTCCTCCAGGTGCTGGCCGAGGCGCTGGTCCTCAGCGGTATCGCCATGTCCGTGTCGGGCGACTCCCGCCCGTCCTCGGGCGCCTGCCACGAGATCAACCACGCCTTCGACCTGCTGTTCCCCAAGCGCGCGGCCTCCCACGGCGAGCAGTGCGGCCTCGGCGCGGCCTTCGCGATGCATCTGCGCGGGGCGCGCGAGGAGTCGCGGTACATGGCCCAGGTGCTGCGCCGGCACGGACTGCCGGTGCTGGCGGAGGAGATCGGCTTCACGGTGGACGAGTTCGTCCGGGCCGTCGAGTTCGCCCCCGAGACCCGTCCGGGCCGCTACACGATCCTCGAACACCTCGACCTGAACCCTGAACAGATCAAGGACGCGTACGCCGACTATGTCAAGGCCATCGGTAGCTGAACTCCGCCCGGTCGTGCACCCCGCCGGGGTGAAGGACCGGCGCAGCGGTGAGCACTGGGCGGGACGCCTGTACATGCGGGAGATCTCGCTGCGGATCGACCGCTACCTGGTGAACACCAGGGTCACGCCCAACCAGCTGACCTACCTGATGACCGTCTTCGGCGTCCTCGCCGCCCCGGCCCTGCTGGTGCCGGGTGTGGCGGGCGCCGTGCTCGGTGTGCTGATGGTGCAGCTCTACCTGCTGCTCGACTGCGTCGACGGCGAGATCGCTCGCTGGAAGCAGCAGTTCTCGCTCAGCGGTGTGTACCTGGACCGGGTGGGCGCCTATCTGTGCGACGCCGCGGTCCTGGTCGGGTTCGGCCTGCGCGCGGCCGACCTGTGGGGTTCGGGGCGCATCGACTGGCTGTGGGCGTTCCTCGGCACCCTCGCCGCGCTCGGCGCCGTCCTGATCAAGGCCGAGACCGACCTCGTGGGCGTCGCCCGGCACCAGGGCGGGCTGCCGCCGGTGCAGGAGTCGGCCGCGCAGCCGCGCTCCTCCGGTCTCGCGCTCGCCCGCCGGGCGGCCGCCGCGCTGAAGTTCCACCGGCTCGTCCTCGGGATCGAGGCCTCGCTGCTGATCCTGCTCCTGGCGATCCTGGACACCGTCCGGGGCGACCTGTTCTTCTCCCGGCTCGGTGTCGCCGTGCTGGCCGGGATCGCCCTGCTGCAGACCCTGCTGCACCTCGTGTCCGTCCTCGCCTCCAGCAGGCTGAAGTGAGCGGCGCCATAGGGGGCGGGGGCACCGCGGGGGCCGAGGGCGCCCTGCGGGTCGGGGCGGTCGTCATCACGATGGGCAACCGCCCCGCCGAGCTGCGCGCGCTCCTGGACTCGGTGGCGCGGCAGGACGGCGACCGGGTCGAGGCGGTCGTGGTCGGCAACGGCTCGCCCGTCCCGGACGTCCCCGAGGGCGTCCGCACCGTCGAGCTGCCGGAGAACCTCGGCATCCCCGGCGGCCGCAACATCGGCATCGAGGCCTTCGGGCCGAGCGGCGCCGACGTGGACGTCCTGCTCTTCCTGGACGACGACGGGCTGCTGGCCCGCACCGACACCGCCGAGCTGTGCCGCGAGGCGTTCACCGCGGACCCCCGGCTCGGCATCGTCAGCTTCCGCATCGCCGACCCCGAGACCGGGCAGACCCAGCGCCGCCATGTGCCGAGGCTGCGCGCGTCCGACCCGATGCGCTCCTCGCGGGTCACCACCTTCCTCGGCGGCGCCAACGCCGTACGCACCAAGGTCCTCGCCGAGGTCGGCGGCCTGCCGGACGCGTTCTTCTACGCCCATGAGGAGACCGACCTGGCCTGGCGCGCCCTGGACGCCGGCTGGATGATCGACTACCGGTCGGACATGGTGCTGTACCACCCCACGACCGCGCCCTCACGGCACGCGGTCTACCACCGGATGGTGGCCCGCAACCGGGTCTGGCTGGCCCGCCGCAACCTGCCCGCCGTCCTCGTCCCGGTCTACCTGGGCGTCTGGATGCTGCTCACGCTGCTGCGCCGCCCCTCGCGGGCCGCGCTGCGGGCCTGGTTCGGAGGCTTCCGCGAGGGGTGGACGACCTCGTGCGGAACCCGCCGGCCGATGCGGTGGCGCACCGTCTGGCGGCTCACCCGACTGGGCCGTCCCCCGGTGATCTGACAAGCTCGATAAGCGGGGAGGACCCATGACCCGGCTCCTCCTCGTGCGCGGCCCCGCCGCGCGAACCGAACACGGAGAGTTTGCCAACCAGTGAGTGAAACAACCCATGACGGCGGTGTCGCGGTGAGTGACCGACCGTCGCCCGACGACGGGCTGACCCCGAGCGAGCTGGCCGCAAGGTACGGGCTCGCGGTCAGCGGCGCCCGGCCCGGCCTGGCCTCCTACGTCCGCCAGCTGTGGGGGCGGCGCCACTTCATCGTCGCCTTCTCGCAGGCGAAGCTGACGTCCCAGTACAGTCAGGCCAAGCTGGGCCAGCTGTGGCAGGTGGCCACGCCGCTGCTGAACGCGCTGGTGTACTACCTGATCTTCGGGCTGATCCTGAAGGCCAACCGCGGCATGCCGCACGGCACCTACATCCCGTTCCTCGTGACCGGTGTGTTCGTGTTCACCTTCACCCAGAGCTCGATCATGGCGGGGGTCCGCGCGATCTCCGGCAACCTGGGACTGGTCCGGGCCCTGCACTTCCCGCGGGCCTCGCTCCCCGTCTCCTTCGCGCTCCAGCAGCTTCAGCAGCTGCTGTTCTCCATGGTCGTGCTGTTCGCGGTGGCCATGGGCTTCGGGAGCTTCCCGCGCCTGTCCTGGCTGCTGATCGTCCCGGTGCTGGTGCTCCAGTTCCTCTTCAACACCGGTCTCGCGCTGATCGTGGCGCGCCTGGGCGCCAAGACCCCGGACCTCGCCCAGCTGATGCCGTTCATCCTGCGCACCTGGATGTACGCGTCCGGCGTGATGTTCTCCCTGAGCACCATGCTCGCCGGGCGCCCCGAGTGGGTGGTCCGCGCGCTCCAGGTCAACCCGGCCGCCGTCTACATGGACCTGATGCGCTTCGCGCTGATCAAGGACTACGGACCGGCCCACCTGCCGCCGCACGTCTGGGCCCTCGCGCTGTTCTGGGCCGTCGTCGTCTTCGCCGGCGGGTTCGTGTACTTCTGGAAGGCGGAGGAGCGGTACGGCCGTGGCTGAGCAGAACTCCGGGGCGAGGATCCCCACCGTCATCGCGGACGAGCTGCACATCGTCTACCGCGTCAACGGCGCGAAGACCGGCAAGGGCAGCGCGACCTCCGCCCTGAGCCGGATCGTCAAGCGCGGCGAGGAGCGGGGCGTGCGCAAGGTGCACGCCGTGCGCGGTGTGTCGTTCGTCGCCTACCGGGGCGAGGCGATCGGCCTGATCGGCTCGAACGGCTCCGGCAAGTCCACCCTGCTGCGGGCCATCGCCGGCCTGCTGCCCGCCGAGCGCGGCAAGGTCTACACCGACGGCCAGCCCTCCCTCCTCGGGGTGAACGCGGCCCTGATGAACGACCTGACCGGCGAGCGCAACGTCATCCTGGGCGGGCTCGCCATGGGCATGTCCCGGGAGCAGATCAAGGCCCGCTACCAGGACATCGTCGACTTCTCCGGCATCAACGAGAAGGGCGACTTCATCACGCTGCCCATGCGGACCTACTCCTCCGGGATGGCCGCCCGGCTGCGCTTCTCCATCGCGGCCGCCAAGGACCACGACGTCCTCATGATCGACGAGGCCCTGGCCACCGGTGACCGCAGGTTCCAGAAGCGCTCCGAGGAGCGCATCCGCGAGCTGCGCAAGGAGGCGGGGACGGTGTTCCTGGTGAGCCACAACAACAAGTCGATCCGGGACACCTGCGACCGGGTGCTGTGGCTGGAGCGCGGCGAGCTGCGCATGGACGGCCCCACCGAGGAGGTCCTCAAGGAGTACGAGAAGTTCACCGGCAAGTGAACCCGTGTGGCCGAAGCCCTGCCGGAACGTTTCGGCAGGGCTTCGCCGCCGCGGGGCCGACCGCAACTCGCCCTGCCTTGGGGAATCTTGGCGCCGACCGGCGTGTTGCCGCGGTGTGCGGGACACCCGGAGGCACTTCGGTGCGTCGTACAACGTAAGCTGTACCGGTACTGAACAGCGGCGGCTGGGGCCATAATGCCCTACACCCTCACACCTGCCGCGCTGCCCCGGCGGCTGGGCGGCGTGTCCGAAATGGGATGTTTTGGGTCGGCAGTGTAGAACGGGAGATGTGACGGCAATGGTTACGGTGGATCTCCAGCTCCGCGAGGCATGTGCCGTCTCCGCGCGGGGCGGCGAGCGGTGACCCAGGCCGCGACGGCGCGCACCGCGGATCCGGAGCGCGGCACCCTCGACAAGGCCGCGGCCGAGAACTTCCCCGTGGCCCCGTTCTTCCTGCCCAGGGCCTGGCGCGCCGACCTCATGGCGGTCTACGGCTTCGCCCGCCTCGTGGACGACATCGGCGACGGCGACCTGGCCCCCGGCGGCGCCGACGCCCGCTTCCTCGGCGTGTCGCCCCAGGAGGCCGACGACCGCACCGCCCTCCTGGACGCCTTCGAGGCCGACCTGCGCCGGGTCTTCGACGCCACGCCCCGCCACCCCCTCCTGCGCCGGCTCCAGCCCACCGTGCGGCGCTCCGGCCTCACCCCGGAGCCGTTCCTCGCGCTGATCGCCGCCAACCGCCAGGACCAGGTCGTCAGCCGCTACGAGACCTACGCCGACCTCCTCGCCTACTGCGAGCTGTCCGCCAACCCGGTCGGCCGGCTGGTCCTCGCCGTCACCGGCACCGCCACCCCGGCACGCATCCGCCGCTCCGACGCGATCTGCACGGCCCTGCAGATCGTCGAGCACCTCCAGGACGTCGCCGAGGACCTCGGCCGCGACCGCATCTACCTCCCCGCCGAGGACATGAAACGCTTCCACGTCCAGGAAGCGGACCTCGCCGCGACGCGGACGGGCGCGTCGGTGCGCGCCCTGGTCGCGTACGAAGCGGAACGCGCCCGCGACCTCCTGAATGAAGGCGCCCCCCTGGTGGGTAGCGTCCACGGCAGGCTCAGACTGCTGCTCGCGGGCTTCGTGGCGGGAGGGAGGACGGCGATCGACGCGCTCGCCGCCACCGCATACGACGTACTTCCCGGCCCCCCCAAGCCCGGCAAGCTCCGGTTGCTGCGCGAGGTGGGCGCGACCCTGCGAGGAGAGGGGTGATCCGGACCGTGGAGCTCGAACAGCACGTGTCCCCACCGGTACTCGCCGCCTACAGCTACTGCGAGGCCGTCACCGGGCAGCAGGCCCGTAACTTCGCGTACGGCATCAGGCTGCTGCCGACGTCCAAGCGCCGCGCGATGTCCGCGCTCTACGCGTTCTCCCGGCGGGTGGACGACATCGGCGACGGCACGCTGCCGTTCGAGGTCAAGGCCGAGCGGCTCCAGGAGACCCGGGCACTGCTCGGCAGGATCCGCGCCGGCGAGGTGGCCGAGGACGACACCGACCCGGTCGCGGTCGCCCTCACCCACGCCGCCGGCCACTTCCCCATCCCGCTGGGCGGCCTGGACGAGCTCATCGACGGCGTCCTCATGGACGTGCGCGGCGAGACCTACGAGACCTGGGACGACCTCAGAACGTACTGCCGCTGTGTCGCCGGCGCCATCGGCCGGCTCTCGCTCGGCGTGTTCGGCACCGAACCCGGGGCGCGCGGCGCCGAGCGCGCGCCGGAGTACGCGGACACCCTCGGACTCGCCCTGCAGCTGACCAACATCCTGCGCGACGTCCGTGAGGACGCCGAGGGCGGGCGCGTCTACCTGCCCGCCGACGACCTCGCCAAGTTCGGCTGCTCCGCCGGCTTCCGGGGGCCCACCGCGCCCGAGGGCTCCGACTTCCCCGGACTCGTGCACTTCGAGGTGCGCCGGGCCCGCGCCCTGTTCGCCGAGGGCTACCAGCTGCTGCCCCTGCTCGACCGGCGCAGCGGTGCCTGCGTCGCCGCCATGGCCGGGATCTACCGCCGCCTCCTGGACCGCATCGAGCGCGAGCCCGAGGCCGTGCTGCGCGGCCGCGTCTCGCTGCCCGGACACGAGAAGGCGTATGTCGCCGTGCGCGGGCTGTCGGGCCTCGACGCGCGGAACGTGTCCCGCCGGGCCCTCAGGGGGCGTGTCTGATGGACCGCCCCCACCACGGCCGCCCCGCCGCCGGAGCCGACCCGGCCGCCGAACAGCGGCAGGCAACTTTCCGGTGCGGCGCGGCGTCCCTGACTGCGACGATCCGACGTGCATCGTTCAAGCACCATGACGACGGACCGGCAGGGGAGGCGGCACGATGAGCGACGGCACCGGGCGCGCGAGCCCGGCCGCGGGCTCCGCGCGGCACCCCGGCGCGCCGTCCGCCCCGGGGACGTCCGCCGTGGTGGTCGGCGGCGGACTGGCGGGCATCACCGCCGCCCTCGCACTCGCCGACGCCGGCGTCCGGGTCACCCTGCTGGAGGGACGCCCGCGCCTGGGCGGCCTCGCCTTCTCCTTCCGGCGCGGGGAGCTGACCGTCGACAACGGCCAGCATGTGTATCTGCGCTGCTGCACCGCGTACCGCTGGTTCCTCGACCGGGTCGACGCCGCCGCGCTCGCGCCCCTGCAGGACCGTCTCGACGTGCCGGTTCTCGACGCGCAGGGCGCGCCCGGCCGGCGGCTCGGCAGACTGCGCCGCGACGCCCTGCCCGTCCCCCTGCACCTGGGGCGCAGCCTCGCCACCTACCCCCATCTCTCCCTCGCCGAGCGCGCCAGGGTCGGTCGTGCCGCACTCGCGCTGCGCGCCCTGGACCTCGCGGACCCCGCGCTCGACACGCAGGACTTCGGCAGCTGGCTGACCGCCCACGGCCAGTCGGCCCGCGCCGTCGAGGCACTGTGGGACCTCGTCGGGATCGCCACCCTCAACGCGGTGGCCCAGGACGCCTCGCTCTCCCTGGCCGCGATGGTGTTCAAGACCGGCCTGCTGTCCGACCCGGGAGCGGCCGACATCGGCTGGGCCCGCGTCCCGCTGGGCGAACTGCACGACGGGATGGCCCGCAAGGCCCTCGACTCCGCCGGCGTGCGCACCGAACTCCGTACCCGCGTCACCTCCCTGTCCGCGCACGAGAACGGGGGCTGGAGCGTGCAGGTCCCCGGCGAGCGCATCGAGACCGACGCGGTCGTCCTCGCCGTACCGCAGCGCGAGGCCCACGACCTGCTGCCGCCCGACGCGCTCGACGCCCCCGAGCGGCTGCTCGCCATCGACACCGCGCCGATCCTCAACGTGCACGTCGTCTACGACCGCCCGGTGCTCAGCCGGCCGTTCTTCGCCGCGCTGGGCTCCCCGGTGCAGTGGGTCTTCGACCGCACCGAGGCCTCGGGGCTGCGCGAGGGCCAGTACCTCGCACTGTCCCAGTCCGCGGCCCACGACGAGATCGACGAGCCGGTCCAGGCCCTGCGCGAGCGCTACCTTCCCGAGCTGGAGCGGCTGCTGCCCGCCGCCCGCGGCGCGCGGGTCGAGGACTTCTTCGTGACCCGGGAGCGCACGGCCACCTTCGCCCCCGCCCCCGGCGTCGGACGGCTGCGGCCCGGCGCCCGCACCAGGGCTCCCGGCCTCTACCTGGCCGGAGCGTGGACCGCCACCGGGTGGCCCGCGACCATGGAGAGCGCGGTCCGCAGCGGGGTGGGGGCGGCGGGCGCCGCGCTCGGCGGCCTGGGCCGGTCCGGCGCGCATCTGGCCGGCCTTTTCGAGGAGGCGGCATGAGTGTCGACGCGCACGCGGCGCACCCCCGCGTCCCCGGAACCCCAGGCATCGCAACAAGAGGAGAGACAGTGCCCACTGTGCCCCCGGCCGAGACGGCCGCTTCAGAGACCGCGGTGGACGTGGCCGCGCTCCTGGAGCGCGGCCGGACGCTCGCGACCCCGGTGCTGCGGGAGGCGGTGGACCGTCTGGCGCCGCCCATGGACACCGTCGCCGCCTACCACTTCGGCTGGATCGACGCCGAGGGCAACCCCGCCGACGGCGACGGCGGCAAGGCCGTGCGTCCGGCGCTCGCCCTGCTCTCCGCGCAGGCCGCGGGCCGCGACCCCGAGGTGGGCGTGCCCGGCGCCGTCGCGGTGGAGCTGGTGCACAACTTCTCCCTGCTGCACGACGACCTGATGGACGGCGACGAGCAGCGCCGCCACCGCGACACCGTGTGGAAGGTGCACGGACCCGCCCAGGCCATCCTGGTCGGCGACGCCCTGTTCGCCCTCGCCGGCGAGGTCCTGCTGGAACTGGGCACTGTGGAGGCCGGCCGTGCCACCCGCCGGCTGACCACCGCCACCCGCGCCCTCATCGACGGCCAGGCCCAGGACATCTCCTACGAGCACCGCGACCGCGTCAGCGTCGCCGAGTGCCTGGAGATGGAGGGCAACAAGACGGGCGCCCTGCTCGCCTGCGCCTCCTCCATCGGAGCCGTCCTCGGCGGCGCCGACGACCGGGCGGCCGACACCCTGGAGAAGTACGGCTACCACCTCGGCCTCGCCTTCCAGGCCGTGGACGACCTGCTCGGCATCTGGGGCGACCCGGAGGCCACCGGGAAGCAGACCTGGAGCGATCTGCGCCAGCGCAAGAAGTCCCTGCCCGTGGTGGCCGCGCTGGCCGCCGGCGGACCGGCCTCCGAGCGGCTGGGCCGACTGCTCGCCGAGGACGCCAAGAGCAGCGACTTCGAGAACTTCTCCGAGGAGGAGTTCGCCGCGCGCGCCGCGCTCATCGAGGAGGCGGGCGGCCGCGAGTGGACCGCCCAGGAGGCGCGCCGCCAGCACACCATCGCCATCGAGGCACTGCAGTCGGTCGCGATGCCCCAGAAGGTACGGGCGCAGTTCACCGCACTCGCCGACTTCGTCGTCGTACGGAAGAGATGAGCCCTATCGGTCGAACCCACCTCGCGTAGTCGCCGGCCGGTGCTCGTGAGCACCCAGCACGCACGAGCACCGGCCGACGGCGGACCCACAGCAGCACGACGCGTAAGACTGCACGAAGGGGAAGCCATGACAGCGACGACCGACGGAAGTACCGGAGCCCTGCCGCCCCGTGCCGCCTCGGCCAGCGAAACCGAAGAAACCGACACGCCGCTCCCGCGGACGGCCGCCGCGGCCGGACCGCACGACACCGCCGCGCGCGCCATGCGACGCGCCACCGACTTCCTCCTCGCGCGCCAGGACCCCGAGGGCTGGTGGAAGGGCGACCTGGAGACGAACGTCACCATGGACGCCGAGGACCTGCTGCTGCGCCAGTTCCTGGGCATCCGCGACGAACGCACCACCCAGGCCGCCGCCCTGTCCATCCGGGCGCGGCAGCGCGAGGACGGCACCTGGGCCACCTTCCACGGCGGCCCCGGCGAACTCTCCGCGACCATCGAGGCGTACGTGGCCCTGCGCCTGGCCGGCGACGCCCCCGACGCGCCCCACATGGCCCGGGCCTCCGCATGGGTCCGCGAGCGCGGCGGCATCGCACGTGCCCGGGTCTTCACCCGCATCTGGCTCGCCCTGTTCGGCTGGTGGAAGTGGGAGGACCTGCCCGAACTCCCCCCGGAGATCATCTACCTGCCCACCTGGGTGCCGCTGAACATCTACGACTTCGGCTGCTGGGCCCGCCAGACCATCGTGCCGCTCACGATCGTCTCCGCGAAGCGCCCGGTGCGGCCCGCGCCCTTCCCGCTGGACGAACTGCACACCGACCCGCGGGACCCCGCCCCGGCCCGGGACCTCGCCCCGGTGGCGAGCTGGGACGGAGTCTTCCAGCGGCTCGACAAGGTGCTGCACCGGCTCCGCGCCGTCGCCCCGCGCCGGCTGCGCCGGGCCGCCCTGAACAGCGCCGCCCGCTGGATCATCGAGCGGCAGGAGAACGACGGCTGCTGGGGCGGCATCCAGCCGCCCGCCGTGTACTCGGTCATCGCCCTGCATCTGCTGGGCTACGACCTGGAGCACCCCGTGATGCGCGCGGGCATCGCCTCACTGGACCGCTTCGCCGTGTGGCGCGAGGACGGGTCCCGGATGATCGAGGCCTGCCAGTCCCCGGTGTGGGACACCTGCCTCGCCGTCATCGCGCTCGCCGACGCGGGCCTGCCCGCCGACCACCCCGGGCTGGTCAAGGCCGCCGACTGGATGCTCGCCGAGCAGATCGTCCGGCCCGGCGACTGGTCGGTCAAACGCCCCGGGCTCCAGCCGGGCGGCTGGGCGTTCGAGTTCCACAACGACAACTACCCCGACATCGACGACACCGCCGAGGTCGTCCTCGCGCTGCGCCGCGTCCGCCACCACGACCCGCGGCGGATGGAGGAGGCGATCGGGCGCGGGGTGCGCTGGACCCTCGGCATGCAGTCCAGGAACGGCGCCTGGGGTGCCTTCGACGTCGACAACACCAGCGCGTTCCCCAACCGGCTGCCGTTCTGCGACTTCGGCGAGGTGATCGACCCGCCCTCCGCCGATGTCACCGCCCACGTGGTGGAGATGCTCGCCTACGAGGGCCTCGCCCACGACCCGCGCACCCGGCGGGGCATCGCGTGGCTGCTGGCCGAACAGGAGCCGGACGGCTCGTGGTTCGGGCGCTGGGGCGTCAACTACGTGTACGGCACCGGCTCGGTGGTGCCCGCCCTGATCGCGGCCGGGCTGCCCGCCGCGCACCCGGCGATCCGCCGTGCCGTCTCCTGGCTCGCGAGCGTGCAGAACGACGACGGCGGCTGGGGCGAGGACCTGCGCTCCTACCGGCAGCCCGAGGGATGGAGCGGCCGGGGCGCCTCCACCGCCTCCCAGACGGCCTGGGCGCTGCTCGCCCTGCTGGCCGCCGGCGAGCAGCAGGGCAAGGCCGCGGAACGCGGCGTGGACTTCCTGGCCCGGACCCAGAACGAGGACGGCTCCTGGGACGAGCCGTACTTCACCGGAACCGGCTTCCCCTGGGACTTCTCCATCAACTACCACCTGTACCGCCAGGTCTTCCCGCTCACCGCGCTCGGCCGCTACGTCAACGGCGAGCCGCGTCCCGGGACCGGGGTGGGTCGATGAACGACAGGCCCACGGCGGCCCCGCTGCTGATCGCCTGCGCACTCGGCATCGAGCACCTCGCCCTGCGCACCGGCGACCGCGGCGGCGCCGACGGGCCCGTCACCCTGCTCCGTACGGGTATGGGCCCCCGTGCGGCCGAACGGTCGGTCACCCGATCGCTCGCCGACCCGGCCCTGGCCGGGGCGGCCGTCCTCGCCACCGGCTTCTGCGCGGGCCTGGCCCCCGGCATGCACCCCGGGGACCTGGTGGTCGCCGAGGAGGCCCGGGACCCGCACGGCAGCACCCCCTGCGTGGGGACCGAGCTGCTGGTCAAGGAGCTCACACGCGCCCTGCCCGGGCGCACCGTCCACACCGGGCCCATCACCGGCTCGGACCACGTCGTGCGGGGCCAGGAGCGGTCGCAGCTGCTGGCCACGGGCGCCATCGCGGTCGACATGGAGTCCGCCGCCACACTGCACAGCGCCATGAGCGTCGGTCCCCGCCCGGTTGCGGCCGTACGGGTGGTCGTGGACGCTCCAGAACATGAACTCGTCCGGATCGGCACCCTGCGCGGTGGAATATCGGCTTTCCGCGTCCTTCGTGCCGTCCTCCCAGCTTTCTTCGAATGGCACCGTTCCTTGCTGCTCCCTCGGAGGTGAGCCAGATGGCCATGCCGTTGCGTCAGTCCATCAAGGTTGCTACGTACCTGTTTGAACAGAAGCTCAGGAAGCGGGACAAGTTCGCGCTGCTGGTCGAGCTGGAACCCCTCTTCGCCTGCAACCTCAAGTGCGAGGGCTGCGGCAAGATCCAGCATCCGGCGGGCGTGCTCAAGCAGCGCATGCCCGTCGCGCAGGCGGTGGGAGCGGTCCTGGAGTCCGGGGCGCCGATGGTGTCCATCGCGGGTGGCGAGCCGCTCATGCACCCGCAGATCGACGAGATCGTGCGGCAGCTGGTCGCACGGAAGAAGTTCGTGTTCCTGTGCACCAACGCGCTGCTGATGCGCAAGAAGATGGACAGGTTCACACCGTCGCCGTACTTCGCGTGGGCCGTGCACATCGACGGGCTGCGCGAACGGCACGACGCCTCCGTGGCCAAGGAGGGCACGTTCGACGAGGCGGTGGAGGCCATCAGGGAGGCCAAGCGGCGCGGCTTCAGGGTCACCACCAACTCGACCTTCTTCAACACCGACACCCCGCAGACGATCGTGGAGGTGCTGAACTACCTCAACGACGACCTCCAGGTGGACGAGATGATGCTCTCGCCCGCCTACGCCTACGAGAAGGCCCCCGACCAGGAGCACTTCCTCGGCGTGCAGCAGACCCGCGAACTGTTCAAGAAGGCGTTCTCGGGCGGCAACCGCAGGCGCTGGCGGCTCAACCAGAGCCCGCTGTTCCTGGACTTCCTGGAGGGCAAGGTCGACTTCCCCTGCACCGCCTGGGCGATCCCGAGCTACTCGCTCTTCGGCTGGCAGCGCCCCTGCTATCTGATGAGCGACGGCTACGTGGCCACCTACCGGGAGCTGCTGGAGGACACCGACTGGGACCAGTACGGTCGGGGCAAGGACCCGCGCTGCGCCAACTGCATGGCCCACTGCGGCTACGAGCCCACCGCCGTCCTCGCCACCATGGGCTCCCTGAAGGAGTCCCTGCGGGCCGCCCGCGAGACCATGTCCACCGGAAAGCAGCGGTGAGGCGATGACCGCCGTCTCTCTCGGCATGCCGTCCGCTGCGACCAGGCTCGCCGAGCGCCGTAGGAGCCGGCGGATCCAGGTGGGGTCGGTGGCGGTGGGTGGGGACGCGCCGGTGTCGGTGCAGTCGATGACG
>NZ_JBEZHK010000043.1:0-60427 GCF_040650555.1 Streptomyces sp. NPDC048664 | reverse complement strand
GTGCTCGCGAACTTCGCCCTGGTCCGCGCCACCGACGTCGTCCTGGACCCGGACCGGGCCCCCCACGTATGCCCGGTGGACAATAGCTGCATCCGACCGAATCAGCCGAAGGAGTCTCCGAACCGGACCGGGGTAGGCGTATTGCGTCGGGGGCGGGGCGCATGCGTGCCGGAACCCGCGCAACCTCCATGGCTGGCAACTCAAGCCGAAATACCAGGGCTGGCGCGCCAACAGGACTTACACCAGCCCCGGGATAGGCGAAGGCCCGCAGTATCCGAAACCCACATTGCGGGCCCCTTGTCCCGAGAGAGGGCGACGCCTCCTCGCTGACGGAAGCGCGCCTGGAGCACTTCGGGCTCCTGACCATGGGGGAGAAGCACGTGCTGCCGTAAGGAGCAGCCTCGGTGGCTCCGCGGGCATCTGCCCGGCGGGGCCACCGTCGCCCTCGAGGGGACCCGGGGCGCACATGGCTACGCGTCTTTCAGCTTGGCACGTGCCTGCTCCAGCTGCTCGACCGACACCGTTCCGGAGTCGGGAAGATCGGTCTGCGCCCACGCGGCCTGCGCGCGAGGGACGGCTCCGTCCGCGTCGTCCAGGAGGATCTTCTTCGCCAGGTTCACCGCGACGGCACCGTCGCCGAGGTCCAGGAGGTGGGCGAGCATTCGTACGTTCCTCGTGGCGGAGGCCTTCTCGTTGTACCGGAAGACCAGCACCCACCGGCCCCGCATCGACTGCGCCCGCGCAATGAGCTCGCGCCCTCGGTCGGTCTCCTGCTGCTCGGTGCGGATGTGCTCGACCTCGCCGGCGGGGGAGCGGAGGGTGAGCAGGCCACGACGGCTGGACTCCGTTGATCCGTCTGCTGTGAGCCTCCCAACGCCCCCCACCCTGCACGGACTTCGGCGCCGCTTCAGCCGAGTCCATTCTTCACCTGTGAGGTCTCCCCGCCCCATGGGCATGCCAGCGAACCAGGACCCAGGCAGTCACAAGATGCGCCGGACCGGTCCTGGCCCTCTCGACCGCCGTGTGCGGGCCACCCGTGAAGAAATCCGGATCGCGATCACGGCCTGGATCGAGCGGGCCTACCACCGACGCGGCAGACAATCCTCACTCCACCGGCTGCCCCCACCGAATTCGAGAGTGATGACCACGTCGGCCCTTTAGGTCGCGTGACCGCACCTGTCACCCGAACCTGCATCAGCCCCCGGGGCGCACTGGTGAAACAGGTCACATTGCGACCATGTCACAGAGGGACGGGTTGCTTCGTCTCGGGTGTGTAGCCACTTACGAGCGCAGAGGAGCACGTTGTGGACGCGCGACTGGACTTCATGGCTGAGCCGAGCACCGGCAAGGCCCTCAAGTACCTGATGGCGGCGGGCAAGGAGCTCAGGAGCACGACGCTGCCGATCACCACGCAGGAACTCGTCTCGGTGCGGGTGAGCCAGATCAACGGCTGTGCCGCCTGCCTCGACATGCACACCAAAGAGGCCCTCGCCGTCGGCGAGGACCCGGTGCGGCTGGGCCTGGTGGCGGCGTGGCCGGAAGCCACGGTCTTCACCGACGCCGAGCGGGCCGCGCTGAAGCTGGCCGAGGAAGGAACACGGCTCGCTGACGCGGAGCACGGCGTCAGCGACGAGGTATGGACGAACGCCGCCAAGCACTACGACCAACAGCAGCTTGCCGCCCTGGTGCTGCTGGTCGGCTTCATGAACCTGGCGACCCGGATGAACACCATCACCCGGCAACCTGGTGGCGCTTACCGGCCCGGGGCCTGGCACTGAAGCGCGGAGACGCTCAACCATAGAAGCAACTGCGAAGGCTGGGACAACGGCAGTCGACCGACGGGATAAACGCTGACCGACCGGCAGGCCAAATGATCCCGGATGAACGGAAAAGGAGTCAGGCTGTGGACAGGGCCGAGGAGTTCGTGAGTCTGCGACCGCTGCTGTTCTCGATCGCCTACCGGATCCTGGGCAGCGTCAGCGAGGCCGAGGACGCCGTCCAAGAGACCTGGCTTCGCTTTGAGGCCAGCCCGACGCGGCCCAGGTCAACCAAGTCCTTCCTGACGGCCATTGCCACCCGGATCTCGATCGACGTGCTGCGCTCGGCACGCGTCCGGCGGGAGGAGTATGTCGGTCCGTGGTTCCCGGAGCCGCTGCTCGCCGATCCCTACGAGGATCCAGCTCGCTCGGCTGAGCTGGCCGACTCGGTGTCGACGGCGGCCCTGTTGCTGCTGGAGCGACTCAGTCCGCTGGAACGCGCGGTATTCGTGCTGCGCGACGTGTTCGACTTCGGCTTCCCCGAGGTCGCCTCGGCAGTCGGGAAATCGGAGGACGCGTGCCGCCAGCTCGCGGTGCGGGCCCGCCGGCACATGAGCGCGAGCCGGCCGCGCTTCGAAGCCGACCGCAAGGAGCGCGAGGAGCTCGCGGGCCGCTTCTTCGACGCGCTGCGCGAGGGCGACGTCGACGGCCTGCGGCAGTTGCTCGCCGCCGACGTCTCCATGGCCGGCGACGGCGGCGGCAAGGCCCCGCGGCTGGCCAGGGCGATCGCCGGCCCCGACAAGGTGGCCCGGCTGCTGGCCGCTGTATTCCCGGCGATGGCCCGCATCGACGTCACCATGGAGCCTCACGCGATCAACGGCTGGCCCGGTGCGATCTTCCGTGACCGGGACGGCAAGGTCCTGCACACTCTGGGGCTCGACGTGCTCGACGGGAAGATCCTGACGATCCGTCTGGTCCTCAACCCCGACAAGCTGGGCCATGTCGGCCCCGTCGCCGACGCCTGGGCGGTCTCGCGCGAGCTGAAGGAGTCTCGTCGGCGCGCTGAATGACCGCGGACCGGGCTGTCGCTCAACGGCCTACGCGTTTGTTGTCACGTCCTGTTCGGTCGACCCTCGAAGTGCACGCGGGCTCAGTGACCCTGCGCCTCCGGCTCCAGCCACAGGTGCAGCGTCTGCCTCGTGCTCCCGGGTGCCAAGACCACGACATGGCCATGACCGCTGGCCCGTGTGTACCTCTTCGTGCCGCCGGTGATGACGATGTTGATGTCCTCCGGCGCCGCGAGCGAGGACGACGCGGTTCCGTTCTGCCACGTCAACTGTCCATCGGGGAAGATGAAGGTGCCGATGCACTGGTCGCTGTGGGGGCCAGGAGGGGTCAGACTCCCGCCGATCTGAGTGCACTCGACCAGCTCGGTGCCGTAGGACCTGCCTCCCCTTTCGATCGCATTGATGTAGAGGTGCTGGTTTCCCACCCCGGTTGACGAGTCTCCCCTGGTGAGAAGAGTGGCCTGTGTCGCATGTCCTGTCAGGTGAAGGATTTGGTGACGGTCCCCGCTCGGTGTCCCGTCGTGCCGAAGAGCTCCTTGAGCGGGTGATGCGGATCCCGAGGCCGCCGTCACCCAAAGCAATGTCGCTGCGACGAGACCCCATCGTGAAACGGAAGGCGGCATGCTCACCCCAGCCATAGAGTTCACCAGATGATCGGCTACCAGTGTCGATCGTCGCCAGGGGAAGTCAAAGACAAACCACACCCGGGTTGCCCGTTTCCCCCCTGTCGGCCGCCTTCCCGGCAGCGACCTCTCATCCCCACAGCGGCAGGCGCTCCCGCCGCTGTGGGGATGGGGCGGGCTCAACTGCTCAATCGGAACAGGACGCTCCTTCTTCGGTCGGGGCCGTGCGCGGTCTGCCGCTGCTGGAAGTCGCTCAGTCGGGGTCCCCTACCAGGGCTGCCGCCTGGGGGAAGCCGCTGGTCGAAGACGCGGACCGTCCTACGGCAGAACTGGCACGGGCCGAGGCGACAACTGGTCGTTGGCTGCCGGCCGCGCTGCATGAGATCCCTTCGCCGACCTCGATCCGGACAATCTTCCGCTGCTGGTTCAGGCGTGCCGTGGCTGGTGCCGTTCACGGAGCGCGTGTCCATGGCCTGCGTGGAGCTCGTACCGAGTGAAGGACTGTCCATTACGGGGGGACGGCTGCAGAACGCGTGCGAGCTGCCTGCAGACCCGCTCAGTGAGGCGTCTGAGCGATTTCAGCAGGTATTACTGCCGAACTGCTCGACGCGGACGGGTCCGGAGGACTTTGCACCCCGAGTCCGAGAACCGTATCCAACGTGCCGGGCATGGAGATCTGGGCGCCGTGTCGTACGGTCCCCGGCGGCGCCCTGGCTGTGTCGAGGGTGCGGTCCATGGTGTCTGCGAGGCCCCGTGAGCCTCGCGGACGGCGAGTTCGGGGCTCCTCTCCCGTCACGCGGCAGATCCTGCAGGCAACGGTGCTGACGGAACGGCGGCCGTCTCCCGGCCACCTCCCACGAGTTCGCACACGTACGTCGCTGGTGCGTCCATCGCGCCCTCCCGGCACTCACCCGTGGGGCACGATGGCCAGTGGGCAGGCGACGTGGTGCACGGCGGCCTGGGTGACGGGGCCGATGCGTGGAACGGTCGGCCGGTCGGACACGTGGCGGCCGACGACGAGGAGGCTCGCCGCCGAGGCGGCCCGGACCAGTGTGGTGGAGGCCTTGCCCTCCACGACGGTCTCCACCACCTCGGTCTCGGGAAACTTGTCGCGCCACAATTTCAGGACGGCCGACAAGAACTGCTGCCACTCCTCGGCCCTGTGCGGCTCGTTCACGAGAGCGATGTCGCCTGGGCCGAGAGCGATCGCGGACGGCCGCTGCCAGGCGTGCACGACACGCAGCCTGGCCTGCCGCCGCCAGGCCGCTTGGAACGCAAACTCGATCACTTCGTCACAGGTCTCGGTGAGGTCCACGCCGAGGACCACATCGAGGTCGCCGTCGCGGGCGGACCGGTTCCCGTCGTCGGCCGGCAGGCACGGGGCCTCAGCATCCGCTTCCCGGCGTACGAGGACGAGGGGGCGCGTGGCCTTCGCGGCCACCCCCAGAGCCACCGAGCCGACCAGCAGGCCGGTGAAGCCACTGAGGCCACGCGAGCCCAGTACCAGCAGTTCCGCTTGGTCGGCGGCCCGCAGCAGGGCCGCGGTCGCCGGACCCTCGACCTGCTCGTCAGTGAGGCGCACCTCGGGGGTGGCGGCGCGGATGCACTCCTCCGCATCTCGCAGGACACGCTCGGCCAGATGCCGCTGCGCGGCGCTCGCCGGATCGCCGTCCGCACGGCGGGGATGCCAGTTCCAGGCGTGCACCAGTCTCAACGGGCGGTTCCGACGGACGGCCTCGTGGGCCGCCCACTCGGCAGCGGCAAGGCTTTCGGTCGATCCGTCCACTCCGGCGATGACGGGCAAAAGCATGGTGCGCACCTCCTGCACTTCGTCCTGTTCGTTACCTTCAGTGTCCTGCCGCGAATGCAGGGTGGATAGCAGTCACACGGTCTACCCCCGTCCATTTGGACTCTGATCCCGACACGCGGCAGTCGTCACGTTGCGGAGGGGTCGGAGCCCTGCGGCCGTCGGCTGGGTGCACGAGGCATCGCCGAGATCCCGCCGTCGGGGGTGGTGTGCGGCTCCTCGATCGCGGACTCGGGCATGGCCCCCGTTCATCAGTTCTCGGAGTGCCCCGGGACGATGCCTTCCTCGGGCCTCACGGTAAAGCGGCTGCCGTCCGAGGCGCACGGCGCTAGCCCAGGACGGGTGTCCCGGACCCGCGGCCGCCCTGCCGGCGACTTGACGACCCTCACCGCGGGGCAGGAGTTCGCTGAGCGCCAGGCTCCTGACTCCGCCGTCCTCGGCTGCCTGACCGGCCGGGTACGGCTGGCCACTCACGAGCGGCGCTGGAGCTTGCAACAGAGCACTCTTGTCTCCATCCTGCCCGAACCCCCACCGGCTCATCGTCGATACGCCATCGGTGCGGTTCACCTGAAATGGGACGTCCGCACTATGTCGGCAAGCTCGATCCCGCGACACAGAGGCACTGCACGGGGCAGCGGCCCCCGGCCGACCTGATGCGGGCCATCCTGCGGGCGCCCGTCGTCCTGCTGTGGAACGGCGGCGTCGGCCAGGGAGCCGTCACCGGATCTCCTGGGCCGCTTCCTCGCTTCCGGTCAGCTGAACCGGGCTCCGGCAGCTGCCAGGCGGATGTGCCAGTCGCGCATTCGTGCGGCCGCGCCACCGTTGAGCAACTGGTCCACGGCGCCGCCTGCAGCCCCTGATCGCGGTGCTCCGCATCCGGTGTTCTCCAGGGCCCGCTGCTGGTCGGCGCTCGGCGTCGGGGACGAGGAAGCGCCCCGCCCCACGAAGGCGTAGCGCCTTCCGTCGACGGCCAGTACAAGGGTGCCGAGCCGGGTGAGGCGGCCGGTTACCGCGCGCGGGTCGGCCTGCAGAACCGTGCCGAGGGAGCGGTCCCGCACATGCAGGCCGCCGGGTCCCAGGGTGACCAGCACGGGCTCGCAGCGGGCGCCGTTCCACACGCTGCGCCGCCAGTGGACGATCCCCGAATGCCCGGTGTCTGTGCTCATGCCGCAGATCATGGCATGGCCACGGAGCTCACCGCCGCCGGGCCCGGTCGGGGCGATGGGCGCGGTTCAGCGGTCCGGAAGGACGGCGGAGGCGGAACCGCTCAGCTTCGCGTACCGACGGGAGCGGCACCCCCAGCCCCTTCGCCCGGAGGAGGGCCGCCAAAAGGTCGTCGCCTGCCTCTCGACGAATCTCCGGCTCCGATCGCCCGGCGCCAGGCCCCGCAGAGCCCTTGCTGACGGGCGTCCTTCCTGTGCCGCCGTACGGTGGCGACGAGTGGCGGTGCCGGGGACGCGGTCGAGGACGTTGCACATGAGGCGGCATCACCCGAGGTAGTTGCGGACGAGCAGGTCGAGGGGCCGCCGACGGAGCAGACGCACTACGGCTCTTGGGGCGCCAGGTCCGTGGTTCGCACGCCTGGCAGGGCCACCGCTGCTCTCATGCCCTGCCGCACTCCTCCTTCACTGTGGTGGTTCAGTCGTGTGCGACGACGGGGGCTCTCGCGTGCTGCAGGACCGCGTGTGTCACCGCGCCGATGTGGAACGCGAGCGGTCACCGCGCGGGACTGCCGTCAGGCGGTACCCACCGTGGCCACCCTGGAGCAGCTGCAGCTGCAGGAGCACGACGCTGACGCGGCGGGGCGGCGGTGGCTGGGACGGGACGCGAGTAGGCGCTTGGCGCTGGCCGGACTGCGTGTCGCTGCGGACGCCCTCGCCGCCGCCCAGCAGGAAAGCGCGTGATGAGGCCCGCGATCCGGACCGTGCTCGGGGACATCCCGCCCCAAGAACTGGGCATATGCGACGCTCACGACCACCTGTTCATCGGCTCACCCATGCTGCCGGGCCAGGAACTGGACGACGGCGAAGCCGCACTTGCCGAACTGAACGCCTTCGCCGCGCTCGGCGGCAGCGCGGTCGCGCAGTGGACACCCTGGGGAATGGGACCACGAGCCGAAGAACTCCCCAGCCTGTCGCGGCGGTCCGGTGTCCACGTTGTCTCCGCCACCGGATTGCACCAGGCACGACACTACGACCCCGACGATCTGGAAAGTGTTCGTGACGGACTGGCCGACCTGTTCGTCCACGAACTGACCAGCGCCCCCGTGAAGGCCGGACTGATCAAAGTCGCCGGGGCCTATCACCGCCTGGACGACCACGCCCGGCACGTCATGACCGCCGCAGCCGAGGCACACCACACCACCGACGCACCCATCGGCGTCCACCTGGAGGCCGGAACCGCCGCCCTGGACGTGCTCGATTTCCTTTGCGGTTCGCACGGGGTCGAACCGCACCGTGTGATCCTCGGGCACCTGCATCGACTCCCCGACGCCAGAATCCACCGGCAAGCTGCCGAAGCCGGCGCCTTCCTGGCCTTCGATGGCCCATCCCGCGCGCACCATGGCACCGACTGGCGATTGCTGGACTCCCTCGCGGCCCTCGCGGGCGCCGGTCACATCGACCAGATCCTGCTCGGAGGTGACACGGTCACGCCGGCGGCCAGGTCCACTGCGGACGGCCCGGGCATGCCGTTCCTGCTGAGTGGCCTGCGTCCGCGGATCGAGAGCGAACTGGGACCCGACGTCGCCTCTGCGGTCTTCACCGAGAACCCGGCCCGCGCGTTCGCGGCACATTGGAGGCGGCCATAATCCGCAAGCCCCCCAACGATCGCATACAGTCACCTCAACTCCCGACTCAACCAGGAACTGACGACAGTCGATACGAGACTCCAGTAGTACCGAAGGCCGGGATCTGCTCGCGACTGAGAGTGAAGCATTAGCTCGGTATGTCGCGTCAGGCGGTCTCCCGGCATCTCGCCGTGCTGGAGGACGCCGAGCTGATCGAGACCAGGCGGGAAGGGGCGTTACAAGTTCCACGACCTCAACACAGCCGCGCTGCAGCAGATCGCCGGGCCACGGCCCGCGCCCGACACATCCGGATCAGAGAAGAGCTCTCCATGAAGATCCATCTGACCAGCGTCTTCGTCAACGACCAGGCCGACGCCTTGGACTTCTACACCGAGATTCTCGGCTTCGTGAAGAAGCACGACGTCCCGCTGGGCGGCGAGGCCCGGTGGCTGACCGTCGTCTCACCCGACGTGCCCGGCGGCACCGAACTCCTCCTGGAGCCCGCCGGCCACCCAGCCGTCAAGCCCTACCGTGACGCGCTCGTCAAGGACGGCATCCCGCTTGCCCAGTTCGCCGTCGACGACGTGAAAGCGGAATACGAGCGTCTGAGCGGCCTGGGAGTGCGCTTCACCCAGGAGCCCCTGGAAGCGGGCCCCGTCACCACCGCCGTCTTCGACGACACCTGCGGCAACCTGATCCAGATCGTGGCTCAGCCCCGGTAGGCGGCCAGCCTCGTGCGGGGTCGGGCCGCCGCAGCGGCCCGACCCTCGCTCCGGAATCCATCAGCAACACGGCTACACAACCGAGGGCGACCACTGTCGGTGATCACGTTCGATGCGCGGACAGGAGGCGACCTTACGGAGGCGAGGTTCAGCGAGTGGGTGGGACGAATTCGGGCTGGTCGAGCAGGCGCAGCCAGCTTCCATCAGGCTGGCGCCGGACGACCTGCGCCCGGGCGCCGGCCCCGTCGCTCGCGGGAGTCGAGGTGAGGGCGATGTCGCCGCTGATCAGCGTCGGCAGCGGTTGTTCCTGCTCGAAGCGGGGGCGATTGGCCAGCACCTTCTCCCAAAGCGCGCGGATCGCCTCCCGGCCCACCGTCTGGTCACCGGGTGGGTAGGCCATCACCGCACCCTCTTCGTAGAGTGCGCTGACCCCGGCCGCGTCACCGGCGTTGGATCGCTCGACGAACAAGCGGGTGATGTCCTCGGGCCGCATGGCCTTCTCGTACTCCGGCATGAGTTCCTCCTGACGTCGTGCTTCGACGCTTCCTAGCGTGGCCGCCGACTGGCCAGAACTCCAACAGATGAATCTTCTGAAGACTAGAATCTGCAGTCATGGAGTTGAGGCAGCTCGAATACTTTGTCGCGGTCGCCGAGGAGCGGAACTTCACCCGGGCAGCCGAGCGCGTGCACATCAGCCAGTCCGGCATCAGCGCACAGATCCGCCAACTGGAACGAGAACTCGGAGCCGAGCTGTTCGACCGGTCGGCCCGCACCGTCACCCTCACCGTCGCGGGAAAGGCCGCAGTCGAACACGCCCGTGCCGCACTCGCCGCCGCTGGGGCGGTTGGCCAGGCGGTGGGCGAGGTGACCGACCTGATCCAGGGGCACCTCACCATCGGGATGGTCACCGGCTGCACCCTCACCCCGCTGTTCGACGCCCTCGCCGCTTTCCACCAGGCGCATCCCGGTGTGGAGATCTCGCTGCTGGAGGACAGCTCCGACCGGCTCATCGAGCGGGTGCGTACCGGCGCCGTCGACCTGGCGCTCATCGGGGCCGCAAGCGCCACCCCCGACGGCTTGGACGCGCTGACCATCATCAGCGAGCGGCTCGTCGTGGCAGTCCCGGCCGGGCACCCCTTGGCGAATCAGCGGCGGGTGACCCTGCGCGACCTGACTGCCTACTCAATCGTGTGCATGCCGCCCGGCACCGGCCTGCGCGCGGTATTCGACCAGGCCTGCGCCGCACAGAGCATCCAACCCGCGATAGCGCTGCAAGCCAGCGCCGTGGACGCCATTGCAGGCCTCGCCGCCCGCGGCCTCGGCGTCGCCATCCTCAGCAACTCGATGGCCGAGAGCTACCGCGACCAACTCACCGCCCGCACCATCGATGATGTCGAAACACCGGCACTGCTCGCCCTCATATGGAAGAACGCGCTCAGGCCGGGGGTACGGGAACTGCTCGTGCACAGCCGGCGGGCATTCACCAAGCCGGACCCCGCGACTTCACCGCAACCTCACGGACCTACTCCTGACGTCAGGGCGACAGATCCCTGAGTTCCCACCGACGTGCCTACAGTTTGTCGAGTCCGTCCGCGACCACGCCGAGGAGGCGATCGAAGCGTTCGCGAAGTCGTACTGCGGCGGTCGGAGCTACCACGGTGTGGCGGCGCCGCTGGGAACCGACCGACGAACAGCACCATGACGCATACGGATACCGCCCTGCCACGATCGGAGGCTGCCAGGGCGTGAGCGTCATACCGGGACTCGGCGACGGACTGCTGTTCGACGCCGAGCGCGGATCCCTCGTCGGTTCCTCGGCATCCAGGTTCAGCGCCGTGAAGCCGTCCATCGACTTCAGCCCATGTCCGACATCGTCCTCCAGTGCCCTCGTGAGGGTGGTCAGGCTCCGGCACAAGGGCTGACCTGGGCGTAGATCGGCTTGTCCTGCCGCCGCCTCGTAGTGCGTCACACCTGCAGCGTGGACCTCGCGAACACGGCTACTGCCACTGTGAGCTGGTTGCGATGGCCTGCAGTTCGGACGGTGTCAGGATCGGCGTACTGCGGGTCGAGGGCGCGTTCTGGCTGGGTGCGTGCCACTCCATGATGGTGACGTAGAGACCGTCAGGATGCAGTACGTTGACCGCTTCGTGCCCAGGGTCCGTTCCGGGTGGTGCCTGCCGGGACTTGATCAGGGTGCCGTCGGCCGAGGGGGTCGTGCCGGCGAAGACGTGCTCGCGGATCGCAGTGGTGGGCGCTTGCCGCGAGACGTGCACTTCGAGCAGAGACTTGCCATGGCCGTCGTCCACCCACAGCTGCCCGGACTTCCGGCCGGCTGGTGGGCTCGAGTGGTTGAGACCAGCCGGTAGCAGCGTCGTCAGAATGGCAAGGGCGCGGTCGGCGGACAGCGTGCCGGTGAAGCTCGGCTCCGGGCCGGCGGAAGCCGAGGCCGAGCCGGGCGAGGCTGAGACGGCCGGGCCGGCGAGTGGGTGGTCGGCTGATTCCTCGTAGAGCAGTCCGGGAACGAGTGCCACCCCGAGGCCGAGGAGCGCTAGTACGGCTGCTCCACTCACGCCGGCGGCCGCGGCGCGGCGGCGGCCCCTGCGTCGGCCGTTGCGGGCACCAGCCTGTGCAAGGGACAGGGTGTTGGGCGGCTCGATGGTGAAGAGAGCGGTGTGTAGGGCTTCGGCGAAATCTTCTTCGATGGGCATGGCGAGTCACCGCGTTTCGGGGTCGGTGCGGAGGGCGTGGTAGGGGCCGCGGCACACGGGTCAGGTGCTGACGAGCTCGGAGAGGTCATGGCCCAGTAGGTTCCGGATCCGTGCGAGCGCGCGCATGCTCTGGTTGCGTACGGCGCCCGGCCGGATCTGAAGGACCGCGGCGGTCTGCTCGACGCTGCGGTCCTCCCAGTAGCGCAGGAGCAGCACTGCCCGGTCGCGGGCGGAGAGTCGGCCGAGAGCGTCGAGCAACGTGACCCGCAGCGTGGCGTCGTGCTCGTTGGCGGCGGGGGAGTCAGGGAGCGTGCCGGTGGGCTGCTCTGAACTGCTGCGTCGGCGCCGATAGGACAAATAGGTCCGTACCAGGACAGTATGGGTGTAGGCTGCCGGGTCGTCTATCTGCGTGATCTTGCGCCAGTTGGCATACATCCGGCCAAGCGTGTCCTGCACCAGGTCCTCCGCAAGATGCACATCACCGCTGGTGAGCACACATGCAGAGCGGAACAGAGGTGCGGATCGCGCAGCGGCGAACGCCATGAATTCCTCTTCGTACCGGCGCTTCATCCGAGATCCTGTTCGTCGTCCACACTCTGATGACGCTGTGGCCGCAGGGCTACGTCCCACCCGTAGAGCAGAAATCTTGCCGCCCGGACGATTTCCCTTCGGGGGGCTGAGGCGTCAGCCCCCGTACAGCGCCCAAGATCCAGAAGTTACGGAAGCGTTGGCAGCCCGCTGTGCCAGTGGTGCAGGGCCTCGGCGAGGGAGAGGTGGGTGCCGAACGTCCGCGACTTGGGATCGCCGAGTGGCTGCTGAAAGCGCTCAGTAGCCTGATGTTCCGGCGGCTGACCGTCGGCGCCGGTGAATCCGACGATCTACAACCATAACGACCACGACACCACCAGGGTGCGCGGGCGCGCCCTGGTGCCGCTGGCGGACGCTCGCCCACGCCGTGGCAGGCGTTTGCGCGATGTGTTGCTGCTGGGAGGGGCCTCCTCGGACCGGCGCTGTGATCGGCAGTGCGGCGAGCTGAATTCCGCCGGGAGCCTCCTTCGTTCTCCGAGCACAGCCGACGGGATCAGACGTCCGGGCGGCGGCGCCGGGTAGGCCGCTGAGGAAGTCGCTCGCCTCGTGGCGTGCGGCGGTCAACGAGTCGCTGCGGAGCCGTTCGGTTGCTACGGAGTGGGAAGCAGGAGCGACAGCGAGGAGCACGGCGGTGCCCACCCCGGGGGGGCGACGGAGCACGCCGCAGGGGAGGAGCGGCCAGGGTCGTTGAGCGTTGCTCCACCCGGTTGTGCTGGAATACGAGTCCAGCAGGTCCACCACCAGGATCAGGGTCGAGCCCGCCGGGATCAATGGTGAGGGCGGCTGGTTGCCGTGACCGAGACGCGGGGGAACGATCCCGGGCAGCTCTGCCGACACACCGCCAGCACTGGCGGGAGCCGGTAGGCACCGAGCGAGGGCCGTACCCCCGACCACTAGTCGCGAGGCGCTGGGCCGGGCGTCTTGGACGGCCTCCACGGCATGGTCGGCCATCGTGAGGATCTTCCCAGCCTCGGTCAGCAGGACCCGGGCCGTCGGTGTCGGGTGCACGGTCCGGCCGGATCGCCCTATGAATGTCGCCCGCACAGACGACTCCAGCGTCTTCACCCGTTTCGAGACCGCGGACCGACTCGTGAAGAGCCGTCGAGCAGCAGCGGCGAGTCCGCCACATTCGATGACGTGGCGGAAGACCGACAACCGCTTGAGGGCAATACTCCAGCGGTATCGTGATCTTGACAACGGGACGGCTTGCTGACGGTGGTTGCTCGTCGTGAACCAGCTACAGGTAGGGCCGGGGCCGAGGGCGGGGCAAAGAGACGCGGCGCCACTCCGGAGATCGGGCGGCGCTCAGTCCGTGTCGGATCCTGCCTTCCACGCAGGGCGGAGCTGCTCTGCGACATCGGCGGCTTGGCGAAGACCCGCCTGGTAGGCAGGTTCCCAGGCCGCTCGGTCATTCAGATCCGAGCCGAATGTGCGTATTGACGCCAGGTCGGGCTCGATGGTCACCACTGTGTACGCAGCAACGAACGCCAGTTCCCGGTGGAGCAACTCACGGGGGAACAAGTGCGCCTGGGGGTCGATCACGACGAGTGTGCGGGCTCCGGCCGCGAGTTGGGCGTTGGTCGCAGAATGCAGGGCGCCGTCCATGTATCGGCGGCCATTAATGGTGATCGGGGGGTAGATGCCCGGGAAGGCCGTGCTTGCCGCCACGGCGAAGGGCAGCGGTGCGCCACTCGCGCGGTCGAAGACCTTCTGCTCGCCGGTCTCGGCATCCGTGCCGGGGATGAGCAACTGACCGTCCGGCCATTGGTCTGCGTCGGCCAGGGCGCGCATCCGGATGATATGTGCCTGCTCGGGGCCGGTGTCGGCGGCGAGCGCGATCTGGCCCACCCGGCGCCGCGCCTCGGCCGGGTCCGAGGCGGCGTTGCCGAGCACGGCGAACGCCTCGCCCAGCCTGTGCCCGTCCACCTGGGGCGGGGTGGTGCCGGTGTCGGCGGGGCGCACGGGGGCGGCGAGCCGGCTCGGGTCCTGACCGGTGGCCAGCACTGCTCCGATGATCGCGCCAGTCGACGTGCCGACGATCAGGTCGGCCTCGCTGAGATCCACTCGGTCGTAGCGCAGTCCACAAGCCAATCCGGCCATCCAGGCGGCACCAACAGGGCCTCCGGCGCCCAGCACGAGTGCCCGGTCGAGTGTGTACATGACTGCCTCTCCCCGTTATTGAAACAGTCGTACTATATGCTGCTGTAGGGTCGGATGCGCGGTACCGAGAGGATGATCCACTGTGGGGCGACCCTCAGATCCTTCCTGTCGGGAGCGCGCGCTTGCGCGGGCGACCGATTACGTGCTGGCACACGGCTTGGCCGGGTCGAGTCTGCGGCCGCTGGCCGCAGCTCTGGATACCAGCCCGCGATGCTTCTCTACGACTTCGGCAGCAAGCAGGAGTTGGTAGCTGCCGTCCTTGCGGAGGCCCGCCGTCGCGGGGCGACACGGTTGGCCGAGAGCCTCCCGGCCGAGGCATGTTCTCCGGAAGAACACCTGCGCGGCATCTGGGCCTGGATCGGTGCACCGGAACGCGCCCCGTTCGTCCGGCTGTTCTCAGAGGTGGACGCGGATGGCCTCGCGCATCCCGAGAACTACCCCGGCCAGGCCGAGGCGATCACGGACTGGTTCACCACCCTCGGCGCCAGGTTCCGCAACATCACACCCGGCCCTGACGACACCACTACTCCCACGCTGATCATGGCCGTCATCCGGGGCCTACTGTTCGATCTCACGACCACCGGCGACCGACGCCGCACCGACCGCGCCTTGGACCGCTTCTGCGAGCTGCTGCGGCATTGAATGAAGACCATCGGTCACGCTGTGACCGCAGGTCACAGATTGGACTCTGTCCGCTGGAGGAGGTGTTCGAGGTCCTGATGGACCGGATGGCGGGCCGGTTCACGAGGGTCGAACGCAGCAGCGAAGAAGACGGCTGGTACTCGGCGTGTTCTCGGATCTGCCCCGCAAGAACTGCTGTGCCGTAGCTGACTGGGCCGGGGAAGCCACTCCGGACGGCATGCAACGCCTGCTGCACCAGGCCAAGTGGGAAGCCGACGCCGCCTGTGACGACCTGCGCGACTAGGCCGTTTCTTTCAGATCATCTGATCGTTGGTCTGGTGTGTCGTTGACTGAGGCCCAGTGGGCGAGGATCGAGCCGTGGTTGCCGGACCGGACTCCGAAGCGGGGCGGGCGGTGGCGGGATCCCCGGCAGGTGATCGACGCGATCGCGTTCAAATACCGCACCGGGACGCCGTGGATGGACATGCCCGAGCATTTCGGCTCGTGGAAGGGCGCCCACAACCGTCTGCGGATGTGGGCCGCCGACGGCACCTGGGAGAAGGTCTTCACCGCCCTGCTCGCCCAGGCCGATGCCGAAGGCGACCTGGACTGGGTCGTCGCGGTCGACTCCACGATCGTTCGTGCACACCAGCACGCCGCCGGGGCCCGTCAAAAGGGGCCCCGGTCGGCGAGCCGGACGACCATGCCCTCGGACGCTCCCGCGGCGGGCTGACCACGAAGATCCACCTCATCGCAGACGGTCGTTGCCGACCGCTGGCCTTCGTCATCACGCCCGGCCAGGCCGGTGACGCACCCGCCTTCACCAGGGTCATGGCTCGCTTACGCGTGCCCCGACCGACCGGCCGTCCCAGAATCACTCCCGACATGGTGCTGGCCGACAAGGCCTACTCGTCCCGCGCGATCCGTTCTCATCTTCGCCCACGCGGGATCCGGGCAGTGATCCCGCAGCCCGCCGACCAGGCAGCCAACCGCAAACGCCTCGGCAGCCGCGGCGGCAGGCCACCGGCCTTCGACCGCGACGCCTACACGCAACGCAACACGGTCGAGCGCTGCATCAACAAGCTCAAGCAATGGCGCGGTCTGGCCACCCGATAGACAAGACCGCCACCATCTACCTCGCAGGACTCCACCTCGCCGCCATCTTCATCTGGTCAGCAAGGTGATCCGAAGGAAACGGCCTAGGTGACCGAGCACCTGCACGACGACCAGGCGGCACTTGGTCGACGAGAGCAGCGATGTGAAGAAGGCAGCCGTACCGTCGGCGTCCAGCGCCGGTACACCGGTACAGCAACGAGAATCGAAGGCGTCCAGGTCGGCGTCTACCTGGTCTGAGCAGGCCGACGCGGACACGCTGCAGTGGACCGGGAGCTGTACATCCCGCGCTCGTGCACCGACCAACCCGACCGTGCCAAGGCCGGCCGCCCAGGAGCGGTTCCTGCGCTGTATCTGGCAGTCGATCACCGATCACGGAGAAGCGCCTGGCCGACCCGACCGTTCCGGGCCGGCGCCCGACGCCGTGGAGCAGTAACCGCGCCAGCCGCTCGTCCCGGCTGGGCACGCGTGCTTTAGCCGTAACGGGGCGGGGAGGGTGGTCTCGAGAACGTCGTCGACGGGTCTCGGTCGGTGGACGGGCGTTCGGCGGGTTACGTCGTCTCCACCCACCGTGGGCCGGCACAGCGCGGCCGGGTGATCTCTCGCCTCATGCCGACGGCCCGCCCACCCAAAACTCCCGGTCCGGGGTTGGTCAGCTCATGCAGCCCGGAGGGATGACGGGGCTGCCCTGGCAGTTGGTCGGCGTGTTGTTCGTGACCAGCGAACGCCTGGCCGTCCACTGGGTGTTGGTCCACACCCCGCCCGGAGCGAGGGTGGCGGAGTTTCCGGCGATCCGCACGTTCGACGCTGTGACCTGTCCACCCAGGTTGTAGACGCCCCCGCCCTTGCCCGCACCTCCGGTGACCGTGTTGTTGCTGATCGACGTGTCTTTCAGGAGCAGCGGGCCATCGTTGTAGATGCCTCCGCCCCCGGGCGACGCCGAGGTGATGCCGGCGGTGTTGCGGTCGACGGTCGTGCCGAGGACCTGCAGGTCGGCGTCGTTGTAGATGCCACCACCGCCGTCACCCGACGTCGCGACGTTGTCATCGACCTGGCTGTCCCGGACGACGGCCGTGCCCTCGCCGAACTCCAGCCCTCCACCGTCGAAGCTCGCCACGTTGAACCGGATCACGGACTTGCTGATCGTGGTCTTGGCCGTGCTGCCGAACTGGACCAACCCGGCACCGAACGTGGAGGTGTTCGCAACCAGTTCGGAGTCGTTGATGGTGGCCGTACCAAGCACCCCCACCCCGCCGCCGTTGCGATCGGAGGAGTTCTCGCTCACCCGGCTGTGGTCCAGTCGCAGACGGCCACCAGCCTGGACCCGGATCCCTGCGCCGAGCTCCGGCTGTCCGGTGATCATCCCGCCTTTGACGGTCAGGTTCTGCACTTTGAGGTCCCCTCCCGCGGCCACGTCGAGGATCCGGAACGGACCGGACGCTGACGGGTCGCGCTGGATGGTGGCGTCATTGCCCAGGAGGGTGATCCGACTGGTGATGGCCGGCAGACCGTTCTGGTCGGCGTAGGCGGTGGTCAGGTGGTACGTACAGCGCGATGCCAGGCTCAGTCTGCTGTCGTTGCGGCTGTTCGCGGTCTGGATCGCGGAGATCAGGGCGCCCGTGCTGCACGCCACGCGCACGTCGCCACCGTGGTGGCCGGATGCAGACGCCACGAAGGCGTACGGACCGGCGAGGGCGACGGCGGCTCCGCCGAGGCAGCAGGCGGCCCGCTGGATGAGGGCGGCTCGGTTGGGCATTGAGGTTGTCCTTTCGGGCGGCAAGATTCGAGGCGCAGGATGCGCGGTCACCCAGCATCGTGGAGAGGTGACGCTCCAGCCCGCGGCCACGCCCGGCCCCGGACATCTGTCCCCCGCCAGCGGGACGGACGTCCACCGTGAGTTCCTCCACCCGGACCACGCGCGCTATGGGCATGCCTTGTCCGGGCTCGCCGGCGTCCCTGTCGGTCTGTTCACCGCGACCGACGGCCACACCAGCGGAGGGCGTGTCCATCAAGGGGATCTCGCGGCGGCTGGGGGCGGCCGGAACCCGGTGCGTGGCCGCCTTAAATTCGGATCGGCCGCCGCCAGACCTCAAAGATCTCCTGCTCGCCGCGACGACGTAGTGGCATATGACAGCGCATGGACCCAGGCCAAGGGGGTATAGAGATCCCGCTGGCCGGGAAAGAGCCGGAGACCTGGGGAGGTCGAGGGGGCTCTTTCCCGGTCCTCGTCTGCGGGATCCTGCACTCCCAGACGATTTTCTCCCGAGTGACTCGCGTTAGGGGACCGGGGGAGATCGGGACACCGCTTGTCTGCCCTCTTCGGCTGGGCTCGTCCTGCTGCCTCACCCGGAGGGGGAGGGTGGAGGTGAGGGGCTGGGCGGTGTCTTCAAATGATCACCGCTGGTGGTTCGTGGTGTCGTGCTAGGTCGCCATGAACTGTCCGATGCCGAGTGGGAGTTCGTCCGGCCGCTGCTGCCTGAGTCGTCGCGAGGGCGGAAGCGGCTGGGGCCCGCGGCCTCGCGATCGTGCCCAGGTTCGCCGATTCGGTTCAACGCCGACCTGCTGGACTTTCGTGCGGCGCTGCTGCGTAGATCAGTCCGTGAGCCCGAGCGCGCTGTCGGGTCGGTAGAACGCGCGGGGCGGCACGGACTCCCAGGGGAGGGCGTCGCGTGCCTGGTCCGCTGTCATTGGGCGGGTGCGGGCCATCTGCGGATCGAGCGGCAGTCCCCAGCGTGGCATGTGCACCGCGGGCCCACCGGACTGGTCGAGCTCGAGCGCGTACGCGGGCGGAACGGGTCGACGTGCCCGGCTTCGTGCGCGTTCTTGGGCGCGGCGCCTGTCGTCGGCGATCCACTGCCGGGTGCGGGCCAGTTCCTGGAGCTGTACCCGCTCCAGGAAATCCAGTTGAGCCAGCCGGTCGACCGGCTGCTCACCGGGCACGGTGGTTACGCCGCCTTGCCCAGGCGTGCGGCCGCGCCGACGGTGCCGGCTCCGAACCGCTCGTTGGCACGGTCGACGGCCGGTTCGACCCGCAGCCGCATCTCACGGCTGCGGTCCATCGTGATCTGCCGCGCCGCCGCCTACGCACAGGCCAGGTCTTCGGCGCGGAGGAGGATGCCGGTAAGGCGACCGAGCTGGAGGCCCGCGCGATCCATGAGCCGGTAGACCGCGACCCGCAGATCCTCGTTATGCGCCGAGGGCTCCGGCAGCCGCAGCGTCCGGGACCACGGGGGGCCTGTCGCGAAATCGAGCCGAAGGGTGAGCCCGCGGGCGATCTGATCGCGTGAGCGCAGTGTGGCGGCGAGCTCCACGACCAGGTCCAGGGGCCGGGCACGCGCCGCGCCACTGTCCAGCTCCTGGCGCGCGAACCGGTGGCGCACCGCCACCGACAGGCGCATCCGCCGCGGCGTGACAGGCCGAAGATCCACCCCGCGAGCACGATCGAACACCAACCGCCCGGCGCTCCCGCCGAGGATCCGCTGCACCGTCGACAACGGAAGCGAGGCCAAGCCACCGGCCGTGACGACCCCGAAGCGCCGCGACCCCTTCGCCTGAACCGACCCGATCCCGTCCAGCGCCTCCACCGGCACCGGCCCGAGAAAGGCCCCGACCCGGCCCGGCTCCACGCTGACGATGCCGCCGTGCTCGGGCACCTGCGCCGACGCGGTCGCCGCCACCGTCCACGTCGGACCCAGCCCGACACGCAGATCCACCCCGAGCAACGCCACCGACCGCAGCCGCGCCTGCTCGGCCAACTGCACGGCCGGCACCTCGAAGTACCGCAGCGCACCGCGCAGTTCCACCACCGCGGCGCCGGGCGGCACGGCCTGGACGACGGGGGAGAGGGCCGTGAGCAGCTCCACCACCGACCGGTAGTGGGGCTCCGGTACGCGACCCGGTATGCGCACGTGCATCACGGTCGCCCCGGCATCCGTCCTGGTCATCGCTTTCTACTTCCTCCTCCAGACAGTACTGAACAAATATTCGAACATGCCATGTCTAAGGTCGCCCCGCGCCGGCGCCGGCTGGTCTTCTCATTGGAGGGGTGGGTGGCTACGAGTTGAGGTGAGCACCGTGGCTGCCAGCAGAGCGGCGGCGGCCGTCGATCGACTCTCGCACGGCTTCGAGGTGGTGACCGAGCTCGCGCATGCGCAATCCAAGCGCTCGATCCGGGCGGCGACCGCCTGGCGACGCGGACGCCAGGGCCTCCATGCGCCGGAATCTATCCACAGAAGACGGCCCGGCGGCCGCATCTGGCTCGACAGCGGCATCAGTCCCAGTGCGAAGGGGGGGCGCGTCCTCCCATGTTCCGGAGCCACTTACGAAGGCTCGTTCCTGAACACCTCGACCACTGAGCTGTCCAGGCGGCTCAAGCACTGCCCGAGTGAAGGGAGCGCGCCGGAAGCTCGCGAAATGCGGGTTGCCCGAGCGCGGTGCGGGCCCGTTCCCCTCTACCTCCCCGCGCGGCACACCCGCGAAGCTCATATGACGCAAATAACTTTTTCCTAGTATTTCGCCCCATATAGTGCGTCCGTGCGTACCGCGAGGTAGCGCGCCGGCTTCCCGCCGACCCCCTACGGGTGCCGACACCGCTGACATCAAGGAACCGGGAGAGATCGGTGAACGGAAGACACTTGTGGCGGCCTTCGACCGCGCCGTCCGAGCGGCGGCGTGAGGGGCCTGCCGGCAGTTGGCGACGGCGGGCGGCAGGCACCGCGACGATCCTGTGCGTGGCCTTCCCGGGCGCGTGGACCGCTCAGGCGGCCCAAGCGGTCCCGTCGCACCGCGCGGTCAACATCGACCAGACCTTCACTTTCACGGGCGCCCCGCAGAACTTCACCATTCCGGCGAACGCGGTGGCGACGATCACCGCTGACGGCGCAGGCGGCGGAAGCGCCGTCAGGGCGACCTGCCCCAACGGAGGCTCCGGTGGCACCGGCGCCCGCGTGGTCACCACTCTTCCCGCCTCCACGACCCCGACGACCGTCACTGTCAACGTGGGTGGCACCGGCGGCGCGTCCTGCGTGACCGCAGGCGGAGCCGGCGGCTACAACGGCGGCGGCGCGGGTGGAGACGGAACCACCACCCCGGTGTCCAGCGGCTCGGGCGGGGGCGGGGCGTCCAGTGTGGCGGCCGGCGGCAGTCTGCTCGTGGTCGCGGGTGGCGGAGGAGGGAACGGAGGACGCAACCTCGGCAGCCAGGGAGGCAATGGCGGCACCCCCGACGGCACCGACGGCACCGCGGGCGGGTCTCTCGGCGGCTCGGCCGGCGGCGGTGGCGGCGGAGGCACCACCAGCGCAGGCGGCGCGGGCGGCACAGGAGCCGTTGTCGGATCCTGCACCGGCCAGCCCGGCGGCTCGGGTGGCGGACCTTCCGGGCCGACACCCGGCACGGGAGGCGTCGGCGGCGACTACTCGGGCTGCGGCACCGGCTTCGTCGTCAGCGGCGGCGGAGGCGGCGGGGGCGGCTACTTCGGTGGCGGTGGCGGCGGCGCTTCCGCCACCACCGACGGCGCCGCCGGCGGGGGCGCCGGTGGCGGAGGCAGCAGTTTCGCCACCCCGACCGGTACCGGCACCACGTTCAGCACCTCGACGATCGGAACACCCAGTGCCAACGGGCAGGTGACGATCAGCTACACCGTCCAGGACCTTGCCTTCGTCACGACCAGCCCGCTGCCCGACGCGACCCAGAACGTCGCCTACTCCACCACCCTGCAGACAACCGGCGGCACCGCGGCCCCCACCTTCGCCGTCACCGGCGGATCCCTGCCTCCCGGGCTCGTCCTCGACCCGTCGACCGGGGCGATCTCCGGTACTCCGACCACAGCCGGGACGTACACCTTCACCGTGACAGCCACCGACCCCGACCCGAACGTGCCGCCGGCCGTACGAGAATTCACCCTCACCGTCCAGCCGGCGGCGACAGCCGAACTGTCCGTCAGGAAGAGCGCTCACGAGAGCAGCTTCAAGCACCAGGGACAGAGACTGCACTACACCTACACCGTCACCAACACCGGCACGGTCCCTCTGACCCACCTGAGGGTGACCGACTCGCGGCACGGCACCTTCGTGTACGGGTGCGGTACCCGGCAGCTCGCCCCAGGCCAGTCGACCACCTGCAGAGGCCTCTACGTCGTCCAGTTCGCGGACATCAGGGCAGCCCGGGTCACGGACACGGCCACGGCCACCGCCCGCACATCCGACGGCACCCTGGTGACCGCGACGAGCAACACGGTCGTCGTCCCCTACGCCTGCTCTCACAAGCGGGCACGCGGCTGCCACTCCTGGCACCGCGGCTGACACGCCCGAGGACCTGGACCGGATCCGACCGGAACGCCCCTGGCCCACGTCCAGCCGAACACACGGTGAGCCGGGGCCCTGCCGAGCAGTCGGCGGGCCCCGGCTTTCACGTCTCTGCACGGCGACGCCTCCATGTCCCGCTTCTCGACATCGCAGAGGTGGCCACCGCTGCGTCCTGCACAGGGCCACCGGACCCAATGGGGGCTGCGGGGAGTGTGCCCTGCCCGTGGTGAGCCATATTGACGACCACCCGTTCTGGCAGGCGATGGGGCTCGACCCGAACGCCGAACGCCGCCTTCCCGTCGACGGACGTCCTGCACGGGCCGTTGCCTGGCGCGCAGCTGCCGGCGCCATGACGGGGTGTGGGTCTCCAGGCCGTATCCGTCTCGCCGGTCCGGGTGACTGTGCCGGGCGGGGCAGCCCCGTGTGAACGGGTGTGGCAGTGGCACCGGACAGGTGTCAGCCAGGAGTCGAGCTGTCCATCGCGAGCATGGCTGGTGTCATCGGGGCCTACTCCCAGTCCGCACCTGAGATGTTCTCCCTGGCCGTCGACGCGGCCTGGCACGACCTGCCCGACACCCCGCGGCCTACGAGGCCCGTGCCTGGGACCGCTGGGCAGCCGGATCGCCGGTCGCGGGTGTGCAGAGTGTGTGCGCCGGGTGATGCGTGGGGTGGTTGAGGCCGGCGGCTGCGCCCGCGGGCCTCGGCCTTCGGCGCCGGACAGGTCACCGGGCGCTGGCGGTGCGCCTGGTGTGGGGGTTGCTACCGATGCACCAAGGTCGCTGGCGGGGTGTCGCTTGCCGATGTCGACGTGGGTGTTGTCGGATACGGGTGTGCTCAATGGTCTTCGGTGACGCGGATGATGGTCTTGCCGGGTGTGCGCTTGTCGGGGGCGAAGGCGGCCGCGGTCTCGGCCAGCGGCCGGATGGATCCGATGATCGGCTTGAGCCGTCCGTCGCGCAGTCGTGCGGCGAGGTCCGTGAGGCGTACGCGGTCGGGCTCGACGACGAAGAAGATCGCGCGACCGTCGGCCGGGTGCGCAGTCACCGGCTCGGCGATGGTGACCAGGGTGCCGCCGGGGCGGACCAAGGCGGTGGAGCGCTCCAGGATCTCGCCCCCGATCACGTCGAGAACAACGTCGACGTCCCCGATGTCTTCGAGGTGCTCGGACTGCAGGTCCACGAAGGTGTCCACGCCGAGATCCTGGGCGCTCTGGCGGTCGGCGGCGCGGCCGGTGCCGACGACGCGGGCGCCGACCTCGCAGGCGAGCTGGACGGCGATCGAGCCGACGCCTCCGGCGGATCCATGGATCAGCACGGTCTGCCCCGTGACGAGTCGGCCGTGGTCGAACAGGCCCTGCCAGGCGGTGAGCCCGGAGATCGGCACGGCGGCGGCCGTGACGTGGTCCACGTCGGCCGGCAAGGGTGCGAGGTTGCGGGCCTCGACGGCGACGTACTCGGCGAGGGACCCGTTGCGGGTCCAGTCGGCGAGCCCGAAGACACGCTGCCCGACCGTCAGACCCGTGGTGCCGTAGCCCAGCTCCGTGACGACGCCGGACAACTCGTGACCGGGCACGCTCGGGGTGCGGTCGCGGCCGGCGCGGTCGGTCCAGGTTCCCGGCCAGTCGAGCTCGCCCGGGGTGAATCCGGCGGCGTGGACACGGACGACGACGTCGTTCTCCGCGGCGTGCGGGTGGGGCAGGTCGGTGAGGGTGAGGCCGTGGATGCCTTCGGCCTGATCCTGGACTGTGATCGCTCGCATGCCCCCGACCGTAACCATGAACCGGCCCGTACACGTGGCTCACTTGGCCGCCTTCCCGACGAGGCGCCCTGTCGGGACGACAGGGCGCCTCGTCGGGAAGGCGGCGCCGCCAGTCTGCTTGCCGACTGGTCGGCGATGACCCGGACCGTTGCACCGTTCGACCTCGATGGGATGCTCCTGGACAGCACCGCCGCCGTCCGCTCCACCCTCACCACTTGCGCAGCCGGCCGCGCGTCACGCCGGCCGATCGCCCGCAAGGAGGAAGTCCGTCCCACGCACAAAGAGCCGCTCCTCCGCGGAGCGGAAGCCACCGACGGGGAAGAGCCCGCCGAAGAAGACAGGAGCCGCATCGGAGCGATCGCGGGGGCGTGGCCCGGACGGCAGGAGTGAACTGCGGGAACTGAACAAGGCGGAGCTGTACCAGCGGGCTACCGACCAGGGGGTTCCCGGTCGCTCCAGGATGAACCGCGAGCAGCTCATCGACGGATGCGTCTCCGCGGGGCGCCGACGTAAGAGGAGCGCCGCCTGAAAAGGAGGCTACCGACCTCCTAGCCTCGCGCTGCCAGGGACGAGTTCGAAGGAATGTTCCCTCGTGGTCGGCATTCTGCTGGTGAGGTGACCGGATTGCGTCATCAGGAAACAGGGGTCCCGATGACCAGTCCGCCTCCGATCTCCGAACCTGGTCCCTCCGCGGTGGTCTGTCCCGGCGACAGGGTCGGGCTCTGCGTCAGATGCCAGCGTAGGACCCACCGTTATGGGAGGGGCGGCAATCCGCTGTGTCAGTGGTGGATGGCGCCTGTGAGGGAGCGGTGGGGTCCCAGGGTTCGCTACGTCAGCACCCGCCCTTGACCTATCCGGCCAGAAGGGCGTCGTCTCGCGGAGACGCAGGGGTGATGCGCCAGCCAGACGCACGACGCATATCGGATGGTGTCTCGTCGGTGCCAGGGCGCTTGGCGGCTGGGAACAGGCGTGCAGACCGTTGGAGGTTCCGGGTCAGGCGGCCAGGACGGGGGCCGTTCCGGTGGTTGCGTGGCGGCTTGCCTGAACTCGTTCCAGCTGGGCGTCGGCGGCGGCGAGGGCTTGGTCGGTGGTCTGGGTTCCGGTCATGACGCACAGGGTGTAGGTGATGTCCTCGAGCTCTCGGCTCGTCTGGCCGGTGGGCTGCAGGTCATGGCGGATACGGACGTCAGCGAAGCGAGCCAGGACCGAGCGCAGTTCCTTTTCCGTGGGCAGCAGCACAGCGACGTACTCCTTCAACTGACGGGCCGGTATCTCGGCTCGAGCCGTGCGAGACACGTCTCGGTCAGGACGCGCTCGCGGATGAAAAACGGGGCAGATCCCTGTTCGCGCGCAGCGGGTTCCCTCATGTGGTCACTTCATGCACCCTGACGGCCGCGTTTCGCGTGCGCCGCCACAGCTGCTGCCTCTCTGGCTTGCTGAGGTGTGGAGGCGCCTCTCACGGCTGCCGAAGGGGAGAGGTGAGAGGCCGGTCTGCCGGGGCATCTGAACAGCATGATCAGGTATTTCCCTACCACCATATGCAGCAGCAGGACCCGGCGCGCGGGGAAGCGCCAAGGGTGCGTGGCCGGGCCGCGGCAGGCGGCCCACCGGCCCGAAGCGGAGCCCCTGTCTGCCGCCGCCACCGCGATCCGGGGAGACGCGCGATGAGCAGTGCGGGTGGGATCACCACGCTGGTGATGCGGGAAGGCGACACGGTCCGAGTGGGTGTGTTCGGGGACCTGGACCTGGATACGGGCCCGGGCCTGTATGCCGTTCTCACCGAGTGCCTCGCTCCGGGGCCGGCCAGATTCGTCGTGGACGTATCTGGCGGTCCCGTTCTGCGACTCGTCCGGCCTCACCGCCCTGGTGAAGGCCAGAGAGAGCGAGGATCGCCGAGTCGGCCTATGCCAGTGGGCTGTGCGGCAGTGAGGCGAGGAGATGGGCGGGGTGGTCGAACACGGCGTCGGCGCCGGCCTCCTCCAGGTCGCTGCGGGGGATGCCTCCGCAGAGGACCGCCACGCAGGTGACTCCGGCTCGGCTGCCCGCTCGCATGTCCCACACGGTGTCCCCGACGAACACCGCGCGCTCGGCCGGTACACCGACGCGTTGCAGTGCCCGCTCGACCGGCTCGGCGGCAGGTTTGCCCTCGCTGACGTCGTCGGCGCTCGCGGTTGCCTGGATGGCGTCGTCCGCGTCGATCGCGCGCCGTAGCGCGTCCAGCTCCTCGCCGCTGGCTGAGGTCGCGAGCACCACCTTCCATCCGTCGTCGGACAGGCGCCGTAGCAGCCTGCCGGCGTCCGGCAGAGCCGGCAGGCGGTCGAAGTACTGGGCGTAGAGGACCTTGTGCGCGGTGTCGAGATCCTCGGCTTCCTCCTTCGCGCGGTCGGCCCCCAGCAGACTGGCGACAAGGTCGTCGGAGCCGAGCCCGATCGCCCGGTGGATCGCATGCATCGGCACGTGGTGGCCGGCTTGGCGCAGTGCCTCCCACCACGTCACCACATGCAGGTGGTTGGTGTCGACGAGCGTGCCGTCCACGTCGAACACGGCCGCTCGCGGCATGTCATCCGCCTTTCCTGGACTGTCAGCGGACATGGGGCAGCACCTTCGTGCGATAGAAGTCGAAGAACCCTTGCTGGTCATGGCCGATCTGGCTGACGTACACCGCGCCGTATCCGGCCCTGACGTACTCGCTAAGGGCCTCAATGTGCCTGGCCGGGTCGTCACCGCACGGTACGGCCTGTGCGACCTGCTCCTTGGTGACCAGTTCGTTGGCCTGCTCGAAGTGACGGGGTGTCGGCAGGATCTGCGCGAGTTCCCCGGGCAGCTGTTCGTTGGCCCACAGACGGTGAGCGGTTGCTGCAGCCTCCTGCTCGTCGGATCCCCAGCACACCTTCAGTCCGGCGTACGCCGGTTTCGTGGCGCCACCACCACGCCGGAAGCGCTCGACCAGGTCGGCGTCGGGCATCATCGTGATCAACCCGTCGCCGATGCGCCCGGCAACCTCCGCGGCGTGCGGTCCGAACGCGGAGACGTCGATCGGCACCGGCTCGTCGGGCAAGGTGTACAGACGGGCGTTCTCCACCGTGTAGTGGGCGCCGCGATGGCTGATCTGCTTCCCGGTGAACAGCTCCCGGATGATCTGAAGAGCCTCCTCGAGCATCTCCAGGCGCACTGAGGCCTCGGGCCAGGGTCCGCCCAGGATGTGCTCGTTGAGAGCCTCACCGGTGGCCGCCGCCTGGGCGATCACGACCGGATGCGTACGGACCAGGGGGCAGGTCACGGCTGTCTCCACGGGCAGGGACACGGCCTGCGAGAGGGCTCCGATCACCGACCAGACGAAGGGGCTCTGGCCCTGCTGGTCGTTCCAGGGATGGAAGTGGTCGGAGATCCACAAAGCGGTGAAGCCCGCCTGCTCCGCCATCCGCGCCTGCTCGACCAGCGCCCCCGGACGGTGCTCCTCACACGACAGGAAGTAACCGAACTCCGTCATCACCCCTCCTGGAACCTCTGTGCGGCAGCGCCCGAGTACCCAGCCGGTCACCGGCCGAACATGGAAAGTGCCGGGCCTGCGGCAGCGGTGTGGGCGGACGCCTGTGCGGTACTCGCGCTAGATGGCACAACCGGCGCACGCGGAAGGTGACCCTGATGACGACGTTGCTGTCCCGGCTGTCCACGTCCCGGTCCCGCGAAAGCTCTCTGGCGGCCCTCTCGGCGGTGGTGACCGGAGGATCGCGCGGGCTCGGGCTGCTGCTCCGACCGCGTCGTGACGGCGGTGGAAGGACGCCGCACCCGCATCGTCCTGACCCCCGTGGCCAAGGCGGCGGGTTTCGCCCATGGCCTCGCTCCCGCCCTCACCACCCGCCTCAGCACGATGGCCGCCCAGGCTCTGCCCGGTCGGCGCCCACAGTTGGGGTCGCCGATGGGACGCGTGAATCCATGCGTCGCTTCGGCGAGGCGATCTGCCTCCTACCCCTGACTGAGTGGAAGCCTCGAACTGCTGAAGGCGCTGGAAGATAACCCGCTGACCGGGCTGGTCTTTCCAGACACCAACGGAGAGTTTGGCATAGTCGAAAATGAATGTGCCAAATCGGTGGCGCAGGAGAATGAGGACCGCATGGGCGACACTGGTGGCACCGGCGTACGCGCGGCGGCGAATGAGACACCGCTACGGGGGCGAGTCGCCGTCGTTACCGGGGCGGCCCGCGGAGTGGGCGAGGCTCTCGCCCGACGCCTGTCCGCCGCCGGCATGCGAGTCGCGTTGCTCGGCCGCGAGGAAGAGACACTGCGCCGGGTGGCAAACTCCCTTCCTTCCGAGAGTGTCTGCATGGAGGCGGACGTCACCGACTGCGCCGCGCTTGACGGTGCCGCGCAACAGGTCGACGCCCAGCTCGGCCCGGCCAGTGTGGTGGTGGCAAACGCTGGTATCGCCGTCGGCGGACCCTTCAGCCGGACTTCGGCCGACCTGTGGCAACGCGTGATCGACGTGAACCTGATCGGGGCAGCAAATACCGCCCGATCCTTTCTTCCTCAACTCATGTGCACCAGGGGCTACTTCCTCCAGATCGCCTCAACCGCTGCCTTCGGCTCGGCACCCCTCATGAGCGCATACTGTGCCTCCAAGGCAGGTGTGGAATCCTTTGCCCGAGCACTACGTGGCGAGGTCGACCCCGACGGTGTCACCGTCGGCATCGCCTACCTGCACTGGACTGGCACCGACATGATCGACGGCCTCGACGACCACCCCGTTCTGCGAGCCCTGCGCAGAAACCAGCCGTGGTTCGCGCGCCGCGTTCATAGCCCAGCGCAAGTGGCTGACTGGCTCACCATCGGCATCACGCACCGTGCCCACCACGTCTATGCGCCGCCGTGGCTGCGATGGTGCCAGCCGTTGAGGCCGCTCTTCCCGCCCCTTGTCGCTCGGATTACTCGGCGTGAACTGCAGACTCGGTCGAGAGTGGAACTCGAAGCCGACGTTGCAGTTCTTGGTGCTGGGGGCCGCGCCGACTGGAATTCATTCCTTACTGCGACAAACCCGCAGTTTCGCTCCCGAGACTAGGCTCGCAGACGGCGGAGTCCAGCTCTGCGGCGTGCGGCTGTCGGCTATGCGCGGCGGCGCCGGTGAGGCCGCTTTGCAGCACGGGCACAGGCATCGCGGCCTGCAGGCAGCAGTAGTGGCTGGAAGGCAGCTCGATCAGCGGCGCCCATGCGCGGGCCAAGTGCATCTGCACCAGTACAACGAGCACGGCCAGGTAGTCGCGGACGTATAGGGCATGCAACTCCCGGGGATTCCGCGGCTACCTGCGCCAATGCGGGATCGCGCACACGATCCCCGCGGAGGAGGACCAGCGAAAGCGTGGCCTCGATCTGGGTCGGCGACTCTGCCGACCACCGGGCTTCGACCGCACGACCTGGCGCCGCCGGGAAACCGTTGATCGCTGCTTCGACCGCCTCGAGGGCCTTCCGCAGCATCGCCACCGGTTACGACAGGACCGCCACCTCTTACGAAGCAGCGGTCAGTCTGGAGTCGTGCCTGCTCTGGGCGAGATCGCTCTGGTGACGGGCCCAGGTGCCGCTGGTTCAGCGCATGAGGCGGAGGGTGACCTCGGTCTCGGTGGGACCGGTGTTCATGGCGTGGACGTCGCCCCGGGCGGCGTGGTAGCGGCCCGTGCCTCCCGTGATCGCCAGGGTGATGTCGCCGGGGCCGGTGCTGGTGATGGGGAAGACCCCCTGCACGGTGATGCTCCCCCTGGGAAGCGTGAGGGTGACCACGCACTGGACGGTGCTCGAATCATCGCCGCCGGTACGGGTCGTCGTGCAGGTTTCGTCGTACGTGCCCACCATGACGCCGTTGTGCAGGACGTTCCCCGCGACGATGAGCTCGTCCCCTTGACTGGGCCCAGCCGGGGGGACGTCCACGGGCGTGACCTGCGTCGTCATCGCCGTCAGATGGATGACTTCCTCCCCGCCGGTCATCGTCACCGGGCTGGCAGCGGGTGCGGCGGCCGAGGCGAGAGGGGCGCAGCACAGTGCCCCGCGGCGGTTTCCGGTAGCCACACACGTGCTGAGGGTCGACGGGCGGGTGGCGGGGCAGGGAGCGACACGCCGCACGAGGACCATCCGGACATGAAGCTCACCCTGTTGCCGGTCGGGGAATCGGCGAGCCTGTGAGCATCACTCGTCTCGTCGTCGTGAAGCCTGAGCCCGAACTCACGACCGGCGGTACTTCACCCGTCGTGTCAGCTGGGCGGGTCCGATGTGTGAAGGTGATGCGGACACGCTCCCGGTTGCTGGCACGGGCGATCTCTGAGCCTCGGCGCTATCCCTGGTCCCTGGGGGGGATCGGCTGACCGGGGAATGAAGCAGGAGATGGAGTGGTGCGTCCTTGCCCCCGGCTGTCCACGCCGGGACCGGGACATCCACCGCACCCTCGTGACTGCGGAGGCCGACGCCTCACTGTCGGCGCAGTTCACCGTCGCCAAGCGGCTCGGGTACGAAGATCTGCGCGCGCAGGGCCGCCAGACCACACGGTTCGTGGGCGTAACTCGCGGGTGCGGGTGCGTGGTTGTGTTCCGGCTCCCCCGGAAACGTGTGCTCAGCGGCTCCCGGTGCTTCCGCTCTGGCGCTCGGAGGCCGACGCATCTCCACGCAGGTCGAGCTGCCGAGCAGGGCTGCGGCTGCTGTTCTCGCCTTCCAGGCCGTGCTCGCTGCCGGGGCCGTGGCGCCACGCCTTGCCCTGTCCGGCTCCTTACCAGGCTCATGGGGGCTATCCCCCGGCCCGTCCATATCTGGACGGGCCGGGGGATGGGGCGACCAAGGGAGGTGCACATGTGGTCGGCGATCGACCACCCCACCACCTGCCTCAAGCAGATGTCGATCACCGTGGCGATGTAAAGCCAGGTTGTGCCGACGGCTAGGTAGGTGATGTCGCCGCACCACCTGGTGTTCAGGGCGTCCGCGGTGAAATCGCGCATCACCAGGTCCGGCGCGGGCAGCGCGGTCCTGTCCGCAATCGTCGTCCGCTTCTTCCTGCGCAGGCACCAGCCGACGACGTGGTTGATCCGCATCAGCCTGGTCACCCGCTTGCGGTTGATCCGCCGTCCCCTCGCACGCATCTCGGGATGGACGCGGGGGGCATATGCGCCATGGTGCGTGGCGTGGAGGGCGCGGATCTCGCGCACGGGCCGTTTCTCATCGGCCTGGCGCTCGGCGCGAGCCTGCTCGCTAGCCAGGTGACGGTAGTAGCCGGCACGGGAGGCACCGAGCACCCTGCAGATCCGCTTCACGCCGAAATCGGCGCGAGTGTCGGAGATGAAGCCCAGGGGCGAGGGCTCACCTCACCTCCCGGGCGAAATAGGCGGCTGCCCGGCGCAGGATCTCACGCTCGAGGTGCCACTTCTCGGCCTTGAGCAGCCGGGCGTTCTCCGCACGCAACCGGGCCAGCTCCTCCGCCTCGCTGCCGCCGGCGTCACGGCGTCGGGACACCGCCTGGGCCTCTTCATTGCGGACGGCCACGCTGCACAGATCCGCCTGCCAGCCGCGGCGCGATAGCGCGCGAAGTCCTTCCCTGCTGCCCGCGGTGGATGCCGAGCGGCCATGAGACCGGGACGCCGTCGATCTTGGCAGGGGAGGAGGTGATCAGGATGCCATCGCCGGACTGGCGGACGTCCAGGTGCTGAATCCCCTCGGTGGAGTGGAACGCGGTGCCACGAACCACTCCGTGGCCGGGCGGTCGCTCTCGCCCCGCCGGCGGCGTAGCCCCGCTGTCCACGGACGGACGGTTGCGACGAAGGGCTCTGTTCGTGTCCTCCGTGAACAGAGCCCTTCGAGGGCAACGGCCGGGGTCGCTTGGGGGCCTAACGGTAGCGCCCTCTCTCGGATGAGACGGCGACCATCGCCGTGTCTGTCAGTACCAGATCTGATACTTGTTGTTGTGTTTCGGGTCGCAGGGCGTTGTGTACATGTCGCCGTTGCCGTTGCCGTCCAGGCACCAGCCCGTTTCACGGTTCACGAGCTGGAAGCCGTTGCCGACCGACACTTCCTTCCACTGCTCGTAGTAGTTGGCGGGGCCGCTGCACGGTTCCAGGTACGCCGAGCCGGGGCTGGAGTTATTGGGTGCCCAGTAGGCGGTGAGACAGACGCCGGTGTTGTGCACCTTCTCCGTCCAGTACTCGCCGGTCTGGTTCTCCAGCCCGCTCTGGGAGTCGTCCCACAGGACTCCCTGCTTCTGGCCGTCGTTCCAGCAGATGGCGTCGCCGCTGAGCCAGTAGCCGTTTGTGCCGTTGTGCCACATGAGGCAGTGGTCGGTGGACCTCTGGGTCCAGGTGATGCCGGACCCATCGGCGTATGCGCTGCCGGTGGCGGCGAGCGTCAGCATGGGTATGGCGGCCGCCATACCAAGGACCTTGGCGATGTACGCCTTGCGCATGGGAGTACCCCCTGTTTGAAGTCTTCGTTCGTCCGGACGTGTCGTCCCGGTTTGATCAACGATCCCGGGATGCGAAGAGTCGATCAAGATCCGATTTGCACAGTCTGGGGTTCCGGTGTGCACAGTGAGCAGCGATAGCCGCTAACCTCCCCTCATGCGCATCCTGTCCGAGCCTGTACCCGCGAAAGGGCGCCGTGGCCGGGCTGACGACATCCTTGCCATGCAGCGGGCGGCCCGCGGCAGAGGAAGCGGCGCGCTGCTGCGCTGGCTGGCGGGCCGCACCGGCGCGCGGCTGCTGTTGGTCGGCTCCGACGGCGCCGTTCTGACCTCCGAGGGCGGTTGCGAGGCGGCGGACATTGCCCTCGCCCAGCAGGCCGCTGATGAACTGAACGCCCGAAATCTGGACTCCGTCGTCCTCGACGTCGGCTGCCGCACGATCGTGATCGTCCCCCTGGGCGGCGACGCGCCCGTGCTCGCGGCGATCACGCCGCAGCCGCTACCGGACGGCCTGCCCCTGCTGCTCGCCGACGCATCCTTGCTGTTGGAACTGTGCTGGCGGTTGGAGCACGCCGAGGGGCAGGGGCGTCGCCTGGAGCTCACCGAGGCCCGCACCCGCGAGGCGGTGCTGCATCTGCTGATGAACCGTCACGTGGCTACCGCACGGCAGATAGCCAACCTGTTAAGGCCCGTGCTGCCGGACATGATGCGGTTCCATGTCGTGGAGTCGTCGTCACCGCGCGGACGCGAGGATGTGGCCCGCCGGTGCACGCGGCTGGCGCCTGGCGCCTGGGTTGTCCCCTGCCCGGTCTACCACGACCATGTGCTGGTCCTTGCCCCTGCCGAGCCCCCTGAGACAGCCTCGGCCCTCGCCGCGACGCTGGCCGGGGCGTTGGACGATTGTCTGGTCGGCGTCAGCGATATCGTTCCGCTGCACGACACCGCTATCGGCTATGAGCAGGCCTTCCGCGCCCTGGTCGCGGCGCGCTGCCGCGCCGGCCGTTGGGCTGCCTTCGCGGACCACCCAGATTTGGTGCTGGTCATGGGCACGGAACTGCAGCAGTGGGCCCGGCACCTACTGGCCCCCCTCCGCTCCTACGTGCCCCGGCGTCCGCAAGACCCGGACAGCGCAGAGCTGTCCGTCACGACCGCTTCCTGGCTCGCCTTCTCCACGCAGGCAGCCGCGCTGCTCAAAATTCACCGCAACACGCTCTCGGCGCGCCTGCGCCAGGTCGAGACCCTGCTCGCACTAGACCTCGACCGCCTCCCTGACCAGGCGGTCCTACATCTGGCCCTGCGTGCCCAGACGCCCCAGACCGGGGAGGTGGCCCCGCCACCGAACCCACCCGCCCCACTGGACGACCTTCTCACCCGCCCCGCAGTACTGCTCTGGGCACGCGACCTGCTGCGTCCCATCGACGAGTCGGGCCTCGGACCGACGTTGGACTCCTGGCTGCGTCACGATGGCCGACTCGCCCCGACCGCCGCCGAACTCTCCCTCTCGACCACTGCTGCCCGCAAACGCCTCACCCGACTTGAGGAACTGCTCCAACGTCCGCTGCTGCGGCCTCCCAGCGCTCGCCACGAGCTGTGGTTCGCCCGCCGCGCCCTGCTCCTCGCAGACCGTGTGACCCTCCACGGACGTCAACGAGACTGTTCGTGATCTGCTGAAGGGTGCTGGAACGGGGCCACCGCCTTCTCCAGATCAGGCTGTGAGAGGACGAGACAGCTCTGCTTGGCGACCGGCGTCGACGAACCGAGGAGTTCTTCAGCGGATCACCGGAGCCTGTTCGGCGGCTGGCACCGAGGCGTTCAGGCCCAGCCGCTCGCCGACCGCCCTGACCTGCACCGGGCCGTCGGCCTCACGCACGATCGTCAGGATCCTGCGGTAGTCGCCGGGCAGAGCGGCCTCGTCGGTCGCGTCGCTGTGGTGCGGGATGAGCAGGACCGCCCGCCCGGCTACCTGCACCGCTGCCGGAGCGGCAGCCTCGGCATCGGCCTGGACCTGCTCGGCCAGGCGGTTCAACACCCGCTCCGCGATTGCCAGTTCGTCCCGCTCGACCTGGACTTCCTGAAGCTGCTTGGTCAGCTGCTCGGCGAGGGCGTCCAGCTCGCTCCGGCGATCGCTGATCCACTGCCGCTCCTGCATCCCCGCACCCTCGCGATCTCGTAGCGTGCCGACCTGTTGACGGATCGTAGGCGCGGGTCGGTCGCGGGCGCAGCCGAAACCGGCATCCCGCCGGAGCAGGGCCCGCCCGATGATCTACACCATGGTCATCGGCCACCGACCAGCGTGAGTACTCGAGCCCTCACTCACACCAGACCCGTGACCTGCGCAATCACGATGCACGCAACTCAATGGAGCACGGGTGAGTCGGCGGCCGTGACCTAGCGAGTGGACCGGCTGCTCGGCTGCCTGGGGCGGGCGGTGCCTGTCTCGCCAGCATGGTGTGACGCGGGCCTCGGAGCGTGCGTCAGTGCCTGACCTGGGCTGTCCAGGAGACAGAGCCCCGTGTGGCGCAGTGGGTGACCGGAAACGGCCGTTGTTGCACGGCATGAAGAAGGTGCCGCTGGGAACGCGTCGTTCACGTTCCTCCGTCACTCAGCAGAGAAAGAAGGCCCGTCCATGTCGCAGGTGGAAGAGTCCATCGAGGTCAACGTCCCGGTCCGGACCGCCTACAACCAGTGGACCCAGTTCGAGGACTTCCCTCAGTTCATGGGCGGCGTCGAGCGGATCGAGCAGCGCAGCGAGACTCTCACTCACTGGGTCACGAAGATCGACGGCGTGGAGCGGGAGTTCGATGCGCAGATCACCGAGCAGATTCCCGACGAACGTGTCGCCTGGACCTCCGTCGGCGGCGCAGCCGAGCAGGCCGGTGTCGTCACCTTCCACCGGCTGAACGCCACCACTACCAAGGTGATGCTGCAGCTGGACTACGATCCCCACGGCCTGGCCGAGACCATCGGTGACAAGCTCGGCTTCGTCAAGCGGCAGGTCACCGGTGACCTGAAGCGGTTCAAGGAGTTCATCGAGCAGCGTGGCGGAATCGAGACTGGTGCCTGGCGCGGCGAGGTCTAGGCAGACGCTCAGGAAGCTGACAGGGAACGGCGGCTGTCACGACCGGTCATTTACGAGAGTGGCTTCGTACTCCAGGAGCGGTTCGCCGTCTGGCCTGGTCAGGTGACGACCGCTACGGCAGTACCAGGCGTGGGGGCCCTGGCGCAGGTCGAGGAAGGACCGCAGCCTCACGCGGGGCTCGCCGGGCTCCCTGGATGTACGGTCCGAAGGCGCGACGGCGCAGCGCGCGGCGATCAGCTGCTGGACTGCGAGGGCGGTCTTGTCATCGGCGGCGGCGACGTCTACGAGAGCCAGGCCCGGCAGCGCTACATGCGCCTCTGCGCCTACGGAGTGGTGGTCGACCGGGCGGTGGGAGCCGACCTGGCTCCCACCTCGCCTTCCCCGGGCCGCCGCGTCCGCGGGGAAGGCGGCACCGGTGAGCGGCTGGACTGCCTGCTTGGTTCCGAGCAGTTTCCGCAGCCGTCAGGCCCAACACTCGTACGGGGAGCACGTGAAAGGGTCCGGTACCGACAAGAGGCGCGGACCGGGCTCTCCCGCAACCGTCACCGCGCAACGCTCGGGGGACGTGGCGGCTCCGAGCCGTATGTATGCCGTGCGGTCTTCCTCCTCACGCTCACGCGGCACCTGTTCGGCCGTATCGCGCCCGCCTCCGCAGCCCGCTGCTGCGGCGCGCACGGAGCGCCACAGCCGTGGCGCCCACCCGGGCTGGAGCGAAGTGACACCAAAATCGAACATGGGCTCATCGGCGGAGGCAGGTCGGCTCCTGCCGTCGCAGGCGCTTTCCTGCCGTGTGGCTGAGCGAGGGCGCGCCGGCGGGCGGGTAGCCCTGGTGGAGATCGGCGAGGAGTTGGTCGATGAGTCCTTCTTCGTAGGCGGGCGGCCGCACGAGCGCATGGCCGCTGCGGGCGGGGGATCCCACGGAGTGTCGCCGAGGCGGTCGCCGTCCAGAGCACTGGTTCGAAGGGTGAGGGGTGCAGGCTGGCGGTGTAGTCGTCGGCGGTCATGCGCCACGCCTCGGCTTCTGGCATTGCGTCCAGGACAGCTCGTACGAGGGCGAGACCCGCTGTGTCGAAGTCGCCGCGTACGGCGATCCGCCGGCCGCTGTCCGCGAGGCGGGCGAGCGCGGGGACTTCGACGGCTGAGGGAGTGCCGACGGTGCACAGCAGCCGCACCGGGACGCCCGCTGGCAGGGCGAGAGCCTCCGTGGTGACCGAGGGGTTCTCGGTGACGAACACCCAGGAGCTCTCCTTGAGGTCCGGTCCGGCCCAGGTGGCCTCCGACAGGGTGTAGGGGGCAGGACGCAGGGGTGGCGGGCGGGCACGCTCCAGCCGTCGGGGTGGACACCGACGCTGAGTCCTCCGCTGAGGTAGTCGAGTTCCACCCGGAGCCGGTTCCAGGCCGTTCGCAGAGGCATGCCGATGCCGATCGCCCCGGCAAGCGAGGCTTTGCTTCGGCCAGGACGAGCCTGGCCAGATCGGTGCCCGCGTCCAGCTTGTGTGGGTCGCCGGTTACCTGGTGAGCCAGCACACGGCGGTCGAGAAAGCCGTGAGCAGGCAGCAGCCGTAACACTTCGGCTGCCCTCCTCAGCAACTCCCCGGGCGCGGTATGGGGCACCACCCTTGGGGACAGTCGGCTGGTGCGGTGCTCACTCGGTCACCTCGGTCGTGCGGCCGGTGTTCTGGGCGGGGAGATGGCCCGTGGCGGCGAGCATCTGGTGGCTGTAGAGGTGCATGGGTTCGGCGATGACGACGCCGGTGGAGGACTTGGCCAGGTCGTGGATGTCGACGCCGTCCCAGGCGCCCGGGGAGCCGTCCCAGTGGTGGCTGGTGCACATCAGGTCGAGGTCGAGACTGGCGGTGTACTTGGCGATGCCGTCGCGTCCGGCCTCATCGACCTCGCCGGGTACTTCGTCCAGCGCGCACAGGCGAAGAGCGTGGGTGGGCAGGTCGCGGTACTCCGCCGCCAGCGCGGCGAGCATGGGCGGCCAGCACGATCAGCCTGCTCTCACCGCCGGAGACCGTCGCCTGGGGCTTGCCTCACTGCTCTTCCGTGCCGTCTTCGCGGACGATCATGTACTGCACGGTGACCCAGTTGCGGATGAACGGGCTCGTGCATCGATCTCCCTGACGATCTGGTGCAGACGCAGCGTGACTGGACTGCAACGTACGCCGCTCTCGCCGCGTCCGGCGCCGGTGGCACCGCGGCGTTGCGCCGGCGCCTGCTACGCATACACGAGCGACTCGGCCACCGCGGCGGGCAAGACCACGGCCACCGACCCCGAGCTGCACGGCACGCAGTACGAGCACGACGGGGACGGCCAGGTCACCGATGTGACGGACGCGCTCGGTCGCAAGCGGTCGACGAAGTTCGACGCCAACCACAACATCGACACCGTCACCGACGCGATGGGCTCGGGCACTACTCCGGGCAACGTGGTCGACTACGGCATCAACTCCCGCGACAACCTGGAGACGGTCACCCTGCCGACCGGCGGCAAGACGGTCAACAGTTGGCAGACCATCGCCGGCGGTGACGTCCCCAAGGACTCCACCAACGCCGACGGCGAGAAGACCACCTTCGCCTACGACGCGGTCGGCAACACGAAGACGGTCGCCCAGACCGGCACCGGCGGCGGCAACGTCTCCTACGACTACAACCCCGCCACACCCACCTGCGGCGGCTTCGAGGGCCAGCGCTGCGACCAGAAGACGAAGACGACATCGTCGAAGTCGGTGCAGACCGACTTCCACTTCGACGCCAAGGGCAACCTCGACTGGGCCAAGGCCCCGGGGCCCCTGGGCAAGACCACGTACACCTACGACGACCTCGGTCGCACCAGGACCGTCACCGACGCCCGCGGCGTGACCGTCACCTACACCTACGACAACCGCGACCGCATCCGCACCGTCGACACCACCAACAACGCCCGCGTGCAGTACTGGTACGACGGCGACGGCAACCTCTCCCAGCGCACCGACGCAACCGGCACTGTCTCCTACGAGTTCGACCCGCTCCAGCGCGAAACCGTCCGGCACCTCCAGGACGGCTCCCAGACCCTGCTCGCCTACACCCCGGCGGGCAACGTCGACTACTACCAGGACCCGGACGGCAAGACCGACTACACCTGGAACGAGGTCAACAAGCTCACCGAGCTCAAGGACCCGCAGGGCGCGGTGACGACGTACGACTACAACAAGAACGACGTCCGCACCACGACCACCTACCCCGGAGGCACCGTGCAGAAGGTCGACGTCGACAACTCCAGCCGCCCCAAGAACATCAAGGTGACCTCTACCCAGGGCACCCTGGCCAACTTGGACTACACCTACGGCTACGGCACGAACAACGCCACCGACGGCAGCAAGATCCGCACCAGCACGGACAGCGTCACCGGCCGCAAGCGCACCTACACCTACGACGGCGCGGGCCGCTTCTCCTACGCCACCGAGGTGAAGGACGGCAGCACCGTCGACTCCTGGCAGTACTGCTACGACCTGGCCGGCAACCTCACCTCCCAGGGCACCGACCCCGGCTGCCCCCGCACCACCACCTACACCTACAACGACGCCCAGGAGCTGACGGCCAAGTCCAGCACCAGCGGCGGCTGGTCCTATGACCAGATCGGTAACGAGACCGCCGGCTCCTCCACCGACGACTACCTGCGCACCGGCGAGATGTGGACCGACCACTCCCAGATGTCGTCCATCACCGTCAACAACAAGACCTACGCGGGCCAGTACGGCTCCACCGACCAGAGCGAACGCATCAAGCTCGGCGACACGCTCTTCCACAACGGCCCCCTTGGCCTGTCCGCCAAGACGACAGCCGGTACGGACATGGGCTTCAACCGTGAGCCCGGGGGCACGTTGAACTCCATGACGACCGGGGGCAAGAGCTACTACTACCTCACCGACGCGATCGGTTCGGTCATCGGTCTGGTCGACGTGGACGGCAACAAGGTCGACACCTACACCTACAGCCCCCGCGGCGTCCGCCTCCTCGCCCAGTCTTCCGAGCCGGTCGACCAGCCCTACCGCTTCGCCGGCAACTACCAGGACCCCACAGGCCTCTACCACCTCCAGAACCGCTACTACGACGCCAACATCGGCCGCTTCACCCAACCGGACCCCTCCGGCCATGAGAAGAACCCCTACCTCTACGCCGAAGGCGACCCCGTCAACCGCATTGATCCCATGGGACTGTGGAGCTGGAAGAAGTTCGGCTTGGCGATTTCCGGGGGCGGTGTGACCGGTGCCGCCGGAGGCTGTGTCAGCGGCGCCGTCGCCACGATCTGGACTGGCCCGGGCGCGGCTGCCGGATGCGCTACCGGGGCTGCCGCGGGCGGGTTCGGCGGGTTGGTCTCCGGGGGCATCGGATACGCCTGGTCGCAGATTCCCTCCTGACTCAAAAATACCATTCCGCTAAGTGAGGATGACGCAGAAGATGCTGACCATCTTGATAGCAGCTGGCATCGTGGGAATCGCATTGGGTGTGATCAGCGTCCTTCTCAAGCAGCGGAAACGCTGAGCTGCGAGACCTTTCAAGGAGCAGCTTGAGTGCACCGCTACTGACGCATTGATTGCCTTCTCCGTGCGAAACGAGACGGCTCGTCTGGAACAACTGGGCCAGCCGTCATCTGTCCACACGAGGGGTGCCACTATGGGTTTCGTCAAGGAAATCGGGGTGAGATTCGGAGAGGTGTGGGGAAGTGCGGTGCGAATGCCTGACCTACTGCTATGGGTTGTCCAGAGGAGCTCTCCGTCGATTCCTGACGAGCTGTGGGATCGGGTGGCCCCGCTGCTGCCGCCCGCCCCCGAACGGCGTCATCGCCGCCCGGGGCGGCTGCGTGTTCCCGACCGAGTGGCGCTTGCCGGCGTCATGTATGTGCTGCGGTCCGGTGTCGCGTGGCGCGATGTCCCTACAGAGACCGTTGGCTGTTCCGGTGCGACGGCCTGGCGTCGGCTGCGGCACTGGACCGCGGCTGGCGTCTGGCCACGCCTGCACGCCGCCCTGTTGACCGACCTTCGCCGCGCCGGCCTGCTGGACTTGGACGATTGCTCCATAGACGGATCGCGTGTCCGGGCCCTCAAAGGGGGGAGCATGTCGGCCCCTCGCCCGTCGACCGCACCCGCCCTGGCTCCAAGCACCACCTGATCGTTGATCGGCACGGGGCCCCGCTCGCCGTCTCGCCTACCGATGGCAACCGGCACGGTGTCATGCAGTTCCTGCCGCTGCTTACGAGTTGGTGCGTGATAGCGGGCGGGTCGTGTTTGGCCTGGTCGTGGCCGGTTTTTAGGCGTTGTGTTGCGGTCGGAGACGAGGCCGGCGATGGCGCGGTAGGTGTCGGGCAGGTGGTCGCGGCGGTGGGTCCAGCGGGTCAGTTGCTTCCAGGGTTTGTGGTCGGCGAGGGCGTGTTCGAAGGTGATGCGGTCGGAGAAGTGCCCGTGGCGGTCGCGTTCCCACTGTTCGACTCTGCTGGGCAGTGCTCCGGGCCGTGGTCTTCTGGGCGGTGTGATCGCTTGCCCGCGGTGGTCGCGGCTCAGGCCGAGATAGCCGTCGTCCCCCACGAAGGCTGCGTCGGCGAATCCGTACACAGTCATGCCCTCCCTGCTGGCGACCAAGCGCCCTGCGCGGATGCCAGGCCGAGGACCTGCGGCCGGGGCTACCTCGGCGCCTGTGATGGCCTGTGTCGTCATACCGGGCCAGCCGTACCGCACGCCGTCTTTCGGGTGACGGGCTCGTGCGCGCCACGAAGTCGAGAGGAGAGGGCCGACCGCACATCGACCGTCTCGACCAGCTGAACCGGGCCGGCGCGGTCGCCTTCATGGAGAAGGTCAACCGGCTGCGGAAGATGAAGCGCCCGGACGAGCCGCTGAGTCCGGCCCACCGGGCCGGCATCATCTCCACCCTCGCGGTGTTCTTCCGCCATGCGGCACTGGCCGAATGGGACGACGTCCCGACCCGAACGCTGATCACCGCCGCGGACATGCCGCGCCGCATCGAGAAGGTTCCCCGCTTCATCTCCGAACGCCAATTCGAATCGATCATGGAACGTATCCGAGCCCTGTCCTGCCCGCTGCAGCGATGCGCGTTGCTGGTGGCCCGCTGGAGCGGCGCCCGCCGCACCGAGATCCGCAAGCTCCATCTGGACTGTCTGGATGCCTACCCCGACGGCACTCCCCGGTTGCGGCTTGCAGCCGCGAAGGCCCTCAAGGAACGCGCCGTCCCCGTCCACACGGAGGCGACAGAAGCCATCCGGCGCCGCGAGGACGGTGACGACCGCTGCCAGCACTCATGCGCCGGCGACCACCGGGAACCAGCGGGCCGCGCCCGCGGCCGGATAGGGGACGACGCTCCGGAAGAGGGTGTACCCGAGGATGGCGAGTGCACCTAGCGGGATCACGACCTCCCAGGCGGCGACCGGCATCACCCGCCGCACGAAGATCAGCCAGATGCCGCCGACCGTGGTCAGCGCGTACGCGACCAGCAGGATCAGGGTGCCCATCGTGCCGCTCCACACGAAGGTGTCCATCGGCTGCGCGGCGAAGACGGTGGCGCAGACCAGGATGACCAGGCCCATCGCCCCCGCGACGAGCGTGGCCGAGGCGCCCGGAGTGCCGATGGCCGAGACCCTGCCCGGGCCGCGGTCGCCGAGTCCGTCGCGGAACAGTGCATACATCACCCGGGAGGCGCCGACCACGGAGGCCAGGCAGCAGCCGAAGGCGCTGACCGTGGTGCCCAGGGTGATGGCGTTGCCGGCCCAGACGCCGAGGTACGACCTTCCAAGGTCGCCCAGCAGCGAAGGGGAGGCGGCAAAGGTCCTCAGCCCGGCCCCGTCCGCCCCGAATCCCATCACCTCGACGGCTGTCACGTACACGAAGTACAGCCCACCGAAGATCGCGGTGCCCAGGATCGCCCGTGGGATGTCCCGCCGGGGCTCGGTGGCCTCCTCGCCGAGGGTGGCCGCGGCCTCGAAGCCGGCGAAGGACAGGAATCCGAACACCGTGCCGAGGAACAGCGCGGACCAGTCCGTGCCCGGCTCAACCTGGGAGATGCGCAGGGTGAAGCGGTGACCGTCCGGGGCGTCGCCCGAAATCAGCCGCACCAGTACGACGGTGCTGACGAGGAGGATGAGCGCCAGGGTCGCGATCTCCACGGTGAGTAGTACGCGGGGGCCGCGCTTCGCCGGTGACATGCTGAGTGCCAACGCCGCCAGCAGTGCCACTGCGACGGGGACGAACGGGGACCACCGGGCGGGGTGCGGCCATACACCGCTCTCCTGCAGGAAGGCGGTGCCGAAGACGCCCGCCGCCGAGGACGTCACCACACCGAACAGGATGTACGCGCCCAACAGGCACCACCCCGTGCGGAGAGCACCTGGGCGTGGGGGCCTGACTGCACTGTCCGGCCCCCCGAGGGGACCCGCGCGGGCCGGGGGCGCAGGGCCGACGGGAGCCGACGCCCCGGCCGCATCAGACGGGGGGCGGTTCGGGCGAGTCCGCCATCAGGTGCAGCAGATCGCGCAGGGTGCGCCGCTGGCCGTCGTCGAGGGCGGCGAGCGGGTTGCGGGCGAAACGCAGCCGGTCGCGCAGGTCCCGGGCGGTGGCGTGTCCCACATCGGTCAGGGCGAGGAGCTTGACCCGCCGGTCGCCGGGATCGGGGTGGCGCTCGACCAGGCCGCGGGACTGAAGGCGGTCGACGATTCCGGTGAGGTTCGAGGGCTCGGCCTGCAGTCGCTCGGCGAGCCGCCGCATGGGCAGGTCGGCCTCCTCCAGGGTGATGAGCGCCTTCACCTGCTGGGGTGTGAGGCCATGGCGGGCTGCGGCGGTCTCGTACTCGCGCGAGTAGCGGTCGGTGATCCGGGCGAAGAGGGCGATCACCTCGCCGGAGAGCGGGTTGTCGGAAACGAGCATGGGCCCACCGTAGGGCACTCATGCTCCATAATAGATATTGACCATAATGATTATCTGCTATAACTTCTTCAGTGCAGTCGGGGACGCCCCGCGGGCCGGCCCGCCGACTGCCTACCGTTACGACGACAAGGAGCCACCCGTGCAGCAGCGAACCCTGGGCATCGAGGGGCCCGCCGTGGGCGCCGTCGGACTCGGCCTGATGGGCATGTCCGAGTTCTACGGGGCCACCGACGACACCCGTTCCATCGCCACCATCCACCGCGCCCTGGACCTCGGCGTGACCCTGCTGGACTCCGCCGACGTCTACGGAGGCGGCCACAACGAACAGTTGCTGGGCCGAGCCCTGACCGGCCGGCGCCGCGACCAGGTCGTGGTGGCCACCAAGTTCGGCTCCCGGTTGCACGAAGGCACCTTCACCGTCGACTCCAGCCCGGCCTACGCCCGCAGGGCCGTCGACGCCTCCCTCGCGCGGCTCGGCCTGGACCACATCGACCTGTACTACCTGCACCGGCGCAACCCCGACACCCCCGTCGAGGACACCGTAGGTGCCCTCGCCGACCTCGTCCGGGCAGGGAAGATCCGCCACATCGGCCTGTCGGAGGTCAGCTCGGACACGCTGCGCCGCGCCCACGCCGTCCATCCGGTCACCGCCCTGCAGAGTGAGTACTCCTTGTGGGAGCGCGGTCTGGAGGCCGACATCCTGCCCACCGCCCGCGAGCTCGGCATCGCCCTGGTGCCCTACTCGCCGGTCGGCCGGGGCTTCCTGTCGGGGACCATCAGCGACACCGCCTCCCTGGCCGCCGACGACTACCGTCGTCACGACCCCCGCTTCCAGGGCGAGAACCTGCGTCGAAACCTCGCGCTGGCCGAACGGGTCCGCACCCTGGCCGCCGACGCCGGCGTCACACCCACCCAGCTGGCGCTGGCCTGGCTGCTCCACCAGGGCGACGACATCGTCCCCATCCCCGGCACCAAGCGCATCGCCTACCTGGAGGAGAACAGCGCCGCGGCCGGCATTCGCCTCGACGCCGCTCAGCTCGCCGCCCTGGACGCGGCCCTGCCTCTCGGCGCGGCCGCCGGCCCTCGCTACCCCGAGCCCCTCATGACCCGGGTCAACAACTGACCTCCGCCCCCACCGCCTTGCCGCCCCGGCACGGTTCCCCGTGGGCCGGAGGCAGGGCGGCCCCAGTGAGAGTGCTGGTGGTGGCGGCCGGGGCAACCCCGTCCGCGAGCCGGCGGGGACGGATGACGAACGCCGGTGTCGGATGTACTGCGCATGCTCGCCGACGAGTGGAGGCTTCACCCGGACTGCCTCCGGTCGGTGTGCCGGTCGAGCGGCGACCGGGCGGAGGACTGGCCCCGGTCGACCACACGGCCGGTGTCCTGTTGTTCGAAACCGCAGAGGGATCGGTTCCGGCCCGGGGCGCTGCCCGGAAGGCCCGCGACCCCAGGCGACCGCCGATCGGGCCGTGCGTGAAGCCCGGCACCGGGCCAACGACACAGGCGCCCACGCCACCGACGGACGATCGGAGGAGACCACGGCGCCCGGCGGCGCCTGGAAGGCCCGCGACCTGCCCCCACCGGGCCGGCCCCGGCGATGAGTGCAGCGCTGTTTGCCACCAGGCACAGCTCCTCGACCGGCTCCTCGGAGCCTCGGGGACAGTGCACTCCGGCGACAGCGTCTCGGTAGGCTCCGGCTCACGGGCATTCACTCCGACTTCGAGAGTGGGCCCGGCCGCTCCAGATGGGGGAGTGCCCAATAGGCGGCGCACCTGATGTCGCGGATGGTGAGGTTGTGTTCGCCTGTTCAGGCGTTCAGGCGAGAGCCACGCGCGCCGTCCTGGTGCAGGGTGTTGAACGAGATCGCTGAGCGGTCGCAGCGGTCAGTCGATTCCTGAGGAGCAGTGGTGGCTGAGTTGATCCGGGAGCAGGACCTGGACGTGGAGGTGGACTTCTACGGCTTTGCGCTGCAGGACGTCGATGACACCCGCGTCCCTTTGGAGTATCCCGAAGGTAGGGAGGCTGGTGGTGCGTTCGTGACCGCCCGTGAGGGGAGTTTGGACATCGAGAGTGCCGGTCACACGCATACCGCCACGTTGACCGCGGAGGTGTGGGACGCAGAGCCGCCCGCCGCCGACGATCGCGGGCACTGGGAGGAGCACAAGGATGTCGTGCTGCACTGCCCCTCTGGCGAGTTGGCTGTGTGTGGGGGGTGACGTCCGGCCCGAGGGACACGTATCTGCGCCTGTCCGACGGAGAGGCCGTACGGCGGGTGCGGGTCTACAGCGAGGGACGTCAGGAGGTCCGACGTCTGGCGCAGGAAGGGGTACCGGAGGGCATCGAGCACTACCTGGTGCAGTTTTGGCCCACCAGTTGATGACGTGTGGCCAGGACCCTTCAGGGTCCTGGCCACACTGATCTTAGGAGATGATCTCGATGAGGAAGCCGTCGTCCATGCCGTCGATGACGCGGTTCTTCTTGTAGAACTGGCCGAGGAGGATCCCGGCGTCCTGGTTCTGCCGGCTGATCACGGGCAGGACCGAGAAGTTGTTCTTCTCCGCGTGAAGGTCGAACTCGGACTGCGCGACACCCTCGTAGGTGGACCGAAAGGGGAACTCGTCGCAGTCCTTGGTGTTGTTTTCAGTGTAGTTGGGACCGAAGTAGCGCCGGCAGTTGGCCACAGCGCGTGCGTGGTTCGTCTTGCGGCGACGGTCGTCCAGATACAACCGATGCAGTGGGTCGGACGGGACTTGCCCGCCGATCTTCTTGTTGTGGTTGAGCGGCTTCGTCGCGCCGGGTGTGGTGTAAGCCTTCTTGTCGTGCGCAGCCTCCGCGCTCCGGTGCGGTGGCCTTGGTGCTGAGCACGAGAGTGGCCAGGTAGCTGAAGGAACCTGCGCCCCTGTTGGCTGGGTGCTGCCGCCGGTCGGGTTTCTCAGATATCTGCCGGCGTCCCAGCGAGGAGCGAGCAGCGGGAGCTTGGCCACGGCGGGGCTGTCGCCGACCCAGCCAGGCGGCAGGGTGGCGGTGACGACCGGCTCGTATACGCCGAAGACAACGTCTGTGGCCCCCGCGCCGGTGCCCTGGCCAGGTGCGTAGCGCACCGTATGGGCAAAGTACGCCGAGGGCATGCTCCGCAGTTCGCTGAACGTCCTGGTCACGGCCGACCCCTTCCGGAAGAGCGGAGTGGTAGCAGCCCGTGGCGATCAGCTCCTGCACGACGCCCTCCGGCCGATCGCCAGGACCCGCAGCACCGTGGGCGAGGGTGGCGAGAAGGAGGCACGGGCGATCCCGTCGACCTCCTCCACCGTCAAGTCCGCGCGCGGCCAGCAGCTGAGCGCTGGCACTGGGCACGACCACGAGCCCGTACTCAACCCGGGGGCAGGCGAACACGTGCCGGATGAGGAGGTCGGACAACTCGGGGTCGAACGGCATGATCGACACCAGTGCACTGCCATGGTCCAAGCCGGCGGTCAGGTCCACGTGCCGCACGTCGGCGACAGTGACGCGGGCACGGGCACCGAAGGGGGCGAGCCGGCCAGTCAGGTGATCCCGCAGCCGCTCGTCCTTCTCCACGGCCCAGATGCGATACCCGGCGGCCGCGATCGCAGACGAGAGCGTGCCCAGCCCCGCTCCCACCTCGAGCACCTGTGCGCCCACCGGGATACCCGCCCGCTCCAGCAGGGCGTGAGCCGCCTCCGGAGTCCGCGAGAAGTGCTGCCCGAGGTCCACACGAGTCTGAAAGCCGAGAGCGGCATAACGGTCGGCCGCACCGACGACTTCGTCCACCCTCAAGGGTTGCTTGATCACTGTGGAAGTCCTTTCGCAAGGCACTGCCCGACGTCCATGGACGCAACCGGGTGCGTACACAAGCACCGTGCAGACGGAGCCGGAGGCCACCTCAACCGCCGTGAACCCGAAGCAGCAGCCGCCGACGCCCTGCAGGCACTACACCTGGCCGAACGCATCGGCGCGCCACGATGCGTACAGCTCGTCCGTGACCTGACTCCCGCCTTCGCTGCCTACCGGACAGCGGAGGGCGTCCCCGAACTGCTGCACGCCATCGCATGACCTTCATCGCGCCGTGACGCTTCCATTCTCGCGCTTGGGCCGTGCCGTCGTTCGTCACCTCGACCGAGATGCGCGAGGGCGAGGGCAGCCGGACCCGGAGTGTGGACCATCGGAGTCGCTGCGTGACTTCTGAGGTGTCACCGCCGGTCGAACGGTCGAGACGCCCGAGACGCCCGAGGTGCCCGAGGTGCCCAGCACCACCGGCCACGATCCGGACGATGTGAGCAGGCAGAGCCCAAGGTGGAGGAGGTGCAGGCTGTGCCCGCCTCACCTGCCTCGAGCCCCGCCAGCTGATCTGGCCACCTGCTGCGTGTCCGAGGCTGACCTATCACTCGGTGAGGCCGAGTCTGGTGTCTGGTCGGCAGAACGGGCATGGTGGCACGGGTGGTGGATGGCGTCGCGTGGCTGCTCCGCGGTGAGGGGCTTGGGGGTGGTGCGCTTGGGGGACATGACGCAGCCGCCCGTGTGCACTTGCACCGCGGCCCCGCCGGCGGGGCCGAGTTCGAGCATGTAGTCGGGTGGAGCAGGCTTGCGGGCCTGCCTTCGTGTGTGCGCCTCGATCCGCCGTCTTTCGTCGGCGGTCCACCGCCGGGTGCGCTGGAGTTCCTGGAGCTGGACCCGTTCCAGGAATTGCAGCTGCGACAGTCGGCCCGGCGACTGCTGTTCGCCGCCCATCGTGATCAGGCGGCCTTGCCCAGGCGTCCGGCCGGGCCGACGCTGCCCGCACCGAACCGGCGGTTGGCACGGTCCACGGCCGGTTCTGCTCGTATGCGCATCTCGCGGCCGCGGTCCAGGGTGATCTGCTGAGCGGTAGCCTCTGCGCCCGCCAGATCCTCGGCACGCAGGAGGAGTCCGGTGAGGCGTCCCCGTTGCAGGCCCGCCCGGTCCATGAGCTTGGCGGTAGCCGTCGGATATGACGGACGAGCAGTGGGCCGGTTGCGGCGCTCGGACGCTGTCTGCTGCGCACTGCGAACGCATCTTGGCCGGAGGCATCAGTCAGCATCGCTACGAGCAGATCGTGGCCGAGCTGCAGGAAGTGGTCGAACAGCAGGCGCGGGGCTCGTGCACGATTGGCGACCGCACCCCGGAGATCGAGCCCGATGCTCGAGCGGGGTGGCTCACGGGCCGCCCCGGGCCAGGAACTGTTCACGGTCCGCGAGACGCTGCACCCGTCTCGCCGAGGACGTCGGACTGGCCTACAAGATGGCGGAAAGTGCCAGGTGGACCGCGTCTCGGTGGCCGAGAAGGAGAAGCGGCAGACCGGCGTGTCGTTCAGGGGCGACCAGATCCTGGGACAGATCGAGAACGAGGCTGACCGCAAGGCGGGCCGCCAGGTCGAACGTTCGGCATCACCGCCGGAGAAGGTCAGCATGATGACCGGCGCCTCACCCGAGACTACGAGACCCTGCCCGTCAGCTCCGAGGCCATGATCCACGTCGCCACGATCGACAACCTCACCAAGCGCATAACGGACGAGACGACACCCACCTGGCAAGGAACTTACTAGGAGATAAAGGGTAATTTGCCTAGAGCGAACGCCCTCTCAGAAACCATTCCCCACCCCGCTGAAGCGGGGCGTCTTCTGGCTAGGTCTTGATGGTCCCGCAGCTACGCGTCGATTCCGGCGTTCCACCCTGGGTCGAGGGCTGGACGATCCGTCCACGCAACTGCCGCCCGGGTGCCGTGGTTTGAGGGTAGAGCGGACTGTGTACCGGTGACGCCGCGCAGAGCCTCAGCCCCAAACAGGACCCGCTCAGGCCGCAGGTGCCTCGGGACCCCCACCTATAGCGGCTGCGTGCGTGCCGGAGAGCGGATCTGATCGTCAGTCGGTCCGCGACACGGCCTCGACCACACTGATCTGATGGATCTTGCGCCGACGCGGGCTGCAGTGGACATCGACGACGTCCCCTACCCGGAACCGGTCCTCGAGCTCCGGGTTCGCTTCGCGTGAGAACATCGGCCGCCTCCACTGGTCGACCTCGAAGGACCAGGCTTTCCGTGTTGCCGGGTCCTCGATGGAGCAGCAGTAGTGCGTGACATCCGTGTACGGGTCGTCGTGGTGGGTGTCGTAGTCCCAGCGTGAGATGACGGCACCGCGAAAGCTCGCCTCGTCGGGAACGGCCAGGACCCGGCGGCGGGCCGGCAGCCACAAACCCCACAGCAGTACACCGGCGAGCAACGGAGCGGTGTCCCATTCCCAGGCCAACGCCGGGCGGTGCGCGGTCAGGGTCACCGCGACCAGGGCGCCAAAGGCGGCGCACACGCCCACGGCCAGCAGCATGAGCTGCCACAGGTGTCCCCAGCGCGGGGTATCCAGCGGCCCGGCGTTCACGACGTGCCACGATCTGCCGTACGAGGACCAGATCCGCTGCGGCTCGAGTACGGGAAGCGCCGATTCGGGACCAGCCGCTCCCGCCTGGCGTTTGGGCAGCCGATGCTCTCCGGCGCGGTCGTGGGTCCGCCACTCGCGCGCGGCCTGCCGTCCGGCGGCCGTCAACCTGGGCCCGGATTCGAGCGGGACGTCTGACAGCCGCACCAGCCCCAACAGGCTGAGTAACAGGACCGCTTTGAGAATGATCCTCATCCACTCGGGACTGAACGAAATGCCGGCCCACAGGGGGCCGAACCAGGCCGCGAGGGCCGCACCCCGATACAGCAGCGTCACGTACTTGTTCCGGGCCGGCCGTATGAGGCCAAGAGCGGTCGCCTCGTTGCGGACACTGTCCTGAAAGCCGCGCCACCATACCCAGAACTCGTCGCCGTCGCCCGGCCCGAGGGCGCCGATCGGCACGCGGTCGACACCGCCTCGGCAGCGCCGGCGGATCCGTTCGACCACCAGTTCCTCGACGGGCCACAGCGGCGCCGAGTCGGCGGTCTGCGGGACGATCCGTACGGTCACCGTACCGTCGGCCTTCTCTTCACCCTGCAGTCGGCCCGTGCGGACCATTTCCAGGGCGGTGGTCTCGATGCCCTTCGGAGTCGTCTCCCCGTCTCCCATAAGCAGGTTCACCACACCCGCGGTCAGCATTCGATATTTCATACGCCCCCCCAGAAATGTGACCGAGACGACTGTAGATGCTCCTGGGGATCACCGCATCGGGGAATTCACGCAGCCGAGGCATCGTCGAAGCTGATGTCCGAGCTGAGAGCCACGAGATGTTCACCGCTGCCCTGTTGAAATAACGGGCTCAGCGGGTGCGTGGATCTCTGCGGCGATTCAGCTGCGCGGGCGCGCTGTCGCCCGCCTGCGCACCAACGGGACCAGCGTCTCGGCCGGGCCACTGGTGAGACTCCGCCAGGTCGGGGCCCCGTTACTGTTGGGCCGCCTGCGCGGGCGCGCAGTTGAGGGGCTTCGCCAAGGGGGCCCCAGGCATGTCAGAGGGGTTGGCCCAGTGGGGGCCAGAGCTTTTCATGACGCGGGAACGGGAGCTGCGTCGCGGCCTGGCACCCGAGAACGACGTGGGAAGGGACATCGCGCAAGGGGAGTTCGAGCCCTGCCTGCTGACCCTTCTGCGGCTGTCGGTGGGCAGGCAATCGAGCGCCGGTCTCGCCAGTGGGTGGTTCCCGAGGGCGCTTGCCCGCACCGGCCACCTCGTCCGCGCGGCTGAGCTGGCGTACACGATCAGTGACGAGCTCAAGCAGGGTACGGAGCTACTGGAGCTGGTGCAGGCCGCGGCGGGCGCGGGAGACCTGGGCGGCGCTCAGGCGCTGGCCGAGTCGATTCCCCTACGGCAGGTGCGGGACCAGGCACTGGTCGCCCTCGTGCCGGCGTGGGCCCGTGCCGGTGAGTGTGACCGGGCCGTCGCTCTGGCGGAGAGGATCCGCTACCCGCACAACTGGGGGTGGGTCTGGGCCCTGCTGGCGAAGGCGGTGGCGGACAGCGGCGACATCGATGAGGCGCTCAGGTTTGCCGCTCGTGCCGACGACGTGGTGAGTTCTTACGCCGCCGACGGGACGGAACAGGTGCTCGCCCTCCTCGTGGAGGTGGCCGTCGCCAGCGGCGACCATGACCGGGCCGCTGCACCTGCCGACCGCGTGGAGGACATCGCCCGCTCCCGCGACTCGACGGGGTGGTCCGAACCACGGCCCCTGGCGGTGGTGTTGGCCCGTGAGGCGCTGGCGGGAAACCTTGACCGGCTCGATGCTCTCCTGCGCACCCCGCCCGGACCGGCCGTCGGCGCCGGGGGCACGGTATGCGGGTGGGCGCTCGGCGAAGCCGCCGAACAGCACATGGTGGTCCCGGAAGGAGACCTGGACGAGGCCGCCGTTCGCCCGTTCCCTCCTGGATCTTCGCTCGACGCCTGGGACATGGCCTGTGTGCTGGACGCGGTCGTTCACAGCGCCGACCAGGAGGTGGTCCTGGCCCTTGCCGACCGGGCCGAGACACTGCGCGAGACCGGCGACGGCCGTGATCACGACATTCTGCTGAGGTCCTTGACACTCCTGCTGGCCAGGCATGGGCAGGTCGAGCGGGCCATGGCCCTCGCCGGCCGTCTCGACCCCGATCTGTCCGTGGCGCGGCAGGCGGACGTCGTCGGGGAACTGGCGCGGTCCGGTGACACGGGCGGTGCCGGGGCTCTCGCCCGCACGATCAACGACCGCAGGGCACAGGACAGGGCACTGATCGAAGTGGTCCGGGAGCTGGCCCGGCGTGGCGATCCAGGCTGGGCCGAGGCTCTCGTCCACTCGATCAATGACCGCTGGGCGCAGGGCGAGGCACTGGTCGCGGTCGTCCGGGAGACGGCCCGGCACGGCGATCACGCGCGGGCCGAGGCTCTCACCCGCTCGATCGCCCACCGCGCGACACGAGCCCGCGCCCTGGCCGCACTCGTGGAGTTGTCCGAGCCGTCCCGCGCCCGCAGGCTCGCCGCGCAGGTCGTGAGGGTCGCGGGCGACTGGGGTCCTGTTCTGCCGGTCCTGGAGCGGATCGTGCCCCGTTCCGTGGCAGTGGTCGCCGATCGGATGATGAGCTGATCCGGGGCAGCCTCCTGATTGTCAGCGCTGCCTGCGAGACTCGTTCCATGATTCCCAAGCTGCCCTTGCACAGCCCTCGTTGGCTTGACCTCGACGGTGTGAAGGTCGAAGAGGTGAAAGCACTCCTGGAGCAGTTGTCCTCCGCGGCTGTCGTCGGGAGCGGCGATGGATGGAGGCAGACCTGGACGTACCTGGTCGGCGGTCTGATGGACGACGGGACCGTCTTCGACGGGGCCTATGCGGCTTTGCCGCATCTCGTCGAGGCGGCAGCGGCCCTGCCTCCGGGACAGACCGCCGACTTCTGGGTGGACTTGGGATGCATCGTGACCGCGGAGGACAGGCCCCCCGTCCCGGCCGATCTCGAGACGGGGTTCGGCGCCGCACTGCGTCTGGCCGAGTGGGCGGCCACCCGAAGCCTCCTTGCCGCCGATACTGCTCCGCAGGTCTGCGCCCACCTCGTGCTCGCCTGCGTGGCCTTCGCCGGCCACCACATGGGTCGAGCGCTGTGGCGGTTCCCCGATCGCCGGGAAGCTGACCTCCTGCTGATATGTCCCGAGTGCGAGAGTGATACCGAGATCCCCGACTTCTTCGTCGACCCGGCACGTCCGCCCGCCGAGGCTCCGGGGCTTCCTGATCCCGCCCGTGTCAGGCAGGGAGGACATACCTGGGGCGAGGTCGCTGCGGCATTGCGCGAGGAAGCGGTGGGAGAGGAGTGGGAGCCCTTCCTGCGGGTGGCACGCGAGGTCGCGATGGCGGGGGTACCCCCCGAAACACCGGGGCAAGCCGTCCTGTGTCTGGTCGTCGGCATGGTCGCGGTCGCGGGCACCCCGCAACAGGACGCAAGGGAGTTGGCCCGCCAGCTGATGGCGCTCACCGGAGACTTCCGCTGCTGGGACTGCGAGCGGATGTGGACGATCGCCGACGGCCTGGCGGAGAACCCGGCTGGTGCGAGCCCCCGGCACCGTCCGACGGAGGCGCGGGCGGACTCCGACGAGTCGGCCGCCACGGTGGAGTCGACGGCGCCCGGACGAACAGGTGAAGCGGCGACTCGGTTCCGGCAGAACGGGAACGCGGTGCTCGCGGCCGACGGCACCCCCTGGGGCCGTATGTCGGTGTTCTCCGATTCGGCGGCCGGTTCATCCGGGGGTGTCGAGGCGCTGGCGGTGGTGTCCTGCCCGGGTCGGCCGACGCTCGTGGCCGGCGCCGGGGACAGGGGCGTGGTGTGCCTGTGGGACGTGGCCGAGGCCCGGCTCGTCCATGCCCCGCTGCCAGGACATCGTGACCGTATCCGCTCGATGACGACCCTGCCCCTGCCCGACGGCCGCGTCCTTCTGGCGAGCGGAGGCGACACCGGGACGATCGCCCTGTGGAACCCCGTCACCGGGCAGCCGATCCGCGAACCGGCCGGGGACTGGCCTGGCGGGGTGACCGGAATGTGTACCGCGATCGTCCCCGACGGCCGTATTCTGCTCGTCACCGCCACCCCCCGAGGCGCGGTCCGGCTGTGGGATCCGGAAACGGGTGAGTGCGTCGGGCGCCTCAACCCCTATGGCAGTCCGATCCAGTCGATCGCCGCCGTCCCGATCTCCGCCGGCCACACACTGATCGCGGCCGCGGACACCGCGGGCCGCCTTCATGTGTGGGACCCGGCCGTCGAGGACCCCTGGGAAAACGGCGCGGCCGTGCAGTTGAGCGCCAGTGCCCTCGCCGATGCCGACCACCGGGTGGTAACCGTGGCGGCTGTGCCCACACCCGACCGAACCATGTTGGCCACCGGAGACAACCAGGGCGTGGTCATGCTGTGGGACCTTGTCACCGGTGCCCCGGTCGGCGACGGTCTGCCCGCCTCGACAGGCACCGGGGGCCTGCCGGTCATCACCGCCTCCACCCTGCACGGCGGCCGCACGGTCCTGGTCACCGGCACCCGTCACGGTCACCGACTGCGGGTATGGGAACCGGAGACCGGCGCGGTGGAGCACATCGCCCTGGATGTGGCGCTCACCTGTCTGGCCACCGCGGGTCCGGACCTGATCGTCGGGCACGACCGCGGGGTCCTCAGCCTCCCGCTCACCAGACGATGAACGCGTTCAGCCGAGACCCGTCTCATCCCGTCGTGCGGAGCCTCGGGACGGATGCCGAGAACCCGCGCGACGTACGCGACAGGCCGGTGCCTGTGGCCCGAACCTCGCGGATACCCCCCCTGCGCGGCTCGTCCGGCCATGGACGGGCCGGGCCCAGGCGCCAGCCCCGCCATGGGCGGGCACGCCGCGCCGCATCGGCTGAGGACGCCGTCCCGCGGCGCCGGGCCGGGAGTTCACCGCCCGTGTGGCGTCCAACTCTCCGGCCGGTCCGCGTTGTCCCATCGATCCGTCGTAGCCGTCTCGCGTCGGCTTCGACCGTAACGGGACCCGAGCGTTGCGCGGCCGGGCGAGGCCAACGGGCTGTAGGAGCAAGCGGATTCATGGTTGCGCTGCTCCGCAGGTCACAGCACTGATCCGGGGCCAGATCCTTTGGGACGGGACAGGAGCCGTGTGTAACGGATGTAGTGGCGGAGGATGTCGTGTGTGACCAGGTAGTCGTGGTGGTCCATGAGTTCGGTCCAGATCTGCCTTCCGTTGAGCTTCCTGCCGATCATGCCTTCGACCAGGTCGGCGAGTTCCCCTACGATGTGGTCGGTCAGCGGAATCGTCTCTGCGGTGGTCAGGCGCGGGACCTCCAGGGCCAAGCGGACGTCCCAGCAGCTGAGGTTGTGGCGCTTTGCGAGCGTGCGGATCTGCGTCCCCTTGAGAGCCTCTTGGGCGATGCGGTGGGCCAGGTCCTGGCGCCCGGCGAAGGGATTCCTTCTGGGGAGGCGTCGGCGTGGTCTGTTCGTGCCGCCCAGGGAGTTGGCGTCGGCGAGAGCCCGTTCGAGTGCTTCGGGCGAGTGGCCGGCGGTGGTGGCGAGGTGTTCGAGGGGCGGCCTGCCGAACCACTGCGGTGGGCCGCAGAGATAGCAGTGCAGGAAGCTGGGCTGGAGATGGTTGGCGCGAGCCAGGCGCCGGATGTAGGAGTTGGTGGATTCTCCGAGGCAGGGGCGGAGTCGGACCGGCAGCGGCGCGAACCGGGGCGGCAGTTCGCTGTTCATCGGAGCGTAGCGGTCGGACGCCCCCACCGTTACGATTCGGCTGTTCGTGAGGGTGTGGGTACTCGACCGTGGATCGTGGACGATGAGTTGTGGGCGGTGATCGAGCCGTTGCTGCCGCCGTGGCCGGATCGGTCGCCGGGACCGAGGCCGGTGTCGGACCGGCTCTGCCTGCAAGGCATCCTGTTCGTCCTCCACAACGACATGGCCTGCCAACTTCTGCCCTCGGAACTGGGGTTCGGCTCGGGACAGACATGCTGGTGCCGACTGGACCGGTGGCAGAAGGCAGGAGTCTGCGATCAACTGCACCGGGTCCTGCTCGCCGAACTGCACGCGGCCGGCGAGTTCGACTGGTCACGGGCGTGCGTGGACCGTTTCCCCATCCGCGCGAAAAAGGGGGACCCGACACCGGTCCGTCGCCGGTCGACCGGCGGCAAACACCACCTGATCTGCGACGGACGCGGCACCCCGCTCAAAGTCATCACGACCGCGGCCAACGTCAACGACGTCTCCCAGACCCTCGCCCTGGTCGACGGCATCCCACCCGTCGCGGGCCGTCCCGGCAGACCCCGCCGACGACCCGACGCCCTGCTCGGCGACAAGGGCTACGACTCCAACCCCAACCGCGACGAGCTCCGCCACCGACGGATCCTGCCCGTTCATCTCCCGCAAGGGATCACCCAACATCAAGGGCATCGGCAATCTCCGCTACGTCGTGGAGCAGACCTTCGCCCTGCTCCACCACTTCAAGCGCCTCGCATTCCGCTGGGAACGCCGGACTGAACTCCACGACGCCTTCGTTTCCCTCGCCTGCAGCCTCATCTGCTGGAGACGACTCAAGAAGGCCCGATCGTGATCGTATTACGAGCTCTGACAGCCCGTCCTGTCGGCGGGGTGGAGCGGGGTGATCCTCTCCTCGGTGCTCGAACACGACGCGGCCGATCCGCGGCCACTGCCCGCGGTGTTCGTCCAGGGAGCCGATCGGCTCCCGTGTCCGGCCGTGCCCGCGGGGGCTTCGCCTTCGGCTTCACGGGCCGTGCGGCCGGGCGGACGGATGAACGCGGCGTGCGGCGGAGCGGAGGGTCAATGCCCGGGGTCGGCGCCGAGGGCGGTGTCGAGGAGGGTGCCGAGCTGGTCGAGCTGGTCGGGGGTGAGGGCGGCGAACGAGGTGGCGGTCACCGCGTCGACCAGGCGCCGGCCTTCGGCGCGCAGGCGTTCGCCCTTGGCGGTGAGGCGGTGGCGGACGGCGCGGCCGGGGCCCGGCAGGCGCTCGATCAGGCCCAGGCCGACCATGCGCGTGGCCAGGGAGCCGAAGGACTGGTCGGTCTGGAAGGTCAGGACGGCCAGGTCGTGCAGGGACGCGTCGGGGTGGGCGTGCAGGTGGCGCAGGGTGTCCCACTGGACCAGGGACAGGCCGAGCGGGGCGAGGGCCGCGGTGGCGGCGCGGTGGTGGCGGTGCTGGAGCCGTTTGACGGCAAGGCCGACGTCGGAGGGCTGGTGCATGTCCACGATCCTACCCGCTTTCTAAGGTTGCTTATATGCCAACCCTTATCTAAGGTTCCTTATGTAAGCAACCTGTCCTTACGAGGAGGCGGCAGCCATGACCACCCCTGTCCCCGCCGGGACTCTTCGTCCCGCCCGCACCACCACCCGCACCCTGACCACGCCCGTCGGCCGGATCGAGCTGAGCGTGCAGGAACGCGACCGCACCCGGTCGTTCCTGCTGTTGCACGGCGGCGGCGGGGTCGCGACCATGGCCGGCTTCGCCGACCTGCTGGCCGAGCGCGCCCACGCCCGGGTGCTGCTGCCCACCCACCCGGGCTTCGCCGGCACCCCCCGCCCCGAGTCGCTGACCGACACGGCCGCGCTGGCCCGCGCCTACGTCGCGCTGCTGGACGAGTTGGAGCTGGCGGACGTGACGGTGGTGGGCAACTCCTTCGGCGGCTGGCTCGCCGCGGAGATCGCCCTGCTGGGCAGCGCCCGCGTCAGCGGCGCGGTCATCGTCAACGGCGTCGGCATCGAGGTGGAGGGCCATCCGGTCACCGACGTCGCCGGTCTGACGCCGCAGCAGCTGCGCGCCCTGTCCTTCCACGACCCGGCCAAGGCCCCCGTCCCGCCCACCGGACAGGCAGCCCCCAGCCCGGACGTGCAGGCCCTGATCGCCTACACCGGCACCGCGATGACCGACCAGACCCTCGCCGACCGCCTGGCCGGCCTCGACCTGCCCGTCCACGTCATCTGGGGCGCGAGCGACGGCATCGTCGACGCCGACTACGGCCGCGCGTACGCCGCCGCCATCCCCGGTGCGGCCTTCACCCTGCTGCCCGGCACCGGCCACCTGCCGCAGCTGGAGACCCCCGAGAAACTCCTCGGCGCCCTGCTCGACCTCGGCGCCTGAACCCCGGTCACCTCCCACGACCAGGAGAACCGCCATGACCACCAGTGCCACCACCGCGCAGACCGCTGAGCTGGCCGTGACCCGGATCGGGCACGCCTGCCAGCTGATCGAGATCGGTGGCATCCGCATCCTGATCGACCCGTGGTTCACCGAGACCACGAGTCTGCGACCAGCTCGCCGAGCGGGTCGGCGTCATCGCCGAGGACCTCAGAGACCGGCGCGGCCCACGCGGACAGCGGCTCATGGCCGACTTCGAGGAGTTGTGGCGCCAGGACTTCGTCCCCACCAGCGAAGCGATCGCCGACGCGGCCGTACAGACGGCCTCACGGAAACAGGTGGCCGATCAAGAGCTACCCCCCGCGGACGCGGGGACGACAGCCTTGTATTGGGTCCCCTGGGCGATCCTGGCGAGCTACCCCGCAGGTGCGGGGACGAGGCGGAGGGCGTCTGTGCTGCGGTGGAAACGAGGTGAGCTACCCCCGCAGGCGCGGGGACGACGACAAGCTGCTGTTCGGTGACAACCGGGACGCCGAGCTACCCCCGCGGGCGCGGAGACGACGGGACGACTCGCGACCGGTGTCTTCGTGTTCGATTACCCGGGAGATACCCCCGCGGACGCGGGGGGTGAACCGACCATGTGCTCGGCGTTGACCGCGATGTCCCCATGCCAGTGGGGACCACCGCCAGCCCCGAATTGCGAGTCACGACCAAACGCGGCATTCAGCGCGGACAGCAGCCGCCAGGACACCCTCCCGGCCTGCGGCCCCCGGACTGGAGTGCACCGAGGCGAAGGGAACTACGCACAACGAGCCTACAGCCGATCGACAACGTCCCCTCCCGCGAAGCGCTACGCCGGCAACGGCCCCGCCAGTGCCTTCTTGTGCTGCATCCGGGTCAGCCGCAGCACGACCGCGATGGCGAGCAGCGCGGCTGCGATGTCGACGACGTGGGCGGCCAACAGGAAGCGGCTCGCCAGGTGGAGTCGCGCAGTGGTCTCGGCGTGGCGGTTCTCCACGGCGGAGATCTGGTCGGTGACGAGCGAGCTGATCCACAGTCCCCACCAGACGTTGACCAGCCCGTGTGAGCCGCGCTTGCCCCAGGGGGTGCTGGCGTCCCATATATCGAGGACGATTTGGCGCGGGAACCAGAGGTTCACGATTGGGGTGAACCAGCCGCCGATCGTCCAACCGCGTGCATGGCTGAGAGCAGACTGGTCGAATACCTCGGCGTTGACGCGCACCCGGTAGAGCCAGCAGAGATACACGACGGCGCTGATCACCAGCGCGACCCTCTCGCCGGAGCCCGCGACGCCGGTCATGCGGTCGACGTCGTGGGCGCGCCGGATCAAGTCGGCGCCATGGGCACCGCTCATGAGTTCACTCGTGATGTCGAGCCGCAGGAAGTCCACCCAACTGGCGAAGGTGTCCGTGGCGACGACGAGTGCGAGCGCCGCCACTGCGGCCCTGCCGAGACCGACTGGCGACCGCAACCAGGCCCCGGGGGCGCCCATGTGGGGAGCGTCCCCGAAGGGCGGGGCGGGCACCGCGACGGAGTGGTCGCTGTGAGCATGGGCCATGAGGGTCCCCCAGGAAATATAACGAGAAGGTCACAGGAGTGGGAAAGCTGTGTGCGATCCCCCCGGAACGCCCACACGGCCCCGGGAAGATTACGTTTCACCCACCTCGCGCGTCCAACCCGATGCGGGGTGTGGACCAGATACGCGTCCAAGGGGGCAATGGGTCGATCTTGAAGCCCTGATGGGACCACCCCGCCAGGTCATGGTGAGCGGGCACGCGGTCTCCGACACGGCCTCGTGCCCGCTGGACTGGCGGCTCCGTCTCCAACATGGATGACCCGTGACAGCGAAGTTTGACGGTTTGCCATCGAAGTTTGACCGCGCATCGGGCAGGGCTATGGTTCCCTCTGGGACACAGAGTGTGGCGGTCTGTCGAGAGGCCGATCTGTGCAGAGCCGCTTTGCGTTTCGCGGGAGGGGAGTGAGGAAGTGCCCTGCGGGTTCAGCGGGACGGGGGCGGCTTTTCAACAGGACTGTCACGGGAACCTCGGGCAACACACTCCGCATGGCACGACCTGCCGAATCGGTCTGTGCGATGGGCGGCTCAGATCATTCGTCCGGCGGACGCGTGAGTGCAACGCAATGATCATGAAGGGTCGGAATCCGGGCCTGGCCGCTCAGGGATTCGTGCAAGGGGCCGATACTTGCGAGGCTGCGGAGCCGGAAGGGCCCAGGGCACAGCCATCGCCCGCAGAACACTGGGTGTCCGCCGTGCTGCCGGAAGCAGCCGCCGGACCTGCCGCATCCAGACCGCCGGCCAAACCAGTTACTGAGCGTTTTCAGCGGGGCCACTGATCGGGTGACAGGGCGGTGTGAGGTCGGAATGCGCAACGGACAGGGCTCCCGTGCCGTTGAGGGAGGTG
>NZ_JBEZHK010000042.1:0-62880 GCF_040650555.1 Streptomyces sp. NPDC048664 | reverse complement strand
GTGCGGTGGGCCGGTACCTGTGGAGTCCCCCACGTCAGGAGGTACTTCATGTTCGTGCGCCAGCTCTGCGGGGCTCTTCTCGGCGCCGCCCCGGCTCGAGCCGGGGGACAGGCCCCTGTGGTGTGTCGCGTGCGCCCCGGTCGGGCAGGTTGTCGGGCAGGTCCTAGACGGCCGGTGTGCCGTCCAGTGTCTGATCGGGGCCGTCGGCCCCGGTGGTCCTGGGGGTGCCGTTGGTTCCGCCGGAACCGCCGGTCTCCTCCGGGCTCGTGGCGAGGGGCTCCGCGGGCAACTGCTCCGGCGCCAGGCCCAGCGCGTAGGAGCGCAGATAGCCCACCACGGTGTTCGACACCGCCACCAGCGGCACCGCCACCACCGCTCCGCCGATCCCGGCGACCATCCCGCCCGCCGTCACCGACAGCACGACCGCCAGCGGATGCACACGGACGGCGCGGCCCAGGATGAACGGCTGGAGGATGTGGCCCTCGATCTGCTGCACCGCCAGGACCACGGCCAGCGTCATGATGGCCGTGAACACGCCCTGGGTCACCAGCGCCACCACCACCGCGAGCGCGCCCGAGGCCACGGCGCCGACCAGCGGGATGAAGGAGAAGAGGAAGATGAAGACGGCGAGCGGCACGGCCATGGGCACGTTCAGGAAGTAGATGCCCAGGCCGATGAAGATCGCGTCGATCAGGGCCACTATCACCGTGCCACGGACGTAGGCCGTCAGCGTGCGCCAGGCGCGCGGGCCGGCTCCGGCCACGCCCGGCCGGGCCGCCGCGGGCACCAGCTTCAGCGTCCACTCCCAGATGCGCCGGCCGTCGTACAGCAGGAAGAGCGTCGAGAAGACCGTGAGCAGGATGCCGGTGAGCGCCTCGACGACGACCTGTACGCCTTCGAGACCCGCGGACGTGATCTGGTCGGTGTTCGCGCCGATCGCCTCGCGCAGGTTCTTCGCTATCTGGTTGATCTGCTTGTCGGTCACGTGGAAGGGGCTGTTGAGCAGCCACTTGCGCAACTCGTCGATGCCGTCCTGGATCTGGTTGGAGAGCGAGTCGATGTTCTCCATGACCTGCCAGGTCACGAACCAGCCGATGAGGCCCATGATGACGAAGCCGAGGATCGCGGTCAGCGCGGTCGCCGGCCCCCTGGGAACCCCGAGGCGCCGCAGGCGGGCCACGGTCGGCTGGAGCAGGGCGGTGATGAGCAGCGCGCAGACGAAGGCCAGCACCACCAGCTGCACGGCGCTGATGACGCGCATCAGCACCCAGACGGTGCCCGCGAGCACGAGCAGTCTCCAGCCCGCCTCGGCCGCGACCCGGACGCCCCAGGGCACCGCCTCGACGGGCTGCGGACGGGCCTTCACGTCCGGCGTGTAGGCCGGGGGCGGCGGAACGCTGACCGGCGCCGGGGACGGTGCGGGGGTGTGCTCCTTCTCGACCTCGGCGCGGCGCTCGTCGAGCCTTTCACCCACCTGGCTCAGTTGGGCACCGACCCGGGACAGCCAGCCTGGCACATGCGACATGATCCGTCCTCTTCCCCCGTGTCTCCGGATGATGCTCCCCACCACTCCCCCCTGGAGTCGTCGGCTCCGACCGTACATGGCGGGGGCATGGCGATAAAGCATCGGAGCCCCCCACCGTGAGGACGGCGGGGGGCTCCGAGGAGTCGATCGGTCGCGCTCGAGCAGGTGCGCGACGTCAGTACGAGTGGTTGACCTGCCAGTAGGACCAGGCGTCGCAGGGGCTGCCGTACCGCTCGTTCATGTAGTTGAGGCCCCACTTGATCTGTGTGGCCGGATTGGTCTGCCAGTCGGCGCCGACACTCGACATCTTCGAGCCGGGCAGCGCCTGGACGAGACCGTAGGCACCGGAGGACGCGTTGACCGCCTGGTAGTTCCAGGTGGACTCGTGGTCCACGATGTTGCTGAAGCACTGGAACTGACCCGCGCCCACGATCTGGCGCGCCATCGCCTGGATCTGCGCGACGGTGTAGGAGCCCTGGATCGGGAAGCTGGTGGTGCGCGCGGCGGAGCGGCTGGCCTCCTTGGCCTTCTCGCGTGCCTTGGCAGCGTCTTCGGCCTTCTGCGCGGCCTCCTGCTTGGCCACCGCGTCCGCGGCGGCCTGCTTGCGGGCCGCCTCCTCGGCGACCTTCTTGGCGCTCGCGTCGGCCGCGATGGCCTGTGCGTCGGCCTGCTCCGTCAGGGACGCGGTCTCCACCTGGGCCTGCTGGCCCGCGGGGAGGTCGGCGAGAAGCGTCGTGTCGCTCGCCGTTGCCTCGGCGTCACTTCCCGGCTGGCCGGTGCTGCCCGAGGCAACACCAGTGACGGCGCCTACAGCGGTGACCGCCGTGGCCGAGGCCACTGCGAATCCCCGGACCGAAATCCGGCTCACACGGTTTCCTTCCAGCGTCGCCCGCTTCGGTGACCCTGGCGGACGCAATCGTGCCCCTGACGCTGGCCTCCCAACTGCGGGGTCACGGGAGGCACGGGCCCGGTGGGCAACTCCCGGGTGGGGAGCGGCCACGTGACGCTCGGGCGGCATACGACGGCTTTATGGAGTTCTGGGTACTTCTGTACTGCCGTGCATCCCCCACCGACCTGAGGCCGTGGGAGGTACCCCGAGGGGTACAGGTGTGCCGTATGCGGGGCCTGACAGGAGTGAGACTCTGCCGCAACGGGACGGCGGGTGGCAATTCCGTGCCGAGTGTGAAAGCTCACACCTCGTTTGGCTCACGCGTTTCCTGGAAAACCCCGCACATCACAATGCCGCCCGGCTAGGCTCTTCGCCTTTGCCGGGCGGCACCAACTGACGGGTGGCTACCCCAGGTCGACCACCGGGGTCAGATCTGCCCCTCCTCCAGCATTTCGGTCACAAGGGCCGCGATCTGGGACCTCTCGGACCGGTTGAGCGTGACATGGGCGAAGAGCGGATGCCCCTTCAGCTTCTCCACGACCGCGACCACTCCGTCGTACCGCCCCACCCGCAGGTTGTCCCGCTGGGCGACGTCGTGCGTGAGGACGACACGCGAGTTCGCGCCGATCCGGGACAGAACGGTCAGCAGCACGTTCCGTTCCAGCGACTGGGCCTCGTCCACGATGACGAACGCGTCGTGCAGCGAGCGGCCCCGGATGTGGGTGAGCGGAAGGACCTCCAGCATGCCGCGCGCGGTGACCTCCTCGATGACCTCGCGGCTGGTGACCGCGGAGAGCGTGTCGAAGACCGCCTGGGCCCAGGGGCTCATCTTCTCGGCCTCGGTGCCCGGCAGATAGCCGAGTTCCTGGCCGCCGACCGCGTACAGCGGCCGGAAGACCATCACCTTCTGGTGCTGCCTGCGCTCCAGCACGGCCTCCAGGCCGGCGCACAGCGCCAGTGCCGACTTGCCGGTGCCGGCCCGGCCGCCCATGGACACGATCCCGACGTCGGGGTCCAGCAGTAGATCGAGGGCGATCCGCTGCTCGGCGCTGCGGCCCTTGATGCCGAACGCCTCCCGGTCGCCGCGCACCAGGCGGACCCCGCCGTCCGCGCCGACCCGGCCGAGGGCCTTGCCCCGCTCCGACTGGATCGTCAGACCGGTGTGCACGGGCAGCGCGGCCGCCTCGGGGACGTGGACACGCCCCTCTTCGAAGAGGAGGTCCACCTGCTCGGCGGACAGGGTCAGTTCGGACATTCCGGTCCAGCCGGAGGAGTCCGTGATCGCCAGTTCGGCGCGGTACTCCTCGGCCAGGAGACCGACCGAGGACGCCTTGATCCGCAGGGGCAGGTCCTTCGACACGACCGTGACGTCGAACCCCTCCGCCTGCAGGTTGCGGGCGACCGCGAGGATCCGGGAGTCGTTGTCCCCCAGGCGATAGCCGGTCGGCAGCACGCTGGGATCGGAGTGGTTGAGCTCGACCCTGAGGGTCCCGCCGAGGTCCCCGGTCGGGATGGGGGCGTCGAGACGGCCGTACCGCACGCGGTAGTCGTCGAGCAGGCGAAGGGCCTGCCGGGCGAAGTAGCCGAGTTCGGGATGGTGCCGCTTGGCCTCCAGCTCCGTGACCACGACCACGGGGAGCACGACTTCATGCTCCTCGAAGCGGGTCATGGCGTTCGGGTCGGCCAGCAGGACGCTGGTGTCGAGAACATAGGTGCGCCGGTCAGGCTTGCGGCGCTTCGCGCTGGTCACCACGGAAGGACGTACCCCCTCGGATGAGGTCGGGGAGCGACGGAGTGGAGTACCGGGTGACGCGGGGCGGGAGCGATCCCGACCGGTCGACGGCCGCCGTGCACGGGCCGAGAACCGGCCCTCCACTGCTTCTTCCGTGCCGAGACCGCACGGTGGGGCTGGTGCAAAGGGCCTCCCGGGCGGACGGCCCCGAGCCGTCCGCTGAGATACGACACCCGTGGTTCGGGTGTCGACCTGTCTGGCTTATTCCCTCGAACGCGCACGGCCATGCCACGGCATATGACAACACCGCGGTGAACTCCTTGTTAAGCCGCCGCGGCCCGCGTCCGTACGGGTGATGCGCGGGCGTGCGGGTGATGCTCCGCCATACGGGTGACACCCGCGCGCCGCACGGGATGTACGGGGGTGTCAGCCGCCGTAGCGGCGGTGGCGTGCCGCGTAGTCGCGCAGGGCGCGCAGGAAGTCGACCTTGCGGAAGGCCGGCCAGAAGACCTCGCAGAAGTAGTACTCGGCGTGGGCGGTCTGCCAGAGCATGAATCCGGACAGGCGCTGCTCGCCGCTGGTGCGGATCACCAGGTCGGGGTCGGGCTGGTGACTCGTGTACAGGTGTCGGCCGATCAGGTCGACGTCCACCGAGTCGGCCAGGTCGTCCATGGAGACGCCCTTGTCATGGGCGTCGAGCAGCATGGAGCGGACCGCGTCGGCGATCTCCTGGCGGCCGCCGTAGCCGATGGCGACGTTGACCAGTATTCCCTCGACGTGCGCCGTGCCCTCCTCGGCCTCCTTGAGGGCGTCCTGCATCTGCCCGGGCAGGAGGTCGCGCGCACCCACGTGGTGCACCCGCCAGCGGCCGTCGGCGGCCAGGGAGCGGACGACGTCCTCGATGATCCCGAGGAGCGGGACCAGCTCCTCCTTGGGCCGGTCGAAGTTGTCCGTCGACAGCAGCCAGAGCGTGACGACCTCGACGTCCGTCTCGGCGCACCAGCCGAGGAACTCGTGGATCTTGTCGGCGCCGGCCCGGTGGCCCTGCGCGGCGGTCGAGCCCGCCGCCTTGGCCCACCGGCGGTTGCCGTCCATGATGACGCCGATGTGCCCCGGGACCTGAGCGTGGTCCAGGTGGCCCTCCACCCGGCGTGCGTACAGCCTCACCAGCAGGCCGCGCAGCTTGTCGCGCAGGTTCACGTGATTGTCAGCCCCTCCGTGCGGATCAGACGGGTACGGGTCGGCGTGTACCCCGTCGGATGGCGGCCCCCGGACGCGAAGCCTACCTCCGCGAAACGTGGCCCCACCAAGGGGCGGACCTTCCCCCGCCGAGCGGCGGGTCCGGCGGACGGGCGGGGGCGCGTTCCGGACGGGGAAAGAAAACGGGCCGGTCCGTGGGGGGGAGACGGACCGGCCCGAGGGGGGGCTTCCACCATAACCCTTCGTGAGGGATGCTGCGTGCATCGGCGGGCCACAATTACTCTCCGAATTCGATCGGCGACGTGGCGCGGATCCCGGAACCATGGATTCAGTGCTCCCGCACGGCTGGATCACAGCCGATTCCAAGGAATCGCGGCCGAAACCAGCAGCATCCAAAGGTATTCAAGGGATGTAAGCGCCCCACCCGGACGCCTGACGACATGTCCGGGCGTACTCCCGGTGGGTGACCCGCGTCGGGAACGCTCGCTTGACGGCAGAACCGGGACCCGAAGCGGCCCCGGGCACGGGACGCCGGCGCTACCGTCTTCGGTCATGGCCGCACTCGTCGTCGGGGGAACGTCCGACCCGGTCCCGCTGGAGATCGCCCGCTCGGCGCGGGCGCGCCGACGCGGCCTGCTGGGGCGGGACGACATCGAGGGGGCGCTGCTGCTGAGCCCGGCGAGCGCCGTGCACACGCTGGGGATGCGGTTCGCCGTCGACGTGGCCTATGTGGACCGGACCTCGCGGGTCCTGGCGGTGCGCACGATGCGGCCGGGGCGGATCGGCCTGCCCCGCCTGCGGGCGCGCCATGTCCTGGAGGCGCGGGCGGGGATGCTGGAGCGGTGGGGGATACGGCCGGGGACACGCCTGACCGTGGCCGGGGACGGCTGACGGTGCGTCGGGGCGGGGGCGCGACGCCGCGCAGCCCCCTCCACTGCGCGATGCCACCGCGCAACTTTGCTCGCGCGAACTTTCTTGTACCGAAGTTACGTGGGCCGGGGGCGGGAGGCGAGCAGCCCTCGATAACGATGTGGAAACCCCGGCCGACCCGTCTCGGGATACGGACGGGCGTCTCGCAGCCCGGTCGGCCTGGTCAGGCGCGGGGCTTGCGGGCCTCGATCAGGAAGCGGCTGCTGTGGGCCACGAAGGGCCCCTCGGACCCGATCCGCTCGTGCAGCGACCGCAACCGGGCCTCGTACCGCTCCACGGTGAAGTCCGGCACCATCCACACCACCTTGCGCAGGAAGTGGACCACGGAGCCGACGTCCCGGAACTCCATGCGCAGCCGCGCCTGCTGAAGACGGGTCACCTCCAGCCCGGCGGCCTCGGCCGCGGCCCGCGCCCGGCGCGGGTCACGGGCGCCGCGCACCTCCTCCGGCTGCGGGCCGAGGAAGTACTCGACGACCTCGAACGCGCTGGCCGGACCCACCTGCTGGGAGAGGAAGGTGCCACCGGGGCGCAGGACGCGGACTGTCTCGTCCCAGGAGGTGCGCACCGGGTGCCGGCTGGTGACGAGGTCGAAGGCGGCGTCACCGAACGGCAGCGGGTCCTCCTCGCGTGCGGCGACCACCATGGCGCCGCGCGGATGGAGCAGGGCGGTGGCCCGGGCGACGTTCGGCGGCCAGCCCTCGGTCGCGACGGTGAGCGGCGCCAGCACCGGGGCGGAGGCGAGCACCTCGCCGCCGCCGGTCTGGACGTCGAGCGCGGCGGACGCGTGCGCGAGCCGGTCCGCCATCGTCCGCGCGTACCCCCACGGGGGCCGCTCCTCCGTGGCCCGGCCCCTGAACCAGGAGAAGTCCCAGCCGTCGGTGGAGGCCTCGACGGCTTCCCCGACGAGGTCCTCGTACGCCCGCGCACGACCCTGGCCCCCACCGCTCATACGGCCATGCTCCCAGGGCGGGAAGGGCGGCGCGACGGGGTTTCCCACCCGCCGGCCCCCTGGTCACCGGGTCACCCGTCGGCGGCGCGCGGGCGCTCGTAGTGCAGGAGCACGACCCCGTTGCCGAACCGCCGCGTCTCGATCAGCCGCAGCGCGGTCAGGGCGTCGCTCTCGGCGAAGAGCCGCTGGCCGCGGCCCACGAGGATCGGATGGACGTACACCCGGATCTCGTCCACCAGGTCGTGCCGCAGGAACTCGGCCGCGAGCGAGGCACCGCCCAGGGCGAGGTCGCCGCCGTCCTGCGCCTTCAGCGCGAGGATCTCGTCCATGGCGATGTCCCGGACGATGGTGGTGTGCCAGTCGGCGTGCCGCAGGGTCCGGGAGAACACCACCTTCGGCATGTTCCGCCAGATGCGGGCGAACTCGGCCATGGGGCCGGTGTGCTGCGGGTCCGCGTCGGCGGTGGGCCAGAAGCCGGCCATGAGCTCGTAGGTCACACGGCCGTTGAGGAAGGCACCCATCCGCCCCAGCACGTCGTTGAAGTGCCGGTGCAGCTCGTCGTCCACGAGGTGCCAGTCGATCTCGCGGTTGGGGCCCTCCATGTAGCCGTCCAGGGACATCGACATCATCAGGACGATCTTTCTCATGGCAGCTCCCGGGTGTGGCGCACGGCACCGACCGACTGGACGGCACGAGCATCGCGCAGCGCCGCCGCGCGGGCGGGGAGGCGGCCCCGGGAATTCGCCCCTCCCGCCCCTACGAGGAGCCGCCCCCGGCGCCTCGCGGGAACGACACCTCCACCCGGCGGTTCTTGCGGCGGCCCTCCTCGGTGGAGTTGTCGGCGATCGGGTAGTCCTCGCTGTAGCCGCGCACCTCGAAGGTGACGTCACCGCCGAGGGTCGCGGCCAGCTGGTCGTGGACCGCCTCCGCGCGCTGCTTGGACAGGACCAGGCCGTGGGCGTAGGTACCGAGGTCGTCGGTGAAGCCGAACACCCGGACGTTCGTCGCGCTCTGCTTCTTGATCTCGTCCGCGATGGCGTCGATACGGGAGCGGGCCTCGGGGTTCAGCCGCGCGCTGTCCTTGGCGAACAGCACCTCGGCCTGGAGCGCGAAGGTCACGGTCTGGTTGGTGTCCTCCCGGCGCTCCTCACCGCCGAGATCCTCCACGACGGACTTGATGTCCAGCACCCTGGCCGGCGCGAGCGTCGCCCCGTCGGCGAGCTTCAGCCCCGGGCTGGAGGGGTCCACGGAGGGCGGCGGCGGGGTGGTGATTGTTCCGGGGGGTGCGCTGGGGGTGGGCCCGGCGGCGGCCCGGGGGGCGGTGGGGAGGGTGAGCAGGGCCAGCAGGCAGAGGGTGGCGGCGAGACGGGGAGCGGGGCGCATCGCGGGTCATCCCTCGGAGAGGTCGATGGAGGCCGGCGGCATGGCGCCGACCTCGAAGTCGAGGTGGGTGGTGGACTGCGGGGGGGCGGGGAACTGGGCGAACCACTGCGTGGTCGCGCCGTTCCTCACGCCTCCCGTGAACTGTGTGCACAGGCAGCGGCCCGAGGTGTCACGAAGAATGAGGTACTTCTTCTTGCCCTTCTGGTCGATCAGGCTGGCACCGGCGACAGATCCGCCGTTCCTCGCCAGTTCCTGCTCGTCCCCGCGCCAGTCCGCCGCGACCCAGAGGGTTCCCGTGTCGTTGGTGACCGTTCCCTCGACTGTCACGAAGCCTCCGCCGTCCCGCTTGGCGGAGGTGACGCTCAGGGTGAGTCCGTTCTCGCCTTTGACCTCGGCCAGGACGGGGGCCGCCTGAGGGTCCTGTGACTCCTGCCGGGCGCTGCCGCTGCTCCGCGCCGGAGCGGGGGAAGCCGGGGTCTTCTCACCCTGCTTGTCGCCGCCTCCCAGACCACAACCGGCGGCCATGAAGAGCAGCCCGCTCGTGATCGCGACCGCGCTCAGCGCCCTGCCGCCCTTCATGATGCGCCGCAAGTCCATCGGTACAGCTTCCTCTCACTTGGCCAGGTGTACGGAGAACAGCACGGACGCGTCAGGCAACTCACCCGATGCGACATGTTCGGGGTCGATGTCGATGGGCTGCCCGCCACAGTCCAACCGCACGGACTTCTTGGGGTCGGCGTCCGTCGCGAAGGTGCAGCGGGGTTGGATCACCGCGACGGCGGTGGCCGTGGCATGCCGCGACTCCGTGCCAGGAATGATCGACTTGCCGACGGTGTAGCGGGTCTCGATCGACACCTCGTATCCCGGATAGCCGCCCGCCTCGGTCGGTACGGCACCGCCCCGCACGCTCGCGTCGTTCTCGGCGGCCAGCCGGTCGGCCGCGGCCGTGGCTCCCGTGCCCTGAAAGCGCTCGCCCTTCAGCCAGTCCAGCCAGTGGTCGTCATGGCCGACGGCCCCCTGGAGACCGGTCATCAACTCGTCCCGGGAGTCCTGCGCGGCGGCCAACGCCGCAGCGTCCGCCGCGGACTGAGCACCATTGCGGGCGGACGCTGCCTGAGCGAAGACGAAGAAGGCGAACGCGGCGAACAGCAGGATCCCCGTCAGCCAGATGTACAGAGGGAGGGTCTGCCCGCGATCGCCCAGCCGATTCGAGGTGGTCAGCCACCACCGATGACGTTGTCCACGGCCCGCATGATCGCTCCGGAGATGGCGCCGTCCAGGCCCAGGCCGTCGATCATCGTGAAGATCCCCGCAATGATGATCATCAGCCCCGCGTACTCCACGAACCCCGCCCCCGCGTCCCCCCGCATCCGCGAAGCGACCCAGTGCCTCACCCTCGTCATCACGGCTCCCGCCCTTCCGCTTCCTGCGGCTGTCAGCAACCCGAGCACCGTACGTGAGGTGGTACTCACCGCGAGTGGGCCCAGGGGCCCAACTTGGCCGACGCGACGGTGTCATCGTCCCCACCCCTCCCGGGCCGTGCCCAGCCAGTACGCGATGGCTTCGCTGCGCGAGGAACTGTGCAGTTTCGCGAAGATGCGATTGATGTGGTTCTTGACGGTCTTCTCGCTGATGAAGCAGACGGCGGCGATCTGCCGGTTGTTCATGCCGGACGCGATGAGATCCATGACCTCCACCTCCCTGGAGCTGAGCCCGAACTCCAGCCACCCCGCGACGCGTCGGCGCGCTCCCGCCGCCGGGGCGGGACGTGCCCTCGGCGACTGTGCCACATCATGTTGCACATGCGAATACGGATCGCCCGGTTCGTAGGAAGCACCGATCGAGGACGAGACAACGGGGCCCCGCCGCCCCCTCCCCCGACTCACCTCCCGCACGGCGGCGACCAGTTCGGCGGTCGTGAAGTCACCGTGCACCAGGTAGCCGGAGGCTCCGCGGCGCAGCGCCCGGGCCGCCACCTCGGGTTCCCTGCTGTAGGTCAGCATCAGCACGGGTGCCAGGCGGGCGAGCGCGGGCAGCGCGGTCAGGCCGTCCGTGCCGGGCATGCGGACGTCCAGGAGGATGGCGTCGGGGCGGTGCCGGGCGGCGTACGCCAGCGCCTGGGCGCCGTCCGCCGCGTCCGCGACGACCTCGATGTCGCGGTGCGCCGCGAGCAGGGCGGTCAGGCCGGCCCGTACGACCGGGTTGTCGTCGGCCACCAGAACGCGCCGGATCGGGCCGGGGAGTGCCTGGTCAGGCATGTGCGGCCTCCTCTTGGGGGGTGTGGGGTGCGGTCGCGGGCAGGGGCATGCGCAGCAGGATCCGGGCGCCGCCGAGCGGGGAACGGCCCAGGCTGAGGCCGCCACCCAGGGACGTGGCGCGCTCCACCATGCCGAGCAGCCCGAAGTGGCCGGATGTCGCCAGGCGTTCGGGGGCGGTGTCCGGGGGCAGGCCGGCGCCGTCGTCGTCGATGCCGAGGGTCAGGGACACGTCGCCGGACGTGTCTCCCACCGCGCCGCCGACGGTGCCGAGTTCGAGGCGCACGCGGGTGGCGCGCGCGTGGCGATGGGTGTTCTCCAGGGCCTCCGCGACGATCGCGAGGACGCTGTGCGCCGCCCGGCGGGACAGGAGCAGCGGGGTTCGCGGTCGTGCCAGTTCGGTCGCGATGCCCGTGCGGGTGGCGAACTCGGAGGTCAGGGAGTCCAGTTCGGTGCACAGGTCCAGGCGGGCCGGCGCCGTGCGTGCGGGGTGCCTGAGGTCGCCCAGCAGTTCCCTGCACTGCGCGGCGGCCCGGCGTGCGGCCCCGGCCACCAGGGCCGACTGGCGGCGGACGGTCTCAGGGTCGCTGTCGCCGTCCGAGGCGGCGAGGGCGTCGGCCGCGAGGGCGAGGCCGTGCAGGGTCTTGGCCACCGAGTCGTGCATCTCGCGGGCGAGCCGGACGCGTTCGTCCTCCACGGCGGCGTTCGCCGCGAGGCGTGCGTGCGCCTGAGCCAGGGCCTCGCTCGCCGTGCCGAAGCGGAACAGCAGATTGCGCAGGGTGACCCCGATGACGCCCGCGGCGGCGCAGAACCCGGCGACGAGCAGGGTGCTGGTGCCGGCGCCCGGGCGGTGCTCCCAGGCGCGGAAGCCCGTGAGGACGACGGCCAGTTGGAGTCCGGTGAGGACGCCCGCGCCGCGCCAGCCGTAGAGCAGTCCGGACAGCAGCGGGGTGCAGACCGTGGCGTAGGCGAGCGGGGAGGCGGGAGAGGCGGTCAGCAGGAGGGTGGCGCCGAGGAGCAGGTCGAGCGCCATCAGCGCGGGGTGCGCCAGCAGGCGCGGGCCGATCCGCTCCCAGTCCCGCAGCAGGGCGTACGACGTCATGACGCAGAGCACCGCCGCCGCGAGGACCGCGTAGCGGGGGGCGCCGTGGGAGGTGTGGGCCAGGGCGAAGGGCGCCCCGACCACCACCATGGCCAGGCGTACGGCGACGGTCTGCCGGCACAGCGACTGCAGCGCGCCCAGTTGGAGGCGGACGCCGGCCGGGGGCGGGGCGTCGTCGGCCAGGTACCCGGCGGGGCCCTGCGGGCTCCCGGCGGGCGGCGTGGGGGGCGGGGGGCGGTGGCCGCTCGTCATCGGCTCATCGACCCAGGATCGTTCCGAAGTCCGCGCCGGAGCCCAGGAACATGCCGGTGGCGATGAGGATCATCGTGGCCGGAAGCATGAAGACGAGGGTGACCAGCGTGGCTTTGGGGATCGTCTTCGCGGCTCGGCGGCGTGCGTTCTGGGCGTCCGTGCGCCGCATGTCCGTCGCGAGCTGGATCAGGGTCTCGGCGATCGGGGAGCCGAGTTCCTCGCCCTGCTGGAGGGCCGAGACGAACTGGGCGACCTGTTCGGAGGAGTTGCGCCTGCGGAGTTCGTCGAAGGCCTGGCGGCGGCTGACCCCCATGTCCATCTGGCGCAGGGTGATGCGCAGTTCGTCCGCCCAGGGCCCCTCGTACCTCTCGGCGACCCGGTCGAGTGCCTGGCGAAATCCCAGGCCGGCCGAGACGACGACCGCGAGGACGTCCAGGAAGTCCGGCAGCGTCCGGTCGATGACGTCCTTGCGTTCGCGGACGGCTTGCCAGATCAGCGCGTCGGCGGCGAGCAGCCCGAAGGCGAGGGTGCCCGCGGCGAGCAGTGCGTGGCCGCCGGTCAGGAAGACCAGGCCCATCAGGATGCCGAAGGCGCCGTAGACCGCTCGGCGCGCGGCGTAGCGGTGCACGGTGAGGCCGCCCGGGTTGCCGGCCATGTCGATGCGGCGGCGTTTGGCGTCCACGCGGCGGGGCCCCATCAGGCGCAGGACGAGCGGGGCGAAGCGCACACCGAGCCGGTCGAGGGCCGAACCGGCCCTGGACACCCGGGTGGAGCCCACTTCGAGGGCGAGCGCGAGATCGCTCGGGAGTTTCGCGTCCGCACGGATCATCCGCACGCCGAGGAGGACCCCGGCGAGGGAGAGCGCCGTGAGCAGGGCGAGGAGCAGGGGCATCGGGCCGGTCTCCCCTCACACGTCGATCTTGCCGAGGCGGCGGATGACGAAGAAGCCCACGGTGTAGAGGCCGAGCGCGAGCAGCACCAGTCCCTGGCCGAGCGGGGAGCCGGTGACACGGGCGAGGGCGCCCTCGTTGGAGGAGTTGACCAGGACGAGGGAGCCCAGGCCCAGCAGCGGGACGGTGAACGCCGTGGCGTTCACCTCCGAGAGCATGGTGCGCACCTCGCGCCTGGTCTCCTTGCGGTCCTCCAGCGTCCTGGTCAGGTTGCGCAGGGAGCCGACCACCGATCCGCCCGCCTTGTTGGCCAGGACGAGGGTGGTCACGAGGACGATCAGCTCGCGTGACGGGAGGCGTTCGGCGAGTTCGTCGAGCGCGTCGTCCACCGAGCGGCCGAGCGTCAACTGGTCGGCGACCCGGGCGAGTTCCTCGCCCGCCGGGGCCTCCAGCTCCTCCGCGGCCATGGCGAGGGCCGTGCGCAGGGCGAGACCGGCGGCTGTCGCGTTGGCCAGGAGGCGTGCCACGTCGGGGAGTTGGGTGATGAACGCCTCGATGCGTTTCTGGCGCTGCCAGTTGAGGAAGATGGCGGCGCCCCACACGCCGACCAGCGCGGCGATCGGCCCGAAGAAGGGGGCGAGGGAGGTGGCCGCGATCAGCCAGAGGGCCGTGAGGGCCGCGGTGACGTAGACGCAGAACTCGCCCGCCGTCAGGTCGAGTCCGGTCGCGGACAGCCGCAGGTGGACCGCGCGGCCCAGGCGGGTGCGGCGCAGCCGGCGGTCGACGCCCGCGAAGGGCCGGGCCCGGCCGGTCCGCGCGGCCAGGGGGTCCGTCGCATCGCCGGAGAGCCGGTCCGCGAGGGTGCGGCCGCGGGCGCGCCCGGACGCGTACAGGTGCGCGCCCCCGACGGCGAGCGCGCCGGTCAGCACGGTGGCGCCGAGGGCGAGGAGGGCGGGGTTCATGGCTGGCTCCTGACGGGGGCGGGCAGGCGGGCCCCGGTGGCCCGGGCGGCGGCGGTCATCCGACGGCCTGCCTCGTGTGGGAGGCGTCGGCGGCCTCGGTGACCCCGAAGCCGGGCGGCAGCGCCTCGCCCGCGTCGTACAGCCTCTCCGCGACCGGCCGGGGCAGCGGCAGGTGGTCGAAGTGGCCGCGGACGATCCGGTCGGGGGCGAGCGGCCGGGGCGCGAACCGGGACACGGTGGCGACGCGGAACTGCTCGCGGCCGTGCGACACGACGAGCGCGATCTCCACGATCTTGCGGGATCCGTCGCTGTGCCGGGCGAGTTGGACGACCACGTCCACCGCGGAGTTGATCTGGTCCTTGAGCGCCTCGAAGGGGATGAGCACCTCCGACATCGAGCCCAGTGTCTGCAGCCGCATCAGCGCGTCGTCCGCCGAGTTGGCGTGCACGGTGGCGAGCGAGCCGTCGTGGCCCGTCGACATCGCCTGGAGCATGTCGAGGGTCTCGCCGCCGCGGACCTCGCCCACGATGATCCGGTCGGGGCGCATCCGCAGGCTGTTGCGGACCAGGTCGCGGATGGTGATGCGGCCCTTGCCCTCGACGTTGGGCGGGCGGGACTCCAGGCGGATCACATGCTGCTGCTGGAGTTGGAGTTCGGCGGAGTCCTCGATGGTGATGATGCGCTCGTGCGGCGGGATGAGCGCGGACAGGGCGTTGAGCAGGGTGGTCTTCCCGGTGCCCGTACCGCCGCTGACGATGAGGTTGAAGCGGGCGCGGACGAACGCGGCGAGCAGCATCAGCATCTGCTCGTCCAGCGAGCCGAGCCCGATGAGTTCGGGCAGGGTGTAGGCGCGCGGGAAGCGGCGGATCGTGAGCGTGGGGCCGGTCAGCGCGAGCGGCGGGATGATGACGTTGACGCGTTCGCCGGTGGGCAGGCGGGCGTCGACCATGGGGTTCGACTCGTCCACGCGACGGTTGACGGTCGAGACGATCCGCTCGATCGTCTGCATCAGTTGCTCGACGGAGGCGAAGCGCAGCGGGAGCTGTTCCACGCGGCCCGCGCGCTCCACGAAGATCGAGTCGGGGCCGTTGACCATGATCTCGGTGATGGAGGCGTCCGCGAGGAGCGGTTCCAGCACGCCGAGGCCCAGGGCCTCGTCCACGACCCTGCGGATCAGCTGGGAGCGTTCGGCGGAGGAGAGGACCGGCCCCTCCCGGCTGATGAGGTGCCCGAGGACGCGTTCGAGGCGGACCCTGCGCTCGGCCGTCGCCAGGCCCGACATCTCGGCGAGGTCGATCTCCTCGAGGAGCTTGGCGCGGTAGACCGCGACGAGGTGTCCGTCCTCACGGGCCGCCGTGCCGTCGTCGGGGGCGGCGATGCGGGATCGCAGGCTCATCGTCCGTCGTCAACTCCTCTCACATCCGGTGCGGTTCGGGTTCAGTCGTCCGTGGGCATGGTGGCGTGGCGGCTGACGTCGAAGCCGCCGAACAGGGGGATGACCGCCGGGACGGTGACGGTGACGGTGGCCGTGGTGGTCTCGGTGTCCCGCCGTACGTCCGGGCGGGGATCCAGCCAGCCGCTCACCGCGGCCCGGCCCGCGGCGTCGCCGTCGCCGTCGCGCTGCGAGGCCGCGCGGGCCGCCGCCCGGGCTCCCGATCCGGCCTGGCTGATGCCGTAGCCGACGAGGCCCAGCTGGATGACCGCCATGCCGATGACGAGGAGGACGGGCAGGAACCCGGCGAACTCCAGCATGGAGACGCCGCGGTCGTTCCAGCGGCCGGGGCGCGCGGGACGGGGCCGGGGCGGCGCGGCAGGCGCCGTGCCGAATCCGGGGGGAGGCCTCATCCGCCGTTCCCCTCCAGTGCCGCGCCCGCGCTGCCGGTCACCCGCCAGCCCGGGTCGACGCCGGGGAAGAACAGGGGGACCCGGGCCTGCACGGTCGCCCTCATCACCCCCGCGTCCGGGGCGCAGTCGATCCGCGCGTCCTGCCAGGCGCCCGGCAGGTGCGCGGCGCCCGCCGATCGGCACGCGCCCGCCGTGTCGCCGCGCACGGCGTACGCCGCCGTCGCCGCCCGTGCCGCCTCGTCCGCCGCGTTGCCCGCCAGCGAGTACGTGAAGCCGTACAGGACGCACTCCCACAGCAGCGCCATGACGACCAGCACGAGCGGGAACATGCCGGCGAACTCCAGCGTCACCGAGCCCCGGTCGCCGCCCTTGCGCCACAGCCCGAGCGCCCCGCGGTCGGCGGCGGCCCGGCGTCGCCGACCGCCGCCGGGTCCCTCCTGCGCGGCCACCAGGCCCAGTTCGGCCGCCAGCGCCCACAGCGCCTGCTTCACCGTGGAGCGGGTGTCGAGATCCTGGAGGCGGCCGGCGTCGACCACCGGCTGGAGTTCCTTGAAGGCGGCGGGGACGGCGGCACGGGTGACGCGGGTGCCGGTGACCCGGGCCACGAGCGGCGGCTGGATCTCCGTACCGCGCGTGTGCCGGTTGACGACCGTCCGGGTCTCCTCCGCCTTGCGGATCTGGAGCCGGTCCCACAGCCGCACCATACGCTTGGCGGCGCGCACCGCGACCACGTCCGGGGTGACCAGCAGCAGCGCGTGGTCGGCGAGTTCGACGGCGGCGGCGGTGGCGGAGTTCATCTGGGAGCCGCAGTCCACGACGACCACGTCGTGGCGGGCCCGCAGCGCGCCGAGCACCTGGCGGGCGACCCGGTCGGTGACCTCCTCGCCGCGCTCCCCCTCGGCGGGGGCGAGCAGCAGCCCCATGCCGCTGTCGTGGCTGTACAGGGCGTCCTGCAGGACGCGGGGGTTGATGTCGGCGATCTGGGCGAGGTCGGCGACGGACCGCCGGAACTGGACGTCCAGGTAGGAGGCGACGTCACCGCCCTGGAGGTCCAGGTCGACCAGCGCGACCGTACGGCCCGAGGCCCGGGCGGCGAGCGCGAGGTGCACGGCGGTGACGGTCGCCCCGACGCCGCCCTTCGCGCCGGTCACCGTGACGACGGTCCCGCCGGCCGAGGCGTACAGCTCGGGGGTGCCGCTGCCCAGGTGGCGCCGCATCCCGGCCGACCAGGCGGCGGCGGCCTGGACGCGTTCGGCGAGGGCGTCGTAGCCGAGGGGGAGGGTGACGATGCCGCGGGCACCGGAGTCCATCGCGGCGGTGAGCACGCCGGTGCTGGTGTCGGCGGTGACGAGGACGACCCCGACCGCGGGGAAGCGCAGGACGAGATCGCGGATCAGGTCGAGCGCCGGCACCGGCCCGATCCGCTCGTGCACGAGCACGACCTCGGGCAGTTCGTCGAGCGCGTCGGCCGCGTGGCGGGCCAGGGTGTCGATGAGGGCCGTGGAGTCGGGGACGGGCGGGGCGGCGTCGGCGTCGGCGAGCTGGCTCAGCAGGGTGGTGAGCGAGCGGGCCGCGTCCGGGTCGCCCACGGCGGGCAGGATGCGGATCGTCATCGGCCGGACCTCGGGGGGACGGGCCGGCCGGGAGCCGGTACGGGCCTCATGGGCGGGCCTCCTAGTGGTCCTGGTCGAGGGTGTAGGTGCGGTCGCCGGGGGCGACGGCGGTGTCGGAGCCGCCCGCGACCAGGGCGAGCCGGACGTGTTCGGCGAACGACTCGGCGTACGCGACGCGTTGGGCGTCTCCGGTGTCCAGCGCGAAGGTGATGGGGACAGCCTCGGTGGCCTCGCGCCGCCGGTCGTCGCTGGACTGGCCGGGGTCCAGCGCGGTGAGCCGGCCGACGTCGAGCACGCGGGCGTCGGTGACGATGAGCTTGGACTCGTCCTTGCTCTTGTCGTTCGCGGCCTTGAAGGTGGCGTAGATGTTGACCCGCGAGCCGGGGTCGATCTTCCCGGCGACACCGGTCGACGCGTCGATCATGATGGCGATCTCCTGCTGTCCGACGCGCAGTTGCGGTCGGTCCACGATCATGTCGGTCTGGAGCAGCGACCCCGCCTCCAGCCGGGTGACCGCGATCTTCCCGCGGATCTGGGTGAGGCTGGTGACGGCGGTGGCGGACAGCCAGCGCCTGGGCATGGATATCCTCTGGAACTGGTCGGCCGTGAGCTCCTTGTAGGGCGCCACGTCGCCCTTGAGGCGGTACGCCGTGACCTCCGGGCCGACCTTGGAGTTCACGTCGCGGATCACCGACAGCACTCCGGCGAAGGCGCCGACGGCGGCGAGGGCCGAGAGGACCAGCAGGACGACGCCGCGGCGCTGGCGTGAGTTCATGACGCGGACAACCTCGATCGGGGCGGGGACAGGCGGTCGAGCGGTCGTACGGTCGCGCTGTTCGGTGGGGCGGGATGCTGCGGTCGGTCGTGCGGGACGGGCTCCTGGCGGCCGTCAGGTGGCGCCTGGTGGCAGTGCGTGGACGGCCGGGGGCGGCTGGCGTCGCTCGGGGGGTCCCGGCAGCGGCGCGGCGCAGAACCCGCAGCGGTCGCCGATGAGGTCGAGGCCGCACCAGGCGCATCTCTCGCGCCGTACCGACGAGACGAGTTGGTAGAGCACGGACACGTCGTGCAGGCCGGCCGCGAACTCGGTCAGGCGGCCGGTGCCCCACCAGCGGGCGGAGCGCTCGGGCAGGGGCACGGTGGCGACGCTCTGGACGCGCCAGGCGGGGGCGAGGGAGGCGGTCACCCAGTCGGAGGGCGGCTGCCCTGCGGCGACGACCATCCGGGTGCCGAACTCGGGGCCGGTCAGATCCTCCTGGCCCACCCGCGCGAGCTGCGGCCGGGGGTGGGCGAGCACGGCGAACTGGGCGCCCGGGACCCATGACGTGGCGTGCTTGGCGAGCGGGACCGGGATGCGGTCGAGGCGTGCGACCGAGCCGAGGAGCGCACCGGCGTAGATGTAGTGGGCGAGCAGCCGAGCGGAGGAGGCCAGCACGCCGGGGCTGACGTCGCAGACGGACAGCTGGCGTAACTGCTGGGCGAGCAGGGCGAGTCCGAGCGGTGGCAGGTCGACGCCGAGCAGCGCGACACGGTCGCTCTCCAGGACGGAGCGCACGGTGCGCAGCCGCCGCACCGCCGGGTCGTCGCCGGCGGCGGGATGGACGGCGATGACATAGCCGTGCTGCTCGACGAGCGCGTGCAGGGCGGTCAGGGACTCGTCCAGCGTGGGCCGGGGCTGCACGGCGGCGGGCGGCGTCTGGCGGTCGGGCGAGGGGAGCACCAGGTCGGCACTGGTGACTGCTATCGCGGTCGGCACGGCTGCACACCACCCCGTTCACTGCGGCAAGGTGGTCCACCACCGCCCCAGTTGGCCCCTGTGACATCCCTTTGCGTCGTCCTGCACCAGCACCATATCCACGACATGCCCCGATCAACACCGAATCGGAGAGATCGCCTCACACAAGGTGGTTCCATGATCCACACAGAGTAGGCGCATATGCCGCAAGTCGGTCCGGTCGCACGGGGGTTGCCGAGTGAAGAGGGCACCGCGGCGGCCTTGACAAGGTTATTGGTCTGGACCAAATTCGTTCACAGCGTGCGTCAGTGAGGTGGCCACCCCGGCGCGAAGTCCTCCCGCTCCCCCACTCCCCCATCCCCTCGGAGGCTCCAGTGGACCGCGTACCAGGCATGCCCCGCCCCGGACGAACCCTCGCGGGGACCGTCGTCGCCGCCCTCGCCCTCTCCCTCCTCGCCGCCGGTCCCGCGAGGGCCGCGGACGTGAACAACGCGAGGAACGCCGGCTTCGAGTCCGGGCTGGGCGACTGGACCTGTTCGGCCGGCAGCGGTACGACGGTGCCGTCGCCCGCGCACAGCGGCTCGTCCGCGCTGAAGGCGACCCCCGCCGGTCAGGACATGGCGCAGTGCGCGCAGACGGTCGCGGTGCGCCCCGGGTCCACGTACACGCTCAGCGCCTGGGTGCAGGGCGGCTACGCCTTCCTCGGGGCGACCGGCACCGGCACCACCGACGTCTCCACCTGGACCGCGGACGCGCCGGGCTGGAAGCAGCTGTCGACCACCTTCACCACCGGCGCCGCCACCACCTCCGTGACCGTGTACCTGCACGGCTGGTACGGGCAGCCGGCCTACTACGCGGACGACGTGTCGGTGTACGGGCCGGACGGGGGCGGCCAGGGCGACCCGCCCCCGACCGCGCCCGCGGCCCCCACCGGCCTCGCGGTGGCCTCCACCACCTCCTCCTCGGCCTCCCTGACCTGGAACGCGGTGTCCACCGCGACGGGTTACGCCGTGTACCAGGGCGGCACGAGGGTCGCCTCCGCGACGGGGACCTCCGCCACCGTGACCGGCCTGTCCCCCTCGACGCCGTACTCCTTCCAGGTCACCGCGACGAACGCGGCGGGCGAGTCCCCGAGGTCGCAGGCGGTGACCGCCACCACGGCGGCCTCCGGCGGAGGCGGTGGCGGGGGTGGGGCGCTGCCGCGTCACGCGGTGACGGGCTACTGGCAGAACTTCGCCAACGGCGCGACGGTCCAGAAGATCTCCGACGTGCCGTCGCAGTACGACATCGTCGCGGTGGCCTTCGCGGACGCGACCGGCACCCCGGGCGCCGTGTCCTTCACCCTGGACTCCGCCGGCCTCGGCGGCTACACCGTCGAGGCGTTCAAGGCGGACATCAGGGCCGAGCAGGCGGCCGGCAGGAAGGTCGTCGTCTCCGTGGGCGGCCAGAACGGCACGGTGTCGGTGAACGACGCGGCCTCGGCGGCGAACTTCGCGGACTCCGTCCACTCCCTCATGCGGACGTACGGGTTCGACGGAGTGGACATCGACCTGGAGAACGGCCTGAACGCGACCTACATGTCCCAGGCGCTACGGGAGTTGTCGGCGCAGGCGGGGCCGTCGCTGGTCATCACCATGGCCCCGCAGACGATCGACATGCAGTCGACGTCGAGCGGGTACTTCCGGACGGCGCTGAACGTCAAGGACATCCTGACCGTCGTCAACACCCAGTATTACAACAGCGGTTCCATGCTCGGCTGCGACGGCAAGGTCTACAGCCAGGGCTCGGTGGACTTCCTGACGGCCCTCGCCTGCCTCCAGCTCGAAGGCGGCCTCGCCCCCTCCCAGGTGGGGCTCGGCGTCCCGGCCTCGACCAGCGCGGCGGGCGGCGGCTACGTCTCCCCCGCGGTGGTGGACAACGCCCTGGACTGCCTGACGAAGGGCACCGGCTGCGGCTCCTTCAAGCCGTCCAGGACCTACCCGGACCTGCGGGGCGCGATGACCTGGTCAACCAACTGGGACGCGGCGTCCGGCAACACGTGGTCGAACACGGTCGGCCCGCACGTGCACGGCCTGCCGTAACGCGGCGGCGGGCACGACGCAGGGGCATCCGTGCCGGTTTCCCCTCGCGCGGGCGCGGCGGCACCGGCACGGGTGCCGCCACGCTCAGAGGCCCGTGACACCCAGGAGGCGCAGCACGGCCAGCACCCGGCGATGGTCCGCGTCCGCCTTGGGCAGGTCCAGCTTGGTGAAGATGCTGTTGATGTGTTTGGCGACGGCGCTTTCGCTCACCACCAGCTCCGCGGCGATTCCGGCGTTGGACCGGCCGCTCGCCATCAGCTCCAGCACCTCGCGTTCACGCGGGGTGAGCCGGTCCAGCGGATCGCTGTGCCGGCGCACCAGCAACTGGGCGACGACCTGCGGGTCGAGGGCGGTGCCGCCCGCCGCCACCCGGCGCACCGCCTCGGCGAACTCCTCGACATCGGCCACGCGCTGCTTGAGCAGATAGCCGACGCCCGCGGTGTGGGCGGCGAGCAGGTCGGCCGCGTACCGCTCCTCCACGTACTGCGACAGCAGCAGGACCGCGGTGTCCGGATACTGGCGGCGGATCACCAGCGCGGCGCGCACCCCCTCGTCGGTGAAGCCGGGCGGCATCCGCACATCGACCACGGCGATGTCCGGCCGGTGCTCCTCCACCGCCGCCAACAGCCCTTCCGCATCGCCCACTTCCGCGCACATCTCGATTCCGGCCGCTTCGAGCACCTTCACCACCCCGATGCGCAGCAGTACGGAATCCTCGGCGATCACGGCGCGCACGGCAGCTCCACGGTGACGATGGTCGGGCCTCCCGCGGGGCTGCGGCAGGACATCGTGCCGTCGACGGACGCGACGCGCTTGGCGAGCCCGGCGAGGCCGGTGCCCTCGGTGGTCGCGGCCAGCTCCGCGCCGCCCACACCGTCGTCCGCGACGACGACCAGCAGTGTCTCCCCGATCCGCTCGACGGTCACGTCCGCGCGGGACGCACAGGCGTGTTTGACCACGTTCGTCAGCGCCTCGGAGACCACGAAGTAGGCGACCGCCTCGATCGTGGGTGCGGGGCGCCTGGGCAGGTCCACCGCCACCCGCACCGGGATCGGCAGCCGGGCCGCGACACCCGAGAGCGCGGCGTCCAGACCGCGGTCCTCCAGAACCGCCGGATGCAGGCCGCGCACCAGGTCGTTCAGCTCGGCTATCGCCTCTTTCGCCTCGCGGTGCGCCTCCTCGATCACCTTGCGGACGTCGTCCGGAACATCGCCGAGGGTCGCCCGGGCGAGACCGAGGTTGACCGCGAGCGAGACCAGGCGCTGCTGCGCCCCGTCGTGCAGGTCGCGCTCGATCCGCCGCCGTTCGGCGTCGGCCGCGTCGACCACCCCGGCGCGGCTGTCGGCGAGGTCTGCGACCCGGCGGGTCAGTTCCTCCTCACGGCTCGGACCCAGCAGCGCCCGCGCGGCCCGGGTGTCCAGCTGGGCGAGCCCCTTGGCGAGCCAGGCCGTGCCGTACAGAAGGGCGAGGCCGGCGGCGGTGACGTACGCGGCGGTCGTGGTGTATCCGGGGTGGTCCATGCGCCACGCCCGGGGCAGCAGCCAGATCCACACGAGGACCGAGGAGGCCGCCGCGCCCGCCGCCCACAGCACCAGCACGAGGACGCCGCCGAGCGACGCCAACGGGCCGGTGAGGAGGTGATACCGCACCTGCCGGCGGCCGGCGGCCGAACGCAGCCAGCCCACGACGCCTCGCGGCCCCGGCCGCTCGGCCGCCCCCTCGGGGCCGGGTATGACCACCTGGAGCCTGCGCCGGAACCGATCCCGCTGCGCCCGGCTCAGCGCGGGAGCGGCGAGCACCACGGCGCCGACCGGAGCCAGCACGGCCGCGGTGACCGCCCAGAGCGCGGTCGGCACGAAGTAGATCCACGGCAGCCCGAGGACAAGCAGGACGCCGCACTGTACGGCCACGCCCGCGGCGTGGAAGGCGGTGGCTCGGCCCGCTCCCCGGAAGGGCCGCCGCGCGAGGGCCGGCAGCCACGGTGTGATGTGCATGCACGAACGCTAGAGCCGCAGGCCGACCCCGATCCATGACGCCCGTACCCGGATCAGGGGTGCAGTTTTCTCCACCCCGCAACGGAGGCCAGGGTGACTGACGGCGCCGGGTTTCCCGACGGAGGGTTGAGCCGTGGACAGGACGGCTCACGGGGGAGTTTCGATCATGCGTCAGCAGGACCTTCGACGTTCCGAGGAAACGGAAGCGGAAGCGGTGCGCGGGGTACGGCGGGCCGGATGGCTGCTCATGGTCTGCGGGGCGGCACTGCTGCCCTGGCTGTACGTGCTGGCGACAGGCCTGCCCGCCGGCATGGACGCGGCGCACCGGCCTGTCGCATGGGTGGGTCTCGACGCCCTGGAAGCGGCGGGTCTGATCATCACCGGTGTCCTCGCCACCCGCGGCCAGGACCGCCACACGCCGGCGGCCGCGGCGACGTCGGCGCTGCTCGTGGTCGACGCCTGGTTCGACACCACGACCGCGCACGCGGGCTCCGACCTCGTCTCGGCCCTCGTCATGGCAGTCTGCGCGGAACTCCCGCTGGCCACCCTGTGCGCCCACCTGGCCCTGCGGACCACGACGCGGCGCGCCTGAGTCGACCGCGGGAGGGTGGGGACGCGCCCCGGGGACCGCCGCCGGCCCGTGGAGACTCAGGCCGTGGACGGCTCGGCCCGGACGTCGCGTTCACCCCACGGCTGGACAGCCGTCAGTCCACGCGATCGTGACGTGCCCGGTCAGTCGTCCTGGCCGGTGGCGGCGGACGCCGTCTCCCGCGTCCCGGCGTCCTCGGGCTCCCCCGCACCGGCGTCCTCGCCGCCGTCGCTGTCCTCGAAGTAGGCGTCCAGGACCTGGTCGAGGCCGGCCTCCCAGTCGGCGAAGCGCGAGCGGGAGTCGGCGTCGATCTCGATCGGGTACCAGCGGCGGTCGGGGGTGTGCACGGTCACCGTGAACCGCTTCCCGAACCGCGCGGTCTCCGTCTCCACGGCGCCGATCTCGTCCCAGCGGAACTCGCACTCCTGGTCGTCCAGGCTGAGCCGGACACCGGCGGCGTCCGCGACGATGCGGGCACGGCGGTCGGAGGCCTCGAAGACCGGCCCGTCGACGCCGGGCTCGTCGACACCTGGCTCGTCCGCGGCCCGCGCCGGCTCCTCCTGGTCCGCGTCCGTGCGCTCGGGCTCCTTCACCGCGTCCGGCTCGGCGGCCTGCGCGACGCCGTCCGCCTCGGCGGTCTCGGGCTCCGCGGGCTCGGGCCCGGTACCGCCCGGCTCGGCGCCCTCCGGCTCGGCGGCGGACACGGGTGAGATGAGCCCGGGGATGAAGGCCGGGTCGACCCCGGCACCGTCCAGGGGCTGGCTGCTCGAACCAATGCGCTGCTCCACAGCGGCAGTATGGTCGAAGATCCCGCGTCGGACACACCCGCCCCCGCCATCGTTACCAATCTTCCCTTTTTCCCGGGCACAGGACACAGGACCTCTCCCGGCCCAAGGACGCGACCCACTCGCCAGGAGGACCCCATGGACGCCGCCATCGCCGCGGAACGCCTCGCCGCCCTGGAGGCGGAACGCGCCGACCACCGCTTCAAGGGGCTCCCGCCGGACGCCGGCGACCTGACGCTCGCCGAACTGGCCGCCCAGCGCCGGGATCTGTTCACGGGCGGCTTCACCACTCCGCTGCTCACCCTCTCCGCGGAGCGCCTGCGGCACAACCTCGGCCTGCTGGAGACGTACGCGGAGCGCCACGGCCTCGCCTTCGCCCCGCACGGCAAGACGTCCATGGCGCCCCAGCTCTTCCACCGTCAGATCGAGCACGGGGCGTGGGGAGTCACCCTCGCCGTCCCCCACCAGGTACGTGTGGCACGGGAGTTCGGGATTCAGCGGATCTTCCTCGCGAACGAGCTGGTCGACCCGGTGGCCCTGCGCTGGATCGCCGCCGAACTGGCAGCCGACCCCGGATTCCGCTTCCTGTGCTACGTCGACTCCGTGCGCGGCGTGGAACTGATGGACGCGGCCCTGCGGGGCGCAACCGACCTGCCGGTGGAGGTCGTCGTCGAGTTGGGCGCGGGCGAGGGTGCCCGCACCGGGGTGCGCACCGAGGCGGACGCCGCCGCGGTCGCGGACGCGGTGGCGGGCACGGACACGCTGCGCCTGGTGGGTGTGGCGGGGTACGAGGCGCAGGTGCCCGAGGCGTCGCCCGAGCGGGTGGACGCCTGGCTGCGCCGTCTCACCGGGATCGCCGTGGAGTTCGACCGGGCGGGACGGTTCTCGGGAGCCGGGGAGATCGTGGTGAGCGCGGGCGGCAGCGAGTGGTTCGACACGGTCGCCGACGTCTTCGCCCGGATCCCGGCCCTCTCGCTGCCCGTCCTGAAGTTGCTGCGCTCGGGGGCGTACATCACGCACGACGACGTCCACTACCGCAGGCAGAGCCCGTTCAACCGGGTGCCCGAGGAGGGCGCTCTGGAACCGGCGTTCCGGCTGTGGGCCCAGGTGGTGTCCCGCCCGTCGGCGGCCGAGGCGTTCGTCAACGCGGGCAAGCGGGACGCCGCCTACGACCTCGATCTCCCGGTGGCCCTGGCGGTGCGCCGGGACGGCGTCGAGCGACCGGCCGCGGAGATCGAGGTGACGGCCCTGTCCGACCAGCACCTGTGGCTACGCACCGGCCCCGGGGCCGACGTGGAGGTCGGCGACTGGATCGGCTTCGGCCTCTCCCACCCGTGCACGTCCTTCGACAAGTGGCAGCTGATCCCGGTGGCCGAGGCGGACGGCACGGTGGTCGACTTCATCCGCACGTTCTTCTAGGACCACGCCCCACACCCGGCAGGCGCTTCCAGGGCCACGACCGGCCCGCGCTTTTACGACCACGGCCGGCGCGCGTCCCGGTGCCGCCCCCGGCCGTGGCCGGGGGCGGCGCGGGGTCACGGCTTGGGCAGGGTGCAGCCGCTCGCGTTGAGGTTGAGCACGTTGCCGGTGCCGAAGCACGCCGGGATGAGGTAGGTCTCCTCGGCGTAGTTGATGCCCTCGTGGATGGTCACGTTGCCGTTCTGGTCGACCTCACAGGGGTTGTTCTCCGTGCACCGCTCGCCGTCCTCGTTGCCGGTGTTGTTGACGGCGACCACCTTGCCGGTGGCGGTGTCGACGACGGGGGACCCGGAGGTTCCGCCGATGGTGTTGCAGGCGGAGGTGTAGCGGACCGAGTCCTTCCAGGTCCAGCCGCCCTCCTTGAGGCGGTAGACGAACCCGTCGACGGCGCAGCTGTAGGTCTTCTTCCAGTAGCCCGAGACGACCTTGATGGCGGTACCGGCGACCGGGTGGGAGTCGGAGAGGGTGAGCGCGTTGATGCCGTAGGAACTCTTGATCTGCGCGTAGGTGCGGGTGGTCTGGTAGATCGTGATGTCCGTGTCGGTCATCGTGGAGTAGACGACCTTGGTGGCGCGGAGCGTCGCGATCTTGCTGCCGGAGGAGTTCAGCAGGCCGAAGGAGCGGCTCGAGGACTGGCCGGTGATGACCTCGCCGGGGTCCGGGAAGCCGGTCTCCAGGCAGTGGCCGTTGGTGAGCACGAGCGCCGGGTCGTTGTCCGCGGAGTTCGGGAAGCGGATGACGGAGCCGGAGCAGTTGCTGAGCGAGACGGTGCCCGCGAAGGTGACGGCCTGGGCGGCGGGCGCCTTCGCGCTCGCCCGGGTTGTCGCGCTCGCCGTGTGCGCCGTGGCCTCGGACTGGGGTTCCGCGACCGCCGGCACGGCTCCGGCTCCGGCGAGCGCCAGAGCGAAGAGCGCGGCAACGAGAGGCTTTTTCATGTGGGGTCCCCTCTTGATGGGCTTGCCATGAATTTGTCATGTGCATTGTGAACAGGGAGACGCAGGGGAACAAGGAGCCCTTTTCGGCCGCGCCGGCACCCGCCCCTACCGCCGCCGTGCACTCGAACGGGGGAACGGGCGACGGACGCCCCACCCCTCCGCATCCGCCCCACCCCTCTCACCACCGATGCGTCCGAGCCGCCGAATCCCGGGGCGCGCCGAGCCCGAGGGCCTCACCGCCGTCCGGTGACAGCTCGTATCGCCCCGCTCCACGTGGTGGAAAACACGCGGCGCGAAGCGTTACGCACCCGTAAGCTCGCGGGCATGCAGGTGATCCAGTCCACGAAGCTCGCCAACGTCTGCTACGAGATCCGGGGCCCGGTTCTCGAGGAGGCGACGCGGCTGGAAGCAGCAGGTCACCGCATCCTCAAGCTCAACACCGGCAACCCGGCCGCGTTCGGCTTCGAGTGCCCGCCCGAGATCCTCGAGGACATACTGCGCAACGTCTCCACGGCGCACGGGTACGGCGACGCCAAGGGCCTGCTCGCCGCGCGCCGGGCGGTCGTGATGCACAACCAGACCCTCGGCATCGAGTCGGACGTCGAGCACGTCTTCATCGGCAACGGCGTGTCCGAGCTGATCGTGATGGCGATGCAGGCCCTGCTGGACGACGGCGACGAGGTGCTCGTACCCGCGCCGGACTACCCCCTGTGGACGGCGGCGGTCTCGCTGTCCGGCGGCACGGCGGTGCACTACCGGTGCGACGAGCAGTCGGACTGGATGCCGGACCTCGCGGACGTGGAGCGGAAGATCACCGACCGCACCAAGGCGCTCGTGATCATCAACCCCAACAACCCCACGGGCGCGGTCTACGACGAGGCGGTGCTGCGCGGCCTGACGGACATCGCGCGCCGCCACAACCTGCTCGTCTGCTCCGACGAGATCTACGACAAGATCCTGTACGACGGCGCGACCCACACCCCCACGGCCGCGGTGGCCCCCGACCTGCTGACCCTCACGTTCAACGGGATGTCGAAGTCGTACCGCGTCGCGGGCTACCGGGTGGGCTGGATGGCGGTCTCCGGCCCCCGGGCGCACGCGGAGTCGTACATCGAGGGGCTGACGATCCTCGCCAACATGCGCCTGTGCGCCAACATGCCGGGCCAGCACGGCGTGGTGGCGGCGCTCAGCGGCCGCCAGACGATCGACGACCTGGTGCTGCCGGGCGGCCGCCTGAAGGAGCAGCGGGACGCGGCGTACGAGCTGCTGACGCAGATCCCCGGCGTGTCCTGCGTGAAGCCCAGGGGTGCGCTGTATCTCTTCCCGCGCCTGGACCCCAAGGTGTTCAAGATCAAGGACGACCGGCGGATGGTCCTGGACCTGCTGCGCCGCGAGAAGATCATGGTCGTGCAGGGGACGGGCTTCAACTGGCCGGAACCCGACCACTTCCGTGTGGTGACCCTGCCCACGGTGGCCGATCTGACCTCGGCGGTGACCCGTATCGGCCACTTCCTCGACGGTTACAGCCAGCCCTGAGATCCCCTCCGAGATCCCCCTGAGGCGCGATCCACTTCAACTTTAGACGAAATCCAAGCTAGGATGGCTTCCTGTCGGAGCACAGGAGGCCATCCCATGTACGAAGCGATCCGCACCAAGTCCGTGCACTCGATGGCCGGCACGACCCCCGCCTTCCCCCACCGTTCGCGCGAGGAGGAGCTGGACATCCAGCTCGCGGGGCATCTGGTGGCCCTGCTCGCCGTCACCGACGAACTGCGCGCCCTGGAGCCCACCGAGGACCTGGACGAGGCCGCCCGCCGGCTCGCCGGACAGGTGGCCCGACTGCGCGAGGGCTCCGCGCTGCCCGAACCCAAGGACGCGCCGCCGACCCGGACCGCACCCGCCGGACCCGCCGCACCCCTGCACCGCAGGGCCCACGCGCTGGCCAGCCGCGCCCTGCTGGTGGCGGCGTCCCGCGCCGACACGGCGGTGGCGATCCTGGCGGCGCAGCGCATGGACGCGCACAGCGCGGCGCCGGCCGACCCGAGGGAACCGGCCGCCGCCGGCTGACCCCTCCCCGCGGGCCGCACCAGGCGGCTCCCCCGGACGGCCCCGGTCCGCGTGCACCCGCAGCGTCGCGCGGACCGGGCGCCATGAGGCCGCCCCGGCCCCGCCTCCGGGCCCGTCGCACCGCCCGCGCACCGCCTTCGCATCGCCCTCGGACCGGCCACGGGGCGTCGGCGTACGGACTCCCGGAACGGCGACCTCCCGTCGCACACCGGGATCACGCCGCCACCCCCGGCCGCCGACCTGGCGGGACACGGGGCCTTCAGCCGGGGCCCGCTCGACCGAGGAACGGGCGCGGCCGAGGACCGGGCGCGCACATGGGCCGGGGCCCCGCACGCCGTTGTGCGGGGCCCCGGCCCATCTGCGGTGCTGTCTCCGCGACCGGCCTTCGTGACGACATCGCTGGTCAGGGCATGCCGGACCGGCCGCGGAGTTCTCGGTGGGCGTCAGCCCAGGCGCTGCACCAGTGCGCGGTACTCGTCCCAGAGTTCCTTCGGGGTGTGGTCGCCGAAGGTGTTGAGGTGCTCGGGGACCAGGGCGGCCTCCTCGCGCCACACGTCCTTGTCGACGGTGAGCAGGAACTCCAGGTCGGACTCGGACAGGTCCAGGCCCTTCGTGTCCAGGGCGGCCTTCGTCGGCAGGACGCCGATGGGGGTCTCGACGCCCTCGGCCTTGCCGTCCAGGCGCTCCACGATCCACTTCAGGACGCGGCTGTTCTCGCCGAAGCCGGGCCAGACGAACGCGCCCTCGTCGTTCTTGCGGAACCAGTTGACGTAGTAGATCTTGGGCAGCTTGGACTGGTCCTTGTCCTTGGCGACGTCGACCCAGTGGCCCATGTAGTCACCCATGTTGTAGCCGCAGAACGGCAGCATCGCGAACGGGTCGCGGCGCAGCTCGCCGACCCTGCCCTCGGCCGCCGCGGTCTTCTCGGAGGCGACGTTGGCGCCGAGGAACACTCCGTGGTTCCAGTCGAAGGACTCCGTCACCAGCGGCACCGCGGAGGCGCGGCGGCCACCGAAGAGGATGGCCGAGATCGGCACGCCCTTGGGGTCCTCCCACTCCGGGGCGATGATCGGGCACTGCGAGGCGGGCACGGTGAAACGGGCGTTGGGGTGGGCGGCCGGGGTGCCGGACTCGGGGGTCCAGTCGTTGCCCTTCCAGTCGGTGAGGTGGGCCGGGGTCTCCTCCGTCATGCCCTCCCACCAGATGTCGTTGTCGTCGGTGAGCGCCACGTTCGTGAAGACCGAGTTGCCCCACAGGGTCTTCATCGCGTTGGCGTTGGTGTGCTCACCGGTACCGGGCGCGACGCCGAAGAAGCCGGCCTCGGGGTTGATCGCGTACAGGCGGCCGTCCTCGCCGAACCGCATCCACGCGATGTCGTCGCCGATCGTCTCGACCGTCCAGCCGGAGATCGTCGGCTCCAGCATGGCGAGGTTCGTCTTGCCGCAGGCGCTCGGGAAGGCGGCGGCGACGTACTTGGACTCGCCCTGCGGGGGCGTGAGCTTGAGGATCAGCATGTGCTCGGCCAGCCAGCCCTCGTCGCGCGCCATGACGGAGGCGATGCGCAGGGCGTAGCACTTCTTGCCGAGCAGGGCGTTGCCGCCGTAGCCGGAGCCGTAGGACCAGATCTCGCGGCTCTCGGGGAAGTGCGAGATGTACTTGGTCGTGTTGCAGGGCCAGGGGACGTCCTCCTGGCCTTCCTCCAGCGGGGCGCCCAGGGTGTGGACGGCCTTGACGAAGAAGCCGTGGTCGCCGAGCTCGTCCAGGACCTGCTGTCCCATGCGGGTCATCGTGCGCATGGACACGGCGACATAGGCGGAGTCCGTGATCTCCACGCCGAGCGCGGAGAGCGGGGAGCCGAGGGGGCCCATGCAGAACGGCACGACGTACATCGTGCGCCCGCGCATGGAGCCGCGGAACAGGCCCTTCTCGCCCTGGAAGACGTCCCGCATCTCGGCGGGGTCCTTCCAGTGGTTCGTCGGACCGGCGTCCTGCTCCCGCTCGGAGCAGATGAACGTCCGGTCCTCGACCCGGGCGACGTCGGTCGGGTCGGAGGCGGCGTAGTAGGAGTTCGGGCGCTTGATCGGGTCGAGCTTCCTGAAGGTGCCCTTGCGGACGAGCTCTTCACTCAGGCGCTCGTATTCGGCCTCGGATCCGTCACACCAGACCACGCTGTCCGGCTGCGTCAGTTCGGCGATCTCGTTGACCCACGAGATCAGGTCCTTGTGCTGGGTGGGGACGGTAGAGGGAGCCGCGATGTCGCGCGCCACGATCGCTCCTAGATGAGGGGTTCTTTTGTCGAGTGCCCCTTGGGGGCCGCGGCCCGGATGCTTCGTAGCCCGCTCATCCGGTGCCGACCGCACTCATTTGATCCTCTGACGAGATTGCGCATCTGTCCAGAGGACGTCACACCTGAGCAAAGTGAGGATCGCCACGTGTCACCGTGTTTCTTTGCGTGCACGTAGGATTCAGCTGAAGGATTTTTTGCGGTGCCGGGGCTGTCTCGCAGGGCGGACGGTCCGGGTGATATCGGTCGCATCCCGATCGTCCTTGATCCGTAACTTACGGTTGCGTAGGTACGATGCGGCCCATGACTGCGCCCGCCCCCGACGCGCCCATGGACCCGCCGGACGCCGGCCGCGGTCCCGTCGCGTCGCCCTCGCCCGACCCGCTCCACCCCCTTCAGTCGATCAAGCCGATCAAGCCGAAGCTCCGTGGCTGGCTGCACCTGGGCATGTTCCCGGCCGTCCTGGTGGCCGGCCTGGTCCTCACGGCGCTGGCGGACTCGACCCGCGGGCGGATCGCCTGCGGCATCTACGTCCTCACGGCCTGCCTGCTGTTCGGCGTCAGCGCGCTCTACCACCGCGGCAACTGGAGCCCGCGCATGGACGGCGTCCTGCGCAGGCTCGACCACGCGAACATCTTCCTGATCATCGCGGGCACCTACACCCCGCTGACCCTGCTGCTCCTGCCGGGCGGGAAGGGGCAGTGGCTGCTGTGGGGCATCTGGGGCGCGGCGGCGGCCGGCATCGTCTTCCGGGTGTTCTGGGTCGGCGCCCCGCGCTGGCTGTACACGCCCTGCTACATCGCGATGGGCTGGGCCGCGGTCTTCTTCCTGCCGGACTTCATGCGCGCCGGCGGGATCGCCGTCCTGGTGCTGGTCATCGTGGGCGGCCTGCTCTACAGCGCGGGCGGCGTGATCTACGGCATCAAGCGGCCGAACCCGTCGCCCCGCTGGTTCGGCTTCCACGAGGTCTTCCACTCCCTCACGCTGGCGGCGTTCGTCGTGCACTACGTCGGGATCTCGCTCGTGGCGTACCAGCACGGATAGACGGGCTCCGCCCTCCTTCCCCCCACCGGCTCCCCAGGCCGCGGCTCCTCGGCCGCGGCCTTTTCGCGCGCCCGCCACCCCGCCGCCCTGACGCCCGCCACCCACACGAGCGAACCTCATTGACAGTGGCTACCTTTTGAAAGCTACTCTCATTTCATGGCGACTCTCAAGGACGGCTCGACACCGCGGCGGGACCCCGACGGCGACGCCGCACCCCGGCTGGGGCTGCGCGAGCGCAAGAAGATCAAGACGCGCGCGGCGATCCGCAGAGCGACCTACGGGCTGGTGCGGGAGCAGGGGTACGAGGCGACCACCATCGAGCAGATCGCGGAGGCCGCCGAGGTCTCCCCGTCCACGGTGTTCCGGTACTTCCCCACCAAGGAGGACATCGTGGTCACCGACGAGTACGACCGGCTCATCGAGGAGGAACTGCGGGGGCGGCCCGCACGGGAGCCCCTGCCCGAGTCGCTGCGCCATGTGGTCCGCGGCGTCCTCGGCCGCGCCATGTCGGGCGAGCACGAGACGCCCGCGGAGGCACGGCTGCGCGGGCGCCTGCTCGCCGAGGTGCCCGCGGTCCGCTCCCGGATGAGCGAGAACCTGGCCGTGGCCGCCCGGAGCATGGGCGGGGTGGTCGCCGAGCGCACCGGCCGCGACCCCGACGACCTGGAGGTGCGGGTGTACTGCACGAGCGTCGTCGGCGCCCTGCTGGAGGCGTCGCGCCACTGGGCCGAGCACGACCAGCAGGGCGACCTCGGGGAGTACGCGATACGCGCGCTGGACGTGCTGGAGCACGGCCTCGGCCCCCGGAAATCCCACGCCCCCTGACGGGCCCCCGTGCCATGCTGACGAGGTGAACGGACCGGAGATCCACGTCGAGTTCGCCCCCGAGCTGGGGCTCTTCGTCCCGCATCGGCGACGCGGGGGCGCCACGCAGGTCGTCACCGACGGTGCCGCCACACTCGGCCATGTCGTGGAGTCGCTGGGCGTGCCGCTGACCGAGGTCGGGGCGCTCCTCGTGGACGGCCGCGCCGCGTCGGCCTCCCATGTGCCGGCGGCCGGGGAGTCGGTCGAGGTGCGCCCCGTCCAGCGCCCCCAGCGGGTGCCCGGCGCCCCGCTCCGCTTCCTCCTGGACGTCCATCTGGGCACCTTGGCCCGGCGGCTGCGGTTGCTGGGCGTGGACGCGGCGTACGAGTCGACGGACATCGGGGACCCGGCGCTCGCGGCCCGTTCGGCGGCCGAGCGGCGCGTGATGCTCAGCCGCGACCGGGGACTGCTGCACCGCCGGGAGCTGTGGGCGGGCGCCTTCGTCTACAGCACCCGGCCGGACGACCAACTCCACGACGTGCTCCACCGGTTCGCACCCGAGCTGCGGCCCTGGACGCGGTGTACCGCGTGCAACGGCCTACTGCGGGGCGCCACGAAGGACGAGGTGGCGGACCAGCTCGAACACGGCACCCGGCGGTCCTACGACGTCTTCGCGCGGTGCGCCGCATGCGGACGCGCCTACTGGAAGGGCGCGCACCACGACCAGCTGGAGGCCATCGTGGAACGCGCCCTCGCCGAGTTCCCCGGCCCGGCCTGAGGGCTGTCCCACGGCGGCCGGGCGGCGTATCAGCTGTTCAGGGCCCTGCGCAGCAGCGCGGGGTCGGCGGTCGGGGCGTCGCAGGTGAAGTTGCGGCAGACATAGGCCGTCGCCTCTCCCCCGACCATGACCCGGTCGGCGAGCAGCGGCAGCTCCTCGCTGCCCTCGGTGCCCACCGCCACGACGGCGCCCGGCGCCGGGGCCAGCAGCGCCGTCCGGTGCAGGGTCCGGGTGGCCGGGTCGTCGGGCGCCGGGCCGACGACGGCGACCTCGCGCGGGCCGTCCAGGAGCGCCTCGGCGACGGCGAGACCCCAGCCGATGAAGCGGGGCACGCGAGGGCCCAGCGCCTTCACGACGCCCAGCGCCCGCTCCGCCGCGACACGGTGGCGTTCGGAACCGGTGTGGGCGGCGTAGGACAGCAGGGCGCCCGCGGCGGCGGTCCAACCCGAGGGGGTGGCGTTGTCCGTCGGGTCCTGGGGGCGGCGGATCAGCTTCTCCGCGTCGGCGGCGGTGTCGTACATCGCCCCGCCCTCACCGGTGAACTGGGTCAGCACATGGTCGAGCAGAAGGGTCGTGAACTCCAGCCAGACGCCCTCGCCGGTGACGGAGGCCAGCGTGAGGAAGCCCTCCGCGACATCGGCGTAGTCCTCCAGCACACCCGCGTTGGCTCCCACCCGGCCGTCCCTGGAGGTCCGGGCGAGGCGGGCGTGGTCGTCCAGGTGCACCCGCACCAGGAGGTCGGCGGCGCCGATGGCGGCGTCCACGAGGTCGGGGCGCTCGAAGTACGCGCCGGTCTCGGCCAGCGCGGCGACGGCCAGGCCGTTCCAGGCGGCGACCACCTTGTCGTCGCGGCCGGGCGCGGCACGCTCCGCGCGGCGCTCCAGCAGCCTTTCCCGGACCGACTCGATCCGCGCCGCGTCGGCCATGCCCTCGCTCTGCGGAAGCTGGAGGACGGAACTGCCCCGCTCGAAGGTGCCCTCCTCGGTCACCCCGAAGTGGCGGCAGGCGAGTTCGGCGTCCTCGGCGCCGAGGACCTCCGCCAGCTGCGCGGGGGTCCAGACGTAGTAGGCGCCCTCGACGTGCCTGCCGTGCCCGTCGTCGCTGTCCGCGTCGAGCGCGGAGGCGAACCCGCCCTCGGCCGTGCGAAGTTCGCGCACCATGAAGTCGGCGGTCTCCAGGGCCACCCGGCGGGCGAGGTCCGAGCCGGTGGCACGCCACAGGTGCGCGTACACCCGGCACAGCAGCGCGTTGTCGTAGAGCATCTTCTCGAAGTGCGGCACCACCCAGTCCCGGTCGACGGAGTAGCGGGCGAAGCCCCCACCGAGCTGGTCGTAGATGCCGCCGCGCGCCATGCGCCCACAGGTGTCGCTTGCCATCTGCAGGGCGCCCTCGGAACCGGTGCGGGCGTGATGGCGCAGCAGGAACTCGAGGACCATGGACGGCGGGAACTTGGGCGCCCCGCCGAACCCGCCGCGCTGCGGGTCGTACTCCCGGGTGAGCCCGAGCAGCGCCTGAGCGGCCTCGTGCTCGCCGGGGGCCCGCGCGTCGCCCTGGGCCGACTCCCGCGCGGCGAGGTCGTGCGCGATCTTCTGGGCGACCTCCGCCACCTCGCTCCGGCGCCCCGCCCACGCCTGGTGCACCCCCTCGAGAACCTGGCGGAAGGAGGGCATACCGTGGCGCGCGTCCGGCGGGAAGTACGTGCCGAAGTAGAAGGGCTCCCCGTCCGGCGTCATGAACACCGACATGGGCCAGCCGCCCTGCCCGGTGGCGGCCTGCACCGCCTCCATGTACACGGCGTCCACGTCGGGACGCTCCTCGCGGTCGACCTTGACGGACACGAAGTGCTCGTTCATGTACGCGGCGGTGTCGTCGTCCTCGAAGGACTCGTGCGCCATGACATGACACCAGTGGCAGGCGCTGTAGCCCACACTCAGGAAGACCGGCACGTCACGCCGCCGGGCCTCCTCGAAGGCGGCGGGCTCCCAGGGCCACCAGTCGACCGGGTTGTCCGCGTGCTGAAGCAGATAAGGCGAGGTCACACCAGCCAACCGGTTCATACGCCCCAGCCTCTCACAGGGCCTTGCCCTGCCATGGGGACCGCGCCTTTCCACAGGCGGGCGCCGCTGGATCGCAGGACAGTAGGCTGAGCCGAGCAGCACGGGTACTGCGGAGGCTCCTCGAAGGAGGCACACCATGACCGCCGATATGGTGGCGCCCGCGTGGATGCACACCCAGATCAGCGCGGAACAGTACGACTCCTGGTCCGATGAGCAGTGTGCCGGCATCGAGGTCGTGGACGGGATGGTCGTCGTGAGCCCGAGCGCCTCGAAGCGCCACAACCGGCTGGCCCGAATCCTGGCCAATGCCTTGGACGCCGCCGCAGGCCCGGACTGGAACGCAGACACGGACTTCGACGTGCGCCTGCAGGACGTTCCCCTGACCAACCGCCGTCCGGACGTCACCCTCTACCGGGCGGAGACCATCGATCTCACGCCCACCCGCCCCGAGCACGTACTCCTGGTCGTGGAGGTCGTGTCGCCCGGCTCGGAGACCACCGACCGGATCGTGAAGGTGGACCAGTACGCCAAGGCCGGCATCCCCTTCTACTGGCGCATCGAACAGGCCGCCACCGGCGTCCCGATCGCCTACACCTACGTCCTCGACCCCGCCACCAGGGCCTACCGGGAAGGCGAGGTGTTCACCGGCGCGATCAAGGCCGCCGCTCCCTTCCCCGTCACCGTCGACCTGGGATCCGTCTGACGCCGCTGGAAGCTCTCCGGGCCGAGAGCGAAGAGTTCCTCCCCGCGGGTCCGGCGGCCAAGGTGCTGGCCAGGGCGCTGCCGTCGTAGAGGGCCACGCCGAACATCGCGACGCCGGTGCCGCGGGTGGCCGGGGTCACGGTGGTGGCCCAGCACTGGATCGTGGAGTGCATGAACGACCAGCCGCCCCCGAGCAGCAGAGCGCACCCCCACCAGCGCGGGCACGGAGCAGCCGGCCGCAGCGAGGCCGTACGCCACCGTCGTCTGCGCCCCGCCGACCACGATCAGCCGCACCGGAGTCCAGCGCCCGACCAGGCGCCTGACCATCCGCGCCGCGGCCATCGAGCCCACGCCGTACCGCGCGGACACCGCACCCGTCAGCGCCGCCGAGGCGGACTGGGCCTCCAGCAGCGGCGCGAGGTACGTCAGGAAGCCCAGCAGGACGGCTCCTTCGAACATCGCGACGGCCATGACGTACCCCTGCCGGCGGGAACTCAGGGCGATCCGGAACGGGGGCGAGCAGCGCACCGGGCACCGCGCGCGGCGGTTCCGGCAGTCGGCGCAGGGCGACGGCCAGGCAGAGGGCCAGCAGGCCGGGCGGGGCGAGGACCGGCCGCCAGCCGATGTGCTGCGCCAGCGCCCCGGCGACGAGGGTGGCCGCGGCGGTGCCCGACGCGAACACGGTCATGACGCGGCCCGCTGGTACGACCGCCGGGAGACGTCCGCGTTCCGTCCCGCCGTGCGCCACTTCCGGCACCCGCAGGCCGGTGATCTGCGGCTGCGGGACGTCCAGCTCGCCGCCGTGGACGAGCCGGGCCACCACCTGCTGGCCTGCCTTCCGGACGGCAGGGCGACGCAGGAGGCGCTGGGGCGCCGGGTGCGCTCACCGGCCGGCGGTGAGTTCGTCGTCGAAGAACGGGGCGGTCGGCGGCCGGGGCGCAGGCCGCGGTCGCCCCGTGCGGGACCTGCGCCCTCGCGTTCGCGTCCGGGCCGAAGGACACTGGGGGAAAGCTGAGTTGACGCCGGAGGGGGACGTGACATGCGGGACGGCCATCGGGCGGAGGCCGAGCGGCTGCTGACGCGGGCCGTGGAGGAGGAGGTGCGGCGTTCGGGCGGGCGCGCCGACGGCGCCGTGCTGCTGTCGCGGGCCCGGGGGGCACTCGACTCCCTGGCCGCGACGGCCGCGGAGGAGTACGAGACGTACGTACGCACCCTCGACGAGGCGGAGGCGGGGCAGCTCAGCTTCGGCCGGCGCTACGCGCGCGAGGGTGCCGGGTCCGGGCTGGTGGTGGCGGCCGTGGCCGCGGTCGCGGCGGGCGTCGCGGACCTCGCGCTGGGCACGGACGGCGGCACGGCGCTCGCCGCGGGCGCGGTCGCAGGGGTCGTGGGGGCGGCGGCGACCGTCGCGAAGGTGACCGCCTCCCATCTGCCCGCGGCCAGTCGGCGGGCCGGGGAACTCGGCCGGCCCGGGGGCCTGGAGCAGGTTCGTCTTCAGTGGCTGACGGCGCTGGAGGTGCGCGGCATCCGCCCCTTCATCGACCAGCAGCGGGTGATCGCCTCCTCCACCACGCCCCGGAAGGGCTCGCCCCAGCTGCGCCGTGCGGACAAGAGCGCGGCGGCCCGCAGACGCACCGTGCTCGATCAGTCGTTCGATCAACTTCCCGAACCGTCCGGCCCGTTCGCGGGCCGCCGCCGGGAGCTGTCGCGGATCGGCCAGTGGGTCCAGGCGGCGCGCGCCGGAACGGAGACCGGACCGGCGGTGGTCGTGCTGCACGGTGCCCCGGGTTCCGGACGCACCGCCCTCGCGATCCGCGCCGCGCACGAACTGCGGGACCAATTCCGCGGCGCGTGCGTGGTGGACCTGCGCGGCGACAGCCCCGGCGAGCGCCCGCTGTCCACGCGCGACGCCCTGCTCCATCTGCTCAACCGGCTGGGCGCGCCCCGCGAGCAGTTGCTGTTCCGCGAGCGTTCGGCCCCGGACCAGCAGGTCAAACGGCTGAGCGAGCTGTACCACCAGCATCTGACGGACCTGCCGGTCGCCATCGTCCTCGACGACGCCCACGATCCCGAACAGGTGCGCGCGCTCCTTCCCGACCGCTCCGAGAGCCTGGTCCTCGTCACCGCCCGCCGGCCCCTCGACCTGCCCGGGGACCTTCCGGCGCACGTGCACCAGCTGCCCGTCGAGGCGCTGGACTCGGCCGACGCGGAGGAACTGCTGCGGACGGCGGCCCAGGACGACCCGGGACCCTACGACGCCGAGGCGACGGACAGCGTCCGGGAACTGTGCGGCGGCCTGCCGCTGGCCCTGCGCGTCGCCGGCTCCGCCCTCGGCCCGCGCAGCCCCCGCCGACTGGCCCAGGACCTCGGCGCGTACGGCCCGGTCGCCCCGGTCGAACGGGCCCTGTGGCTGCGCTACACGGACCAGCCGGAGACGTCACGGCGGCTGCTGCGGCGGCTCGCGCTGGTGGGCCGCTCGTCCCTGGGCGCGGCGGCGGCCGGGGCTCTGCTGGGCGTGGACGAGCCGGAGGCGGCCCGCCTGCTGAAGGCCCTCGCCCGCGCCGGCCTGCTCGACCATGTGCGCGGCGACCGCTACCGCCTGCACGACGTCGTACGGTCCTTCGCCCAGGCCAGGCTGGCGGACGAGGAGGACCCGGACGAGCGCACGGCCGCGCAGGAGCGACTGATCGTCAACTACGGGGAGCTGGCCGACTCGGTGCTGCGCCTGGTGGACGGCAACATGTCGACCCGCTCCGACCGCTTCGGATCGCACGGCTTCACCTCCCTGGAAGCGGCACTGCGCTGGCTGGACGACGAGTCGAGCTTCATCACCGCCACCCTGCGACACACGGAGGGCGTCGACGAGGCGGCCGTCATGAACCTGCTGGGCGCCCTGTGCGACTACTGCCTGCTGCGTGGCGACCTCTACCGCCTGGGCGAGATCAGCGAGCTGACCCAGGCCGTCGACCAGGGGCTGCTGGTGCGCTCGGTGCAGTGGCGTACGGGCATCGCGGCCCGCCAGCTGGGCGAGCTGGACAAGGCGCGCACCACCCTGGCCTCGGTGGTGGACCTGTACCGCCAGGCCCACCACGACGCGGGCGCGGCCCGGGCGCTGTGCTCCCTCGGGATCACCCTGCACCACCAGGGGAACCTCACCGAGGCGGCGGCGAGACTGCGGGAGGCGATGGATCTGCAGGCCGTGCCGGAGCTGGCGGCGGACCGCGCGTGGACCATGCACGCGCTGGCCGCCGTGGAACGCGACCGGGCGCTTCTGGCACCGGCCCTGGACCTGCTCACCCGCGCCCTGGTCCTGCACCGCGAGAACGAGTCGGTGCACGGCGAGGCCTGGGCCCACTTCCAGCTGGGGCAGCTGGCCCTGCGCCTGGGGGACGTGCCCCGGGCGGAGGAGGAACTGCGCACGGCCCTGGACCAGTACACCCGCACCCGCGACGCGCGCGGCGAGGCCTGGGCCCTGACCCAGCTGGCCCGCGCCCGGCTGGTCGCCGGGGACACGACGGCCGCGGCCGACTCCCTGCGCCGGGCCGCCGGCCGCCACCGGGAGAACGAGGACGCGCGCGGCGAGGCCTGGACCGGCTACTACCTGGGCCAGACCCTGGAGGAGGCGGGCGACCTCGACCAGGCGGTCCGGGAACTGGAACGGGCGCGCACGCTCTTCTCCCGGATGCGGGACGTGTACGGCCTGGCCTGCGCCCGGCATCACTCGGCGCGGGCCACCCGCGACCAGCAGGCGGCCCGGACCGGCTCGCTGCGCAACTCCGGCTTCGCCCGCCAGCTGCTGTCCGACGCGCGGGCGGACTTCCAGCGCATCGGCGTGGCCCACGGCGAGGCGTGGACCTGCCTGGAGCTGGCGGTGGTGGACGCCGGGAACGCCCGTACCCAGCAGGCGCTGGCGCTGTGCGACGAGGCGGTGGACCTGTTCGCGTCGTACGGCGACCGCAGGGGCGGGGACTGGGCCCGCTTCCTGCGCTGCACCCTGCTGCCCTACGCCTCCCCGGGCGGGGTCGAGGTGGGCACGGCGGTGGCGCAGGAGGAACTGGCGCGGCTGGCCCGGGGCGGGCACGCGGCCAGGGACGAGAAGCTGGAGGAGTACCTGGGGGCCTTCGGGCTGCTGCTGGAGCGGGGCGTGCGGCTGGAGAGCGGCTGGCAGGCCTGGGACCTGGGCATGGTGCCGGGCCGGCACGCCCGGGAGGTGATGGGGGTGGAGGTGGTCACGCCGGGCTGAGGCGACCGGGCGCGCACGGCCCGCGCCGCACCGCCCTGCGGCCACGCGGACACACCGGGGCGGCGGCACACGGCATCGCGCCGCGGGCCGCCCTGCGGGGCCGTGCGCCCGAAGGGGTCACGGCCCCGGGGAAGCGTCAGCCCTGCTGGGTGCCGGGCGCGCCGCCGGCCTTCCCGGAGCCCTTCTTCCCGGTCCCGCCCGCGGCGTCCGCGGCGCTCTCGTCGCGGTCCACCGCGAAGTCCACCTTGCCCATGTGCCGGTTCATGGACTTCATCAGGCCCCACACCGCCAGGGCCATCACCGCGAAGACGATGAAGCCGAGAACACCGGGAGTGACCTTGTTCTGGTCGACCTCGGCGAGGGGGACGAGGTGCGTCATTACCAGGCTCGCGCTTGCACTCATGTCAGGCATTGTCCCTCAGGGCTACCGGATGCCCGCGAAGAGGTCGTCCTCGGGCAGGGAGGTGTCCACCAGGGACTTCGCCAGCTCGTACTCCTCGGTCGGCCAGACCTCCTTCTGGAAGTCCAGCGGAACGCGGAACCAGCCGCCGTCCGGGTCGATCTGCGTGGCGTGCGCGATCAGCGCCTTGTCCCGGATCTCGTAGAAGTCCGCGCACGGGACATGGGTGGTCAGGGTGCGCTCGACCCGCTCGAACTCGTCCCACCGCTTCAGCCAGTCACCGTAGGGCGACTCCATGCCACGCTCCAGCAGCGCGTTGTGCAGCGCCTCGGTGCGGGGGCGGTTGAAGCCCTGGTTGTAGTAGAGCTTCTGCGGCTGGTACGCGGGGCCGAACTCCTGCTCCGGGTACTTCTCCGTGTCCGCCGCGCCCTCGAACGCCACCATCGAGATCTTGTGCGTCATGATGTGGTCGGGGTGCGGATAGCCGCCGTTCTCGTCGTAGGTGGTGATCACCTGCGGTCGGAACGCCCGGATCCTGCGGACCAGCTCGCCCGCCGCCTTGTCCACGTCCTCCAGGGCGAAGCACCCGTCGGGCAGCGGGGGCAGGGGGTCGCCCTCGGGGAGGCCGGAGTCGACGAAGCCGAGCCACTCCTGGTCGACGCCCAGGATCTCCCGGGCCTCGTCCATCTCCTTCTTGCGCACCTCGTGGATGTGCTCCTCGATGTACTTGTCGCCCTGGAGCTTCGGGTTGAGGATGGAGCCGCGTTCCCCGCCCGTGCAGGTCACGACCAGCACAGCCACCCCCTCGGACACGTACTTCGCCATGGTGGCCGCGCCCTTGCTCGACTCGTCGTCGGGGTGGGCGTGAACAGCCATCAGTCGCAGTTGGTCAGTCAAGACTCATCCTCAGTAACTCGGCAAGTCGGCGCCCGGCGTCATTCGCTGCATCGGGCGGCTTCTATAGTGACCGAATCGGGGGGCGAAAAATTCCGGGGTCCGCTCCGAAGTGCCCCCTGTGGGATTTTCGTCCCGCTTCCCGCCGAGAGGACGATCATGAGCACGGCCAGCACGCGGCTCCCCGAGGGCCGGTACGGCCGCTCCGCCGACGCGCGGGCCGACCGCACCCTCAAGGTCGTGGGCGCCGCGCTGGGCGCGCTGCTGCTGATCGCCGTCGGCTGGTTCGCCTTCCACTACGTCGTCCAGAACAAGATCAACGCCGAGGTCATCACCTTCGAGGCGTCGGACAACGCGGTCCAGGCCCATCTCGAGGTGCACAAGGACGCCGGCACCACCGGCTACTGCACCCTGCGCTCGCAGTCGGCGGACGGCACCGAGGTCGGGCGTGCGGACTTCCGGTTCGGTGGACGCACCACGCGTATCGACAAGGTCGTCACCCTGCGTACGACGGCCCCGGGCACCACAGCCGAGCTGCTGGGCTGCCACGCCGACTGAGGTCTCTCGGCTCTCGCGTCCGTGACCTGCGTCGACGTATTTCTGACGGCCTATGTCCTCCCCCTTCGCCCGTGGAATTGTTAGGCTCGTGGTTTCGCCCGCTCATGGAGGAACATTCTTCTGGGAGGGCGATGCGCTTGTATCCCAGCACCGACGAGGAGCACCTGTGACCCAGACCAGCGAGAACGTCACCTGGCTGACCCAGGAGGCGTACAACAAGCTCAAGGTCGAGCTTGAGTACCTTACTGGTCCTGCGCGCACGGAGATCGCCGGCAAGATCGCCGCCGCGCGCGAGGAGGGCGACCTGCGCGAGAACGGCGGGTACCACGCGGCCAAGGAGGAGCAGGGCAAGCAGGAGCTCCGAGTGCGCCAGCTGACCCAGCTCCTCGAGAACGCCCAGGTCGGCGAGGCTCCGGCTTCGGCCGACGGTGCCGTCGCACCCGGCATGGTCGTGACGATCGCCTTCGACGGTGACGAGGACGACACCCTGACGTTCCTGCTCGCCTCCCGTGAGTACGCGAGCACGGACATCGAGACCTACTCGCCGCAGTCCCCGCTCGGCTCCGGCGTCATCGGCCACAAGGTCGGCGAGGACGCGGAGTACGAGCTGCCGAACGGCAAGAAGGCCTCCGTGAAGATCCTGAAGGCCGAGCCCTACCAGGACTGAGCCCCCGATCCATCGAGAACGCCCCCGGCACCCTTCGCGGCGCCGGGGGCGTTCTCGTTCGGTCAGGCGTCGAGCACGGTGAGCTTGGCCGGGTTCATCAGCCACAGCAGCCGGTCGATGCCGTCCGCCGTGGCGCCCACCGTGACCACGGCGACGGTGCGCCCCTCCCGGGACAGGCGCACCGCGGGCCGGCCGTTGACCTCGACCGGTTCCACCACCGCACCGGACCAGAAGACACCGGCGAACGCGCGGACGTAGCGCGCCACGCGACGACGGCCCTGGACGGGGAACTTCGAGGCCCGCACGGCGCCCCCGCCGTCCGCGAACGACACGACGTCGCGCGCGAACAGTTCCTCCAGCTCGCTCACGTCCCCCGACCGGGCCGCCGCGACGAACGCGGTCAGCAGCCGCTGGTGCTCGGCCGTCGCGACGCTCACCCGCCGCTCCTCGGCGAGGAGTCTCCGCGCCCGGCTCACCGCCTGGCGTGCGTTCTCCTTCGTCCGGCCGATGATCTCCGCGATCTGCTCGTACGGGTAGTCGAACGCCTCCCGCAGCACATAGGCGGCCCGTTGCGTGGGGGTGAGCTTCTCCAGCAGCATCAGCACCGCGATCTCGAGCGCCTCCGCGCGCTCGGCTCCCAGCGCGGGGTCACCCGCGGTGTCGACCGGTTCCGGCAGCCAGGGGCCGACACAGGTCTCGCGGTGGACGCGCGCGGACCGCAGGGCGTCGATCGCGACCCTGGTCGTGGTCGTGGTGAGGAACGCCGGCGGGTTGAGCACCTGGGACCGGTCGCAGGACTGCCAGCGGATCCACACCTCCTGCAGGATGTCCTCCGCCTCGCCGACACTGCCGACCATGCGGTAGGCGATCCCGAACATGCGGCCCCGGGCGGCGTGGAACACCGCCTCGGCCTCCGCGAGCTCGCCGGGATCGCCCGTGCCCGTGGCCGGGCCGTCACCCGGCGGCACGCGTCGCTGCCTTCGCTGGGGCGGCCATGGGTTCAGGAGAGCCGGTCCCGGTAGTGGGTGGGGGCGATCCGGGCACCGTCCGGGGCGGTGAGGACGTCTCCCGGGACGGCGGCGAACATTCCCGCGGTGTCATCGGTGACGACCGTACGCCCGTCACCCCGGGCGGCGAGCGTGAGCCGGCCGAGTTCGTCCAGGGGGAAGACCTCGGGGCCCGCGATGTCGAGCACACCGCCCAGCGGGGCACCGAGCGCGACGTCGGCGACGGCGCGGGCGACGTCCGCGGCGGCGATCGGCTGAAGCGGCGTTCGGGGGAGGCGGACGGTGTCGCCCTCGGTGGTCGCGTCCATGACGGCGCCGACGAACTCCATGAACTGCGTGGCGCGCACGATGGAGTAAGGGATCGGTCCGGCCGCCAGGACGTCCTCCTGAAGCACCTTCGCCCGGTAGTAGTCCAGCGCGGGCACCTGGTCCACGCCGACGATGGAGAGGATGACGACATGCCGCACACGGCCCTTCTCGCACGCGGCGAGAAGGTGGTCCATCGAGGTGCGGAAGAACGCGAGCGAGGTGTCGTCGAAGGCCGGGGAGTTCGTCAGGTTGACGACGGTGTCGGCGCCGGCCACGGCTTCCTCCAGGCCCTCGCCGGTGATGACGTTCACGCCCGTGGACAAGGAGTGCGGAACGGCGTCGTGCCCCGCCTCCTTCAGGATCTCCACGACCTGGGAACCGATCAGTCCGGTCCCGCCGATGACGGCGATCTTCATGGCCTGGCCCTCTTCTCGCGACGACTACGTCCGATATAGGCCCGTCTCGCGGCTGATCTCGGCACGCCGCGCCGGTGAAGCGCGGAAGGACGGGCGCCGCGCCCGCGGTGTGGGCGCGGCGCCCAGGATGATCAGCCGGCCGCCTTGCGGTACTTGCGCACCGCCAGCGTCCGGAACACCAGGAGGATCAGCACGGACCACAGCAGCGACGCCCACACCGGGTGCTGCATGGGCCAGGAGTCCGGCACGGGGTAGCCCGCCGGGAGGTTCCCGAAGAGCTGGCGGCAGGCCTGCACGGTCGTGCTGAACGGGTTCCAGTCCGCGATGGTCCCCAGGAACGAGGGCATGTTCGCCGACGGCACGAACGCGTTCGACACGAAGGTCAGCGGAAACAGCCAGATCAGCCCGCCGGACGTGGCCGCCTCGGGGGTGCGCACGGTCAGCCCGATCAGCGCGCCGATCCACGAGAACGCGTATCCCAGCAGAAGCAGCAGGGCGAATCCGGCGAGCACCTTGCCGAGGTTCTCATGGGTGCGCCAGCCGACCAGGAGGGCGACCACCGCGAGGACCACCAGAGTCAGGGCCGTCTGCACCAGGTCGGCGAGGGTACGGCCGGTGAGCACCGCGCCACGGGCCATGGGCAGCGAACGGAACCGGTCGATGAGCCCCTTGTGCATGTCGTCGGCGATGCCCGCGCCCGCACCGGCGGTGGCGAACGTGACGGTCTGCGCGAAGATGCCCGCCATCAGGAACTCGCGGTACCCGGAGGCGCTGAGTCCCGCACCGGGCACGTTGATCGAGCCGCCGAACACATAGCTGAACAGCACCACGAACATGATGGGCTGGACGAGCCCGAAAATGATCATCTCGGGGATCCGGGTCATCCGGATCACGTTGCGCCGCGCGATGACCAGCGAGTCGCGCACGGACTGGGCGATCGGGTTCGCGGGTGCCGCGGCGGGGACGGTGTCGGTGGCGGCGGTCACTTGGCGGTCTCCTTCGCCTGCTTGCGGGCCTCGGGGATCTCGGTCCCCCCGTTGTCCTCGGGCTCGTCCTCGGCGGCATGTCCGGTCAGGGACAGGAACACGTCGTCGAGCGTGGGGCGGCGCAGTCCCACGTCGTCCATCTCGACGCCGCGCAGGTCGAGCTCCCTGATGACCTCGGCCAGGAGTCTGGCGCCACCGCTGACGGGGACCGTGAGCCGGCGCGTGTGCTCCTCGACCTTGGTGTCGCCCTTGCCGAAGCCCCGCAGGACCTCGGTCGCGGTCGCGATGTGCTCGCGGTCGTGCACGACGACCTCGACCCGCTCACCGCCCGTGCGCGCCTTGAGTTCGTCGGAGGTGCCGCGGGCGATCACGCGGCCGTGGTCCACCACGCAGATCTCGTGCGCCAGGCGGTCGGCCTCCTCGAGGTACTGGGTGGTGAGCAGCAGGGTCGTGCCACCGGAGACGAGCTGCTCGATGACCTCCCACAACTGCTGGCGGTTGCGCGGGTCCAGACCGGTGGTGGGCTCGTCCATGAACATCACCGGCGGCCGGACGACCAGCGCCGCCGCGAGGTCGAGACGTCGGCGCATCCCGCCGGAGTAGGTCTTGGCGGGACGGTCGGCCGCGTCCGTCAGGTGGAACTGCTCCAGCAGTTCGATGGCCCGCTGCTTGGCCGCCTTCGCTCTCATCTGGTAGAGCTGCCCGACCATCTGGAGGTTCTCGCGGCCGGTCAGGTACTCGTCCACGGCGGCGAACTGGCCGGACAGGCCGACCGAGCGGCGGACGGCGTCGGGGCGCTTGAGCACGTCGATCCCCGCGACGGTCGCCGTGCCGCTGTCCGGGCGCAGCAAGGTGGTCAGACAGCGGACCGCGGTGGTCTTGCCCGCGCCGTTCGGCCCGAGCAGGCCCAGCACGGTGCCCTCGGGGACGTCGAGGTCGACGCCGTCCAGAGCCCTTACATCGCCGAAGGTCTTCACCAGGCCTTCGGCATGGATAGCGCCTGGCATATCACTTCTCCACGGGGTCGGGAGGTTCAGGGATCGAGGTGCGCGGATCGAGGCAATGAGCGTACGGTCCCGGCCGCGCGCGTTCGAGGGGTTTACGCCCGAACGGCAGCGCGACGACCGCGTCGATACGAATGCAGATGCGGATGCGAATACAAGCAGGTGCGCGACGTACACACCCTAACGCGATGTATCGCGTTGCTCAAGAGGCTTCACCCGCGAAGCGGTCCGGCGCTCGAAAGTCGTACCGCCGGATGGTCATGCCCTCAGTCGAGGACCGTGTATCCGGCCTTCCGCAGCGTCTGGCCGACCTCCGCGCAGTGCTCCGGGCCCTTCGTCTCCAGATGCAGCTCGACCTCCGCCTCCGCGAGCCCGAGCCGCGGATCGGTGCGGATGTGGCTGACGTCCAGGACGTTGGCGTCGGTGGACGACAGCGTCCCCAGCAGCGTGGCGAGGGCGCCGGGGCGGTCCGTCAGACGCAGCCGGACCGCGAGATAGCGGCCCTGCGCGGCCATACCGTGCCGCAGGATGCGCTGGAGCAGCACGGGGTCGACGTTGCCGCCGGACAGCACCGCCACCACCGGGCCCTCGAAGGCGCCGGGGTCGCTCAGCAGGGCGGCCACGGGACCGGCGCCCGCCGGCTCGACGACCAGCTTGGCCCGCTCCAGGCAGAGCAGGACCGCGGCGGACAGCGCGTCCTCCGGCACCGTGCGGACCTCGTCCACCAGGTCCCGGACGATGCGGAAGGGCACGTCACCGGGCAGTCCGACCTTGATGCCGTCGGCCATCGTGGCCGGGTCGCGGACCGCCACCGGATGCCCGGCCGCCAGCGAGGGCGGGTAAGCGGCGGCGCCCTCGGCCTGCACCCCCACCACCCGGACGTCCGGCCGCAGCGTCTTCACCGCCGTCGCGACGCCCGCGGCGAGGCCGCCGCCGCCGACCCCGACGACGATGGTGCGCGCCTGCGGGCACTGCTCGAGGATCTCCAGCCCCACCGTGCCCTGCCCGGCGATGATGTCCGGGTGGTCGAAGGGGTGGATGAAGACCGCGCCCGTCGCCTCGGCGTACTCCTGCGCGGCGGCCAGGGTCTCGTCCACCACCTGGCCCTCCAGGCGTACGTCTGCGCCGTACTCGAGGGTCGCGCTGATCTTCGGCAGGGGGGCGCTCCTCGGCATGAAGACCGTGGAGCGCACTCCGAGCAGCGAGGAGGCCAGGGCGACGCCCTGCGCATGGTTGCCCGCGCTCGCGGCGACGACGCCCGCCGCCCGTTCCTCGGGCAGCAGCCCCGCGATGCGCACATAGGCGCCGCGCAGCTTGAAGGACCCGGTGCGCTGGAGGTTCTCGCACTTCAGGAGCACCGGCGCCCCGACCAGCTGGGACAGGTGCCTGCTGCCCTCCACGGCCGTGACGCGAGCGATCCCCGAGAGCATCTTCTGGGCGCCGCGTACGTCGTCCAGCGTCACCATGGGCAAGGAGCGGGTCGTGCTGTACCTCATGACCACCAGTCTCGCAGTTCGCGCGCGTCCGTACCGGGTGTGACCAAGCCGTGGAACGGGATTGCGCAGCGCCGGTACGACCCGCGCTCCGGCCGCGTACCCTGTCCCCCAACCCAGCTCCCCACGCATGAAGTGAGCCCCCGGCCATGCCCACAACACCTGAAATGTCGATGGACATGACGACCGTCGGTGATCCCGGTCTTCTGGACACGCTGCAGCACGAGGTCGCGGTGTTCGCGCGTCGCGCCGAACAGACCCGGCTCGGCGGGGTGGGACAGGTGCGCAACTCCATGGACCGTGCCGCCTACCTGCTGCTCAACCGTCTCGACAACGAGGGTCCGATGGGCGTCAAGGCGCTCGCCGCGAGCATGGGCATCGACTCCTCGACGGTCACCCGGCAGGTGGCTCCGCTGGTCGACACCGGCCTCGTCAAACGCACCTCCCACCCGGAGGACGGGCGCGCGGTCGTGCTCCAGCTGTCCCCGCGCGGGCTGTCCCGCCTGGACGAGGTGCGGTCCTCCAGGCGGCAGCTCATGGCCGAGCTCACGGAGGACTGGACGCCCGAGGAGCGCACGGCCTTCTGCTCGCTCCTCACCCGCTTCAACACGGCCCTCTCCGCCCGGCAGCGGGTGCCGGGGGCCGAGGCGCAGCCGGCTTCCTGAGCCCCGGCCTCCTCGCACCGCGCCGGTCGCACCCGGCCGCCGGGGACGGGTGTGCCGACCGGGGGCTTCCCGGCTCTTGACCCCGGGGGCACCTCCGGTCTCCCATGAGACCGGACCTCTGTTCGCATGCGATCCGGCGCCCCGTACACGCTCGTGGTCCTCTGGCTCACTTCATGGTCGCCCTCACCGCGGGAGGCACGGTGCGAGAACGGCGCGTGTTCCACGGCGAGGGCCGGGACCGGGACGTCGAAGCATTCGTCGCGGGCGCGGCGGGGCGGCTGCTGCACGCCGCCACCCTCCTCACGGCGGAGCCGCCGGACGACAACCCCCGCGCGCGCCGGCTGATCACGCTGGCCCTGGCCCAGACGTACGCGTCGTGGGACCGGCTGCGGGGCGACGACCCCTACGACCGGGCGCGCCAGCATCTGGTCACCCGTTTCGCGCGCGAGGCATGGCATCGGCAGGGCAGGCTCGGGGGCTTCGGCGGCTTCGGGGTTCTGAGGGGTGGCCCCCGTGCGGGCCAGGGCGGTCTGCTCGCGCGTCTGACGCCCCGGGAACGGCTCGTCCTCGTGCTGAGGATGTACGAGGGTGTGGCCGAGGAGCAGACGGCCGCCCTGCTCAACCTTCCGGTCGAACGGGTGCGCGCGATCTGCGCGCGGGCCATGTCGACGCTGGTCCACCCGCCGTCCGGCACGGCGCCGGCGGTGGCGTTCGCGAACGCGGCGTCGTCGTGACGGGGCCCTGCGCGGCCCGGCCCGGCGGCACGGGAACGGGGGTTCCGTATGAGGGTGCTCGACCGTGAGGCGCTGGTGCGGGGGATGCTGGAGCGGACGCCTCCCCCGGTACCGTCCGACCTGTACCCGGAGGTCGTACGGCGCGGCGGCCGTATACGACGCCGCGCGACGGCGGCGCGCCGCCTGCTGTGGCTGGCGCTGCTCGCCGCGGCGCTCGCCTTCGTGATCTGGGCGTCGGTCGCCCGGCCCTGGGTGGAGCCGCCGTCCACGACGACTCCACCGGTCAGCGACTGGTGAGACCCGGGCCGCCGCGCCCCGGCCGGGCGGGGCCAGCCGGGGCGCGCAGGTGACTAGCCGAGCGCCTGCTGGAGGTCCTCCAGCAGGTCGTCGACGTTCTCGATGCCCACGGAGATGCGGACCAGGTCCGCGGGGACCTCCAGGGCGGAGCCCGCGGCGGAGGCGTGCGTCATGCGCCCCGGGTGCTCGATGAGGGACTCCACACCGCCCAGCGACTCACCGAGGGTGAACACCTTGGCGCGGTCGCACACCGCGACGGCCGCCTCCTCGCCGCCCGCCACCTGGAAGGAGACCATGCCGCCGAACGCCTTCATCTGCTTCGCGGCGACCTCGTGACCGGGGTGGTCCGGCAGGCCCGGGTACAGGACGCGGGTGACGGCGGAGTGCCGGGTCAGCATGTCGGCGATCCTGGTGGCGTTCTCGCTGTGCCGGTCCATGCGGACGGCGAGCGTCTTGGTGCCGCGCAGCACCAGCCAGGAGTCGAAGGGGCCGGCGACCGCGCCCATCGCGTTCTGGTGGTACGCCAGTTCCTCGCCCAGCTGCTGGTCGCTCGTGATCAGCGCGCCGCCGACGACGTCGGAGTGGCCGCCCATGTACTTGGTCAGGGAGTGCACGACGACGTCCGCGCCGAGCGCGAGCGGCTGCTGGAGGTAGGGGGTCGCGAAGGTGTTGTCCACGACGAGCTTCGCGCCCGCCTCGTGGGCGATCTGGGCGACGGCGGCGATGTCGGTGATGCCGAGCAGCGGGTTGGAGGGGGTCTCCACCCACACCGCCTTCGTCTTCGGGGTGAGCGCCGCCCGCACGGAGGACGGGTCGCTGGTGTCGGCGACGGACCACTCCACGCCCCACTGCGAGACGACCTTCGCGAAGAGGCGGAACGTGCCGCCGTAGGCGTCGTTCGGGATGACCACGTGGTCGCCCGGGGCGAGCAGCGTGCGCAACAGGCAGTCCTCGGCCGCCAGTCCGGACGCGAACGCGAGACCCCGGCGGCCGCCTTCCAGGGCGGCGAGGTTCTCTTCCAGGGCGGTCCTGGTCGGGTTGGCGCTGCGGCTGTACTCGTAGCCGCCGCGCAGCCCGCCGACACCGTCCTGCTTGTAGGTCGACACCTGGTAGATCGGTGGTACGACCGCACCGGTGAGGGGGTCGGCCGTGTTCCCCGCGTGAATCGCGAGGGTCTCGAAGTGCTGACTGATATGCCTGTCGCTCATGAGCACCGAGGGTAGTGCGCCCACGGCGCGGACGGTGGCGCGCGGGCCGGGACGCCGGTGCGGCGGACCGGTACGGAGGTGCCGTGCGCCGCGGCGGCGGACCGGCGGCGGGGGAAGCGGCAGGGTTTTCCACAGGCCGGCGACCGGGTTGGCCAAGTGTCCGACCGGTCTGGTTCGCTTGGCGCATGGTGATTCTCTGGCTCCTGATGGCGCTGGCGCTGTGCAGCGCCGTCCTGCTGCCTGTCCTCATGCGTCGGCGCACGGGCATCCAGCTCGCGACGCCGGGCGATCCGGACGCCGCCGACCCGGCGAACTACGGCTTCGCGCGCGAGGAGGAGTTGGACGTCCGCATGCCCGGCCCCGACGAGGACCTGCTGGACGTCCTGGACGTGGTTCAGCGCACCCAGGACTACCGGGCCGCCTCGCAACTCCTGGCCGGCACCGAGACGGAGGGCGAGACGCGCTGGCAGCGGGTGCAGGCCTTCGCCGGTGCCGCCTCGCTGGAACTCCAGCAGCGGCCCGGCGGCGTGAGCGAGACACCGGGCGGGCAGTGGCTGCGGGTGTGGCGGGCCGAGGCTCCGAAGGACCCGGGAGCCGCCGCCGTGCAGGCGGAGTTCCTGGTCCAGCAGGCGTGGCGCACCTCGACGCCGGGCACCGACGACTTCCGGATCATCATGGAGGAGGCCCGCTCGGCGTGCGCGCAGGCGGCGTCGCTGGCCCCCGGTGACCCCGTCCCGTACATCATCGAACTGTCGGTGGCCCGGGGCCTCGGCTACTCGCGCCCGGAGTTCGAGCGGCTGTGGCTGAACATCATGGACCGCGCACCGGCCCATATGGGGGCGCATCTGGCAGCGCTGCACTACTGGTGCGAGAAGTGGCACGGCTCGCGGGACGTGGCGTACGCGTTCGCGGAATCGGCGGCCGCCCGCGCCCCGCGGGGCTCGCTGCTGGCCGCGATGCCGCTGTTCGCGGTCTTCGAGCACCTTCCCGAGGTGAACATGGTCCGCGGCCTCTACCGGAGCGAGGTCGTCACGAAAGCGGTCCACGGCGCCCTGTTCGCGGTGCAGTCGGCCCGCCCCGACAACCCGATGCAGGCGCATGTCCGCCATCTCCTGCTCTTCTTCCTCGTCCGCGGCGAGCGCTGGGCGGAGGCGATGGACCAACTGGTCCACGTCGACGGCCATGTGGGCGCCCTGCCCTGGACACTGACCACCGAGCCGGCCGCGCACTACGCGGTGTTCCGGGCCCTGGCGGTGGCCGGGTACGAGGCGAGCGGCGGAAGCCCGGCGACACTGCCGCACTGACCCGCACCGCGCCTCGCGCGAGGCCGCCCGCGGCAGAGCACAAGGGCACACCCCGGTGGGCGCCGCGCCGGTGCCCCGCAAGCACCGATGCCGTGCCGATGCCCCGCCGGGGCTGGCGCCAGTGCCGTGCCGATGCCGGCGCCCTGCCGATGCCGTACTGGCGCTGACGCCGATACCGATGCCTTGCCGGTCTCGCGCCGAGTGCCCCGTCGGTGCCGGTTCTGGTGCAGACGCCGGTGCCCTGCCAGTGCCGTGCCGATGTCCGATGCCCTGTCGGTGCTGGCCACGGTGCCGCGCCAATACCTGCGCCCTGCCGGTGCCGTGCCGGCGCTGACGCCGGTGCCGATGCCGTGCCGGTATGACGCCGGGTTCCCTGCGCCCTGCTGGTGCAGGTGCCGGTGCCCCGCCGATGCGCTGCCTGTCCGGCGCCGGGTGCCCCGTCGGTGGCGGTTCTGGTGCTGACGCCGGTGGCCCCGCCAGTGCCGTGCCGATGCCCTGCCGGTGCAGGTGCCGGTGCTGGTGCAGGTGGCGCGGCGATGCCCCGCCGGTTCCGGTGCCGGGGCCGGTGCCGGTGCCGGTGCCGGTGCCGGTGCCGGTGCCGGTGCCGCCAACCGGGCGAACGCCGGGTGAGGCACGGCGGTGCCACGGGTGCCGGTGGGGCGTGCGGGGGTACGTTCCGGGCGCCGGGGTCGTGGTCGGGGCTCGGGCCGGGGAGCCGGCCGGAGCGCGGCCGGGAAGCCACGGGGTCGCGACGGGGATCCGGTCGGACCGGTACCGGGCTCCGACCGCGTACGCGTCGGGATCCGATCAGGTCCGTACGGCGACGATCGCGAGGCAGAACCGGAAATATGCGTGCGTCAATTTCGCCCATTTCGTTCGCCAAGGCGTCGACAAGATACTGTCATCAGACTGCCGAAACGATTCTTCAGCGATCCGTTCCCCCAAATGCCTGATTGCCCGATCCTGACGCCGCTCGTTAGGTGAGCGTGACGTGGAACGAACCCGAAGATCAGATCCCCGTCGGAGGCCGAGCGGCCCTGTGGCTGGATTCGGCGGGCAGCGAGGCGCTCCTGAAGGGATGTTCGGACATCCTGGAGGAATTCCTCGCGGAGATCGGCACCATGGAAAGCGAATACCTGCGCGCGCTCGATCGAGCGTCCTGATCGGCGGCGCGGAGGAAACGAAAATGGACAGGATCCAAGGCGAGCCCAGCCTCTACGACATCCCGTTCGCCCTGAGAACGGACCCCTACGACACGCTGGGACAGCACCCCTACGCCGTCGATCCGCTCGGCGTCGATTCCTACGGCTCCTACGGTGCCGACCCCTACGACGTGGATCCCTACCGCGCCGACACCTACGGCGTGGACCCCCTCGGCGTCGACGCGCTCCAGGCGCGCCACACCTGGAACACACCCGGTCCGGACAGCTCCGCCATCTCGGATATCTCCGACATCCCCGCGAACGGCTGGGACCCGGACGAGGAACTGGCCCAGATGCTGGCCACCGTCTCCGGCACGGGCCACCTGGACCTGGCACCGCCCCCGCTGGACGGCCACCACCACCATCACCGCCATCGGCGTCCGAGGCCCGCGCCGGCCCATGTCCTCGAAGGCGGCCAGCGAGTCGGCCCCGTCGGGGTGCTGGTCGCGACCATCGCCGCCTGCGCGGTCGCCCTGCTCGGCTGGTCCACCGCCTACTCGTACGGCCAGCTGCGCGCCATCGCCTCGACGGTCCTGCCGGACCCGCTGGCTCTGTGGTGGCCCCTGACGGTGTACGGGCCGTGGTTCGTGGCGGCCCTCTCCATCCTGCGGGCGGCTTTCCAGCACCGCACCGCCCGCCGGTCCTGGAGTGTCATCCTGCTCGCCTCCGCCACCGCGGTGGCGTTGTGCATCTGCAACTCGGCGCACTCGATGCTCTCGATGGTGATCGTCGGCATCCCCCCGGTCACGGCGCTGGTGTGCTTCCGGGAGCTGGTCGGGCAGGTGACGTCCAAGTACCGCCCCCGGCACGCCGCGCCGGTGGACGAGCTGGCCGGCGCCTGAGCCCCGGCCCAGGGCCGCAACAGGCCCTGGACCCGAACGAGACGTGAGCGGCGGGGCTCAGTCCCCGCCGCTTCCGTACGGCCTCGTCAGGATCTCCATCCGGTGCCCGTTCGGATCGTCGAAGTACGCTCCGCGCCCGCCGTCCCTGTGGTTGATCTCGTTTCGGCGGTCGTGGTGCGGGTCCGCCCAGTAGGTGAGCCCCGCCTCCCGGATCCGGTCGAAGATGGCCTCGAAGTCGGTGTCGGAGACGAGGAACGCGTAGTGCTGGGGCGTGATCGACCCGGCCTCCTCCATGAAGTCCAGCGTCACGCCGTTCGCGATCTGCACCGGGATGAACGGGCCGTACTGCGGCGACACGTCCAGCCCCAGCAGATCCGCGAGAAAACGCGCGGACGCTTCCTTGTCGTGCGCGGCGACGATGGTGTGGTTCAGCTCTACGGTCATGGGCCGAGACTCCTTGTCCGTGGATTCTCCCGGGCGCCAGGCCCCCTCTCCACGCTACCGCCGGGCCGGGAGGCCCCGGGCCGCGCACCGCACGCTTTCGGCCGCGTGCGGGCGGCCCGGAAACGCGGGAGGCGGCCTCCCCGGAAGGGGAAGCCGCCTGCCGACCGTGTCGGGGCTCAGATGGTGGCGGTGTCGATCACGAACCGGTACCGCACATCGCTGCCGAGCACCCGCTCGTAGGCGTCGTTGATCTCGGAGGCGCCGATCAGCTCGATCTCCGCGCCGATGCCGTGCTCCGCGCAGAAGTCCAGCATCTCCTGGGTCTCGCGGATCCCCCCGATGCCGGAGCCGGCCAGGGTCTTGCGGCCCGAGATCACCGAGAACAGGTTGAGCGAGATGGGCTCCTCCGGCGCGCCCACGTTCACGAGCGCGCCGTCCGTCTTCAGCAGCGACAGCAGGGCGCCGAAGTCGAGCGGCGCCGACACCGTCGAGATGATCAGGTCGAAGCCGGCGCGCAGCTCCTCGAACGTCTTCGGGTCGCTGGTGGCGTGGTAGTGGTCGGCGCCCAGCCGCAGCCCGTCGTCCTTCTTGCGCAGGGACTGGGACAGGACGGTCACCTCGGCGCCCATGGCGTGCGCGAGCTTGACGGCCATGTGACCGAGACCGCCGAGGCCGACGACGGCGACCTTCTTGCCGGGGCCCGCGTTCCAGTGCCGCAGCGGGGAGTACGTGGTGATGCCGGCGCACAGCAGCGGGGCGGCGACATCGAGGGAGAGGCCGTCGGGAATGCGCACGGTGTACGCCTCGTCCACGACGATCTGCTGGGAGTAGCCGCCGTAGGTGGGCTCCCCGTCCTTGTCGAGCGCGTTGTACGTGCCGGTCATGCCCTTCACGCAGTACTGCTCCAGGCCGGCCCGGCAGTTGTCGCACTCGCGGCAGGAGTCGACCATGCAGCCGACGCCCACGCGGTCGCCGACCTTGAACTTGGTGACGCCGGAGCCGACGGCGGAGACGACGCCCGCGATCTCGTGGCCCGGAACCATGGGGAAGATCGCCTCGCCCCAGCCCTCACGGACCTGGTGGATGTCCGAGTGGCAGATACCGGCGAACTTGATGTCGATCAGGACGTCATGCTCACGCACCTCGCGGCGTTCGATCGTGGTGCGCTCGAGCGGAGCCTTGGCGGCGGATGCGGCGTACGCGGCAACGGTGGTCATGCCGTACATCTCCTGAGGTGTCGTGGGGAGGTCGTTCCCGGCTGCCTTCCCGCCGGGCACAGCTCAAGGCTGCCGGAGTACCGCACGCTCACCCAGACCACGGCTCTGCCTACGTCCAGCGTTCCTACCACCGGCGGGGTCAGGCTCGTACTCCCGCGAGCGGGAATACTGGACGTATGGACGCACAGCCCGATTCCGCAGAGGAACCCGTCGCGGCGGGTCAGGCCCAGGCGCTGGACCGGCGTGCCGAACTCAGTGAGTTCCTGCGCACCCGGCGAGCCCGTCTCAAGCCGCAGGACGTGGGACTGCCCGACTACGGCCGCCACCGGCGGGTGCCGGGGCTGCGGCGCGAGGAGCTGGCGCAGCTGGCCGGGGTGTCCGTGGCGTACTACACACGCCTGGAGCAGGGAAACGGGCAGAACGTGTCCGCGGAGGTGCTCGGCGCCATCGCCCGCGCGCTGCGGCTGAGCGACGCCGAGCACGCGCATCTGACGCACCTCGCCAAGCCCAAGGCGCACGCGAAGAAGCCGTCGCCGCGACCGCAGAAGGTGCGGACCTCGCTGTGCCAGCTGCTGGACGCCTTCGCGGACGTCCCCGCCTACATCACGGGGCGGCGGGCGGAGATCCTGGCGTGGAACCGTATGGCCGCGGCCGTCTTCGGCGACTGGGGTGAGCTGGCGCCGCAGGAGCGGAACTGGGCGCGCATGGTGTTCCTGCGGCCCGAGTACCACGATCTGTTCGTCGACTGGGAGCAGAAGGCGATCGACATCGTGTGCCTGCTGCGCTACGAGGCGGGGTGCCACGCGGACGATCCCCGGCTGTCGGCGCTGGTCGGTGAGCTGTCGGTGAAGAGCGAGGAGTTCCGGCGGCTGTGGGCGACCCACGACGTCAAGGAGAAGAGCTACGGGCTCAAGCGGATGCGGCATCCGCTGGTGGGAGACCTTGAGCTGCAGTTCGAGTCGTTCCGGATGCCGGGCGACGCCGAGCAGGCGCTGGTGACGTATCACGCCGAGCCCGGTTCGGCCTCCGCCGACGCGCTGCGGCTGCTGGCGAGTTGGGGAGTGGACGCCACACGGGCGGGGACCGACGCGTCCCGCGCCTGAGGGCCGGCCCCCCGCGCCGCGCCGGACCCGCCCGCCGGGCGGCACGGCAGGTGCGGGTGCGGCTGCGGCGGGCGGTTCGGTGTTCGGCCGGTTCGGCGCGGGGCCGGCTGTGGAGGCTGTGTCGGCTACGGTGCCGCGTTCTCCTTGACGGTGATGCGCCCCTTGCGGATGGTGGCCAGCCGGGGGGCCTTCCTCGCTATCGCGGAGTCGTGGGTGACCATGATGAAGGTCAGCCCGTGCTCCTTCCACATGCGTTCGAGCACGTCCATGATCTCGTCGCGTGTCGACTCGTCGAGGTTTCCGGTGGGTTCGTCGGCGAGCAGGACCTTCGGCTGCTTCACCAGGGCGCGGGCGATGGCGACGCGCTGCTGCTGACCGCCCGACATCTCGCCGGGCAGATGGCCGAGGCGTTCGCCGAGTCCGACGGACGACAGCGCCTGTGCCGCCCGTTCGCGCCGGTCCTTCGCCTTCACCCCGAGGGGGACCAGGGCGGTCTCCACGTTCTCCTGGGCGGTGAGCGTCGGGATGAGGTTGAAGGACTGGAAGACGAAGCCGATGTTCTCGCTGCGGACCCTGGTGAGCCTGGCCTCGGAGAGGCGGGCCAGGTCGACTCCGTCGAGCTCCACGCTGCCTGCGGTCGGCTTGTCCAGTCCGCCGAGCATCTGCAGGAGGGTGGACTTGCCGCCGCCGGTGGGGCCCTGGATGGCCAGGCGGTCGCCGTCGGCGATGGTGAGGTCCACGGCGTCCAGGGCGGTGATGGTTTCCTTGGCTCGGGTGTAGCGCTTGGTGACGGCCTTCAGTTCGTACATGGGGTGGGCTCCTGGGTGTTGCGTGTCGCCTGCGGCAGCGGGGTGGGGTTCGCGCAGTTCCCCGCACCCCTTTGGGTGGGGCTTGGGTGCGTGGTCGGGGGCGGGCGCGTCGTGGGGTTTTGCGCAGTCCCCGCGCCCCTTTGAGTGGGGGCTACTCGACTCGGCGTAGGGCGTCCGCTGGGCGGAGGCGGGAGGCTCGCCAGCCGCCGAAGGCGCCGGCCACCAGGCCGCCGGTCACGGCCAGGGCGACCGCCAGGGCGATGGTGGTGGCGCTGACGGGGGCGGTGAGGGCGACCTCCAGGGTCTTCGCCGCCGCCCGGCGGCCTCCGCCACCGAAGCCTCCGCCACCGCCGGGACCTTGGCCGAAGCCGCCACCACCGCCACCGCCACCGCCGCCACCACCGAGCTGCGCCTGCAGCGTCGGGCTGATCGCCGTGACGGCGTAGGCGCCCGCCAGGCCCAGTGCGATGCCGAGGACTCCGCCGACGAGCCCGTTGACGACGGCCTCGCCGACCACCTGGCGGGTCACCCGGCCCGACTTCCAGCCCAGCGCCTTCAGCGTGCCGAACTCACGCACCCGGCGGGAGACGGCGGAGGAGGTGAGCAGTCCGGCGACCAGGAACGCGGCCACGAGCACCGTGATGGACAGCCACTTGCCCACGCTGCCGGCGAGGCTGGAGGCCGTGGAGAGGGACCCGGAGACGGTGGAGGCGAGGTCCGAGGAGGTGGTGACCGTCGTCCCGGAGATGTTCTTCTGGATGGTCGTCTTGACGGTCGCGATCTGCTGGGAGTCGGTCGCCTTGACGTAGATCGTGGTGACCTTGTCCTTGGCACCGGCGAGCGTCTGGGCCTGCGTCAGCGGGATGTAGAGGTTGGCCGCCGAGTCGCCGCTGTCGGCCGTGGCGATGCCGATGATCTGGAACTTGACGCCCTTGACGGTGACCGTGCCGCCGGTCTTGAGCTTCGCCTGCTGGGCGTACGCCGAGTCCACGACGGCGACCTTGGCGTTCGTCTCCGACGTCGTGAACGTACGACCACTGGTGATCTTGGACGAGGTCAGCGGCCCGAGGGCCTGCTTGCTGACGTCGGCGCCGTAGACGGAGTAGTTGTCGACGCCGAAGTTCGCGCCACCGCCCTCGACACGGCCCTGCGCCCCGCCGCCCCCGAAGCCACCCCGACCACCGCCGCGGCCGCCGCCGCTCTGGTCCTGCTTGAACTGGCCCCGGGTGAACTGTCCGCTGATCTTGATGACCCGCAGGCTCAGCCCGCCCACGGCGTCCGAGACGCCGTGCTGCGCCCCCACCTTGGCCACCGTGCTGTCCGCCAGGGTCTGGAAGCCCTGGACCATGACGCGGTCGCTGCTCTGCGTACCGGTGGAGCCGCTGTCACGGGCACCGAAGCTGAAGCGCGGGCCCTGCGAGCCGCCCGAGGCGGGAGGCGCGGCGGCCTTGGTGACGGTCATGTCGGTGCCGAGGCCGTACAGCGACTGCAGGACCTTGTCCTGCGCCTTCCCCATGCCCGAGGACACGGAGTTGACCACGATGACGAGGGCGATGCCCAGCGCGAGCCCGGAGGCGACGACGAGGGCCGCCTTTCGCCGGCGGCGCAGTTCGCGCCTCAGGTAGGTGAAGAACATGGCCGCAAGTTAAGGACGCACCGTGATGAACCCATCAAGCGGTCATAAGAGAAGCATGAGAAGGCCGTGGAGGCCTCACGGACGGCCGGGAAAGGCCTCGGCGCCCGCGCCCCGTGAGCGGGGTGCGGGCGCCGAGGCCGTGCGGTGGGGCGTCGGGTGGCGTCAGACCGCCGAGCCCGCCTTCCACTGGTCCCAGCTCATGTTCCAGCCGTTGAGGCCGTTGTCCGGGGACACGGTCTTGTCGCCGGTGTTGGAGACGACCACGACGTCACCGATGAGCGTGTGGTTGTAGAACCAGGCGGCCGGCGTGTTCGGGTCGCCCGCCCCCTTCGCGTCCTGGAGGCCGACACAGCCGTGGCTGGTGTTGGTGCTGCCGAACACGGACGGCGCGCCCCAGTAGTTGCCGTGGATGAAGGTGCCGGACGTGGTCAGGCGCATGGCGTGCGGCACGTCCTTGATGTCGTACTCGCCCTTGCCGTCGCCGTCCTTGAAGCCGACCGTCGCGCCGTTCATGCGGGTCTGGGTGAACTTCTCGGAGATCACCATCTGGCCCTGGTACGTGGTGTGGTCCGGGGCGCCGGCCGAGATCGGGATGGTCTTGACCGTCTTGCCGTCCTGCGTGACCTTCATCTGCTTGGTCTTGGCGTCGACGTACGAGACCTGGTTGCGGCCGATCTTGAAGGTGACCGTCTTCTGCTGCACGCCGACGACGCCGCTCGCACCCTCGACCCCGTCGAGGTTGAGCTTCAGCGTGACGGTGGAGCCCGCCTGCCAGTACTTCTCGGGGCGGAAGTCGAGCCGGTTGGCGCCGAACCAGTGGCCGGCGACCTCCTGCCCGGTGCTGGAGCTGACGGTGATCCCCTTCTGCACGGCCGCCTTGTTGGTGATGGCCTTGTCGAAGTTGATCGAGACCGGCATGCCCACGCCGACCGTCGAGCCGCTCTCCGGCGTGAAGTTCCCTATGAAGGAGTGGGCCGGGGCGACGGTCGTGAACGAGGCGTTCTCGTGGGCGTCGCGGCCCGCGGAGTCCTTGGCGGTCGCCGCGATCTTGTACGTGGTCGAGCGCTGGAGCTGGCCGGTGGGCGCCCAGCTCTTCTTGTCCGCGGATATCTGGCCGGGCACGGCGGTGCCGGACTCGGTCGTCATGGCGACGTCGGTGAGGGTCCCCTTGTCCACCGTCACCTTGGCCGCGCTGTTGATGGAGGCGTTGTCGGAGCCGTCCGCAGGGGTGATCTTGATCTGCGCCTCGGAGGTCTTCTTGGCGGCCGCCTCATCGACCTGGGCCTGCGACGTGGAGTCGCCACCCCCCGACGCCGACTTGTCGCCACCGCTGCACGCGGTGAGCGCCATCACTCCGCCGAGCAGAGCGGCCGCGGTCGCCAGACCACGTCGCCGCATACCGTCCGTCATCACACGACTCTCCATCGTTGCCGAATCCCCATGAACCCGTCAGCCCCCGTAAGAACCTTCAACGGTAGGGCCGGTCGACCCGGTTCCGTATCCGGGGGTGATGTGGTCCACACCACTCCGTACGGGGGTCACGCGGGTGGCTTCCGCTTCGTGCGGGACGCCGGGGATCTCCTCGTGAGACGACGGAACCCCGGGTGCCGGTTGCCACCCGGGGTCACGAATTCCCCGGAACACGTCAGCGAAGCACCGCCTCCTCCTCTTCCTCGTCGCTCTCGTCGTCCTCGTCCAGGGCCCAGTCCGGCGACTCGGGGTCGTAGTCGATCTCCTCGCTGCTCCACGAGGCCTGGGCGAGTTCGACCCCGGGCATCTCGCCGATCAGCTCGGCGGGGTCGACCAGGTAGGCGAGGGCCTCGGCGGCGTCCTCGGCCACCGCGCCCTCCGTGTAGACGCGCTCGCCCTCGGGCATGTCCGGGTCGTTCTCGATCCGGCGCAGGGCGGCCTTGGTGACCACGTCGGGGTCGGCGATCTCGACGACCAGTTCGACGCGAAGCCGGACGAACCGTGATGTCTCAGATGTGCTCATGCCGGGCAGCGTACGGCCCGTGAGGGGCGCGACTTTCCCGCGACCCGCGCCTTTCACTAGCATCGCCCCACACGGCCAATTCGCAAGCGCCACAAAGGGATCGGTATTTCGTGTCCGCCGCACGTCGCTCGACGTCCACCGCCCGCCGCACCATGCTGACCGCGACCGCCGCCGGGACCCTGCTGGGCGCCCTGTGGTTCGTCCCGTCCGCGAACGCCACGCAGGAGTCCCCCGGGCAGCAGATGTCCACGTCGACGTCGGTGTCCGCCTCGTCGGCCACCGCCGACAGCACCACCGTGGACGCGAGCACCGCCGCGGCCGGGGTGGGCGGTACGACCACCGGACTGGCCGACACCGGAAGCGTGGACACGACACCCTACGTGCTGGGCGGCACCCTGTTCCTGTCCCTGGGGGCCGGGTTCCTGGCCTACTCGGTGCGCAGGGAGCGCATGGGCTTCTGACGCGCCGGCACGAGGAGCCGTGCGGCCGCACCGCCGCGCGTCGGGGTCGTCGACAAGATTGCCGACGACCGTGATGACGGTCTCGCCTGCCATGGGGAACCTCTCGGCGGGTTTGCTGCTGGCTGCTTGCTGC